>JBKQNQ010000276.1:0-6198 GCA_052145875.1 Thiobacillaceae bacterium
CAGTCGCCGTGATCGACAATGACCTCTCGTCGGATAGTGCTGCGCTGATTGGGGCATTTCAGCTTTCGCCCAATTTCGTGGTTACGGTGGCCCACTCGATGACCGACGCGACAACGCTCGTGCTGAATCGGAAGGTAGACGGTATATTGGACATCCCCTCCGATTTCTCCCGGCGCTGGCATCGCGGCGACGCCGAAGTTCAGATTGTGGTGAACGGCACGGACGCGAACGAGGCCCGCATCATGCAAGCTTATGCGCAGGGGCCAGTTGCCGAATGGAGTGCGGCGCAGTCCCAGTCAGCAGCCTCGCCCTCAGTCGGCTCTGTAATCGTTGTGAACCGCATGTGGTTCAACGAGGCCAATGATAGTCACTTCTTTCTAGTCCCGGGATTGATTGTGTTGGTCATGACCATCATTGGCGCATTCCTCACCGCCATGGTGGTCGCCCGTGAGTGGGAACGGGGCACGCTCGAGGCGCTCTTCGTGACGCCAATGACAGCCGGGGAGTTTCTCACGAGCAAGTTCCTCCCCTACTTTGCCTTGGGCCTGATCGGATTTGTACTCTGTATTCTTGCCGGTCATTTCCTCTTCCATATCCCCCTGCGTGGTTCAATTCTCCTGCTCTTCGCTTCCTCGATGGTCTACCTCGTAGTTGCCCTGGGGATCGGGTTGCTCGTATCCACGCTGGTCAAGAGCCAGTTTCTCGCCAGCCAACTGGCAATGACTCTGACTTTCCTACCAGCGATGATGCTTTCGGGGTTTCTCTACGACATCAGGAACATGCCAACAGTCATTCGGGGCATCACTTACGTCCTGCCGGCCCGATATGCGGTCACGCTTTTGCAGACGCTGTATCTCGCCGGCGACGTCGGCAGTGTGATCTGGCAGAACTTGGGAATCTTGACGGCGATGGCCACGGCGCTCATGGTCGCAACCCGATTGGCCACCCGTAAGCAACTTAACTGAGGTATTCTCATGCGTGCCTCCTTCCTTCGAATCCTGGCGCTGATCGGTAAGGAATTCCTTGCTGTCTTGAAGGATCCCCGCAGCCGCTTCATCATTTTTCTGCCGCCGATCCTACAGTGCCTGATCTTCGGCTATGCTGCCAGCTTCGACCTCAACACAGTTGCTTACGCCGTTCTTAACCAGGACCATAGCGCCGCCTCCGTCGCTTTGCTCTCCCGCTTGGATGGCTCCGGCGTCTTTCGGCGCCAGTCCGACCTTCGCCGCCCAAAGGACATTGCAACCTGGATCGACAGCGGTCGCGCGCTTCTCGTCGTCCAGATCGACCAAGGTTTCGAACGGAATCTGGTCGCTGGCCGAGCAGCGCCGCTTGAGGTTATCGCTGACGGCCGAAATTCCAATACCGCCGGCACCGCCTTGGGGTATCTCAACAGCGTCGTTGAGAACTTCAACGAAGACTGGCGAAAAGCGCATGGTCAGGGCGGCCCGACGGTTCGGGTCGTCACGCGCTCTTGGTACAACCCGAACCTCGACTCGCGCTGGAGCATGATTCCAAGCCTGATCGGCACCCTGACGATGATGGGCACGATGATGCTGACGGCCTTGTCCGTGGCTCGTGAGCGCGAACAAGGAACATTCGATCAACTGCTGGTCACACCGTTTCGACCGTCGGAAATCATGGCGGGAAAGGCCATCCCCAACATGACCATCGGCCTGGGACAATCCACCACGATCCTGCTTATCGCGCAGTTGTGGTTTCACATTCCCTTCGTCGGCTCCTTCTTCGTTCTGTATGCCGGGCTTGGGCTGTTTCTCTTGGCTGCCGTTGGTCTCGGCCTGTTCGTGTCATCCATCTCAAAGACTATGCAGCAAGCCATGCTCTTTGCGTTCCTTCTGGTGATGCCGTTCGCCCTGCTGTCTGGCTTCACGACACCCTTCAGCAGCATGCCGGATGCACTCCAAACGGTCATGGTTATCAATCCCCTGCGCTACGCCCTGGACATCACGAAGCGCGTTTACCTGGAGGGGGCGAGCTTCACTACCTTGGTCCCGGATTTTGTCCCGCTCGCAATCATCGGAATGGTGACGCTGTCGGGCGCGGCTTGGCTGTTCAGGAAACGGTTGACCTAAGGACGCGCTGAACAAATCAGTGATTTATGGAAGTCGAACCTGCTCAACCGAAGTTTTTCAGGCACCGAAAGCAAGCGATGCGTATTTGGCCCCATCAGGTCGCGAGTTCGTGCATTTCTGGGCTTCATGTCGCCGACCTTTTCTTTGTCGCCGAGGCCGACTTCTTTGATAAGACGGTGAGGCTACTGATATCCGGACGCATGTCGGAGATCTGTCTCTCATTTGACCCATTTGCGCGGGCGCCGGCGCACTTGAGTGTTTTCACGCTCGAACGGCTTGCGGCTCCGCAAAACGAGACAGCCCAAAACGGCAAGGTCGTCGAATTCTAACTGAGCATATATGGACTCCCCCTAATAGCAAGAGACGCGATCGATAGGGGTGGCTGTGAGGAAGCGCATGCAGTCGTATATCCGGCATCGTGAGTGGGTTCTGGATGACCCGCGCCGACATGGAATCAGCCCACGGTGCGCCAATCGTTATAAGCGGCAGGCATAAAGTGCCGGCAGAGTTATCGGCGTCAGACCGTGTGGGTGCGACCCTATTAGCCATGATGGGCGATCAGTCTCAAAGCAAACGCGGGGAAGGGAACACACTTTTCTCCTTGCTGAACCTAAACAGCGATCGCGAAGGCGGTGCGGGTGGATTTATTGGTGGCCTTGTCCGCCCGGCCTGCCTTGCGGTAGCGTCCACGAATGGCATTAAGATAGGCCCGCTTCTCGTGTTTGCCCATGATCGGTAACCTGCATTCCGTCGGTTACCTTCAATTTGAAGCAACGAATCCTTTTGCATACCCCTTCGGTTACATTATTTGTGAGGCAACTCGCCGCGATGGACTTTCTTATGTCGTCGTTTTAAATAATGTATAATTACGGGTTGTAGATGGGCGATTCGCCCATTTTTTGTTTGTCGGGCGGAATTTGTACGATGACCCTTCAGGCCTTGCTTGAAACGACCCTGTCCGGAATGGGGTATGAACTGGTGCAATTGGTGCGGGGCCGAGGTCGGCAACTGCAAGTGTTCATCGATAAGCCAGGCGGGATAAGTATCGACGATTGCGTTGCGGTCAGCAATCACCTGACGCGTCTGTTCACGGTCGAAAATATCGACTATGGACGACTCGAAGTGTCGTCGCCAGGACTGGACCGGCCGCTAACAAAAGCCGCCGATTACCTGCGGTTTTCCGGCGAAAATGTGGTCGTCAAGCTGCGCGTCCCCATGGACAACCGGCGAAAGCTGGCCGGCAGGTTGCTTGGGCTGACGGACGGAAAAGTGCGGCTGGAAATGGAAGATGGGGAAATGATGGTGGAGCTGACGAATGTGGATTTCGCGCGTTTGCAGCCCGAGATTTAAGCCCCTGGGGTGAAACAGGGGACGTGGAGAGTACGATGAGCCGTGAAATATTGTTGCTGGTGGATGCGCTGGCACGGGAAAAAAACGTGGAGAAGGATGTGGTGTTCGGCGCTCTGGAAATGGCGCTGGCCTCTGCAACCAAGAAGCGCTTCAAGGGCGACGCAGATGTGCGCGTGACGATCGACAAGAAAACCGGGGATTATGAATCCTACCGCCGCTGGCAGGTCGTCACCGAGCAGGAGCTGGAGTCTGAAGACCGTCAAATCCTGCTGGTAGACGCACAGTATGATCACCCGGATAGCCAGGTTGGCGATTTCATCGAGGAAAAACTAGACAATATCGAGTTCGGGCGAATCGGTGCGCAGGCTGCGAAACAGGTAATCCTGCAGAAAATCCGTGACGCGGAACGTGAACAGGTTCTCAACGATTTTCTGGCACGCAAGGAACATCTGGTCACTGGAACGGTGAAGCGCATGGACCGCGGTAATGCGATCATCGAATCCGGACGGGTGGAGGGCTTCTTGCACCGCGACCAGATGATCCCGCGCGAGAACCTGCGCGTCGGCGACCGGGCGCGTGCCTATCTGTCCCGCATTGAACGCAGCGTGCGCGGTCCCCAGTTGGTTCTGTCCCGCACGGCGCCTGAGTTCATCATGAAGTTGTTCGAACTGGAAGTCCCGGAAATTGAGGAAGGGCTTCTGGAAATCAAGGCCGCGGCGCGCGACCCTGGACTACGGGCCAAGATTGCCGTTAAGTCAAATGATCCGCGCATCGATCCGATCGGCACCTGCATTGGGCTTCGCGGCTCTCGCGTCACTTCCGTGACGAACGAGTTAGCCGGCGAACGTGTCGACATCATTCTTTGGTCGCCTGAACCTGCCCAATTTGTCATCAATGCCCTTGCGCCCGCTGAAGTCAGTCGCATTTTGGTGGATGAAGACAAACACAGCATGGATGTGGTGGTGGAAGAGGATCAACTTGGCAAGGCCATCGGCTCTAATGGGCAGAACGTGCGACTTGCCTCGGAGCTCACCGGCTGGGAGCTCAACCTCATTACCGAGCAGGAGGCCGAGACGAAGCACGCTCAAGAAACCGAATCCATCTTGCATCTGTTCATCGAAAAACTTGATGTGGACCAGGAAGTCGCTCAGATTCTGGTCGACGAAGGCTTCTCTACGCTGGAAGAAGTGGCCTACGTTCCGATGGCTGAATTGCAGGAAATCGAGTCATTTGATGATGACATCATCAATGAGTTGCGTAACCGTGCGCGTAATGCCCTGCTGACGGCTGCCATTGTAGGCGAGGAGAAAGTCGAGGCCTCAGCCGATGACTTGCAATCACTTAGCGGCATGGATGCGGACACCGCACGGATGCTGGCTGCCAAGGGCATACACACAACCGAGGATCTGGCCGATCTGGCGGTGGACGAACTGATGGAACTCGTACTTATGGAAGAGGCCCGGGCCAAGGATTTGATCATGGCCGCCCGCGCCTCTTGGTTTGCGGAGTAGGGACCTGATTGAAGAAGCTCAGGACCTGGTATTGCTAACGGAAGCTCAATGAACGTCGAACAATTCGCCAAAGAACTCAAGCTGTCAACCGACCTGCTGCTCGATCAGCTTAAGGCCGCCGGTGTCCACAAGGCCAGCGGGGATGACAGCATAACTGAAGGCGACAAGACCCAGTTGCTCGATCACCTGCGCAAGATGCATGGCGCAGAGGAGAAGCCCGCTAAGACCAAGATTACGCTTACGCGCAAGCAAACCACCGAGATCAAGAAGTCCGATGGCAGCGGAAAGGCTCGCACCATCCATGTAGAAGTGCGGAAGAAGCGCACCTATGTTAAGCGCGAAGCGGGCGCCGCCCAAGACGAAACGGTGATGCCGATGCCTGAGATCATGGAGGACGTTGCAGTAACGGAGGTGACACCTGAAGCCTTCCCCGCTGCCTCCGCCCCGGTCATTGAGCCCGTCGCGGTCATTGTTC
Source organism: Thiobacillaceae bacterium (assembly GCA_052145875.1). Classification (GTDB taxonomy): domain Bacteria; phylum Pseudomonadota; class Gammaproteobacteria; order Burkholderiales; family Thiobacillaceae; genus DASQBT01. Next base: position 5,430 of record JBKQNQ010000276.1, read on the forward strand.
CGGAGGCCCCCGCGCCGGAGAAAGAAGCCGAGCCCGTTGCTGCTCCGGTTATCGAGGAAAAGATCACGGTTCCTGAAGCCGTTACAACAACGGAGGAAAAGCCGCGCAAGACCACACGGGTATCGCGTGAATCTGTGATTGGCAAGGCCGAACTCAAGGTGCGCGAAGATGAAGCGCGTCGTCATCAGGCCCTGCTCGATCGGCAGCAGCAGGATTCGCGGCAAAAACATGAACAGGAAGCGGCGCGCAAGGCGGCAGACGTTGCTCGTACCGAACAGGCTAAGGTAGTGGCCACTAAGACTGAGCCAACGACCGGCACGCTGCACAAGCCTGAGATATCCGTTGAAAAAGCCGCCGACAAGAAAGGTGCCAAGCGAAGCAAGGTGGCCGAACGTGAGGACGCCCAGAAGCGACGTGGCCTTAAGGTGCGTGGCGTAAGTGGCACGGATACGAGTTGGCGCGGCAAAAAGGCGGGTGGCAAGCACAAGCACGAGACCGAACACCAGTTCGTCGCCCCAACGGAGCCGATTGTTCACGAAGTGCTGGTGCCTGAAACCATAAGCGTGGGCGACCTTGCCCACAAAATGTCGGTCAAGGCCGCTGAAGTCATCAAGGTGCTAATGAAACTTGGTTCCATGGTGACCATCAACCAGGTGCTCGATCAGGAAACGGCCATGATCGTCGTAGAAGAGATGGGGCACTTCGCCAAGCCTGCCGCGCTTGACACCCCCGAGGTATTTCTCGAAGACAGTGGTGAAGCCGTGGCGGT
>JBKQNQ010000277.1:0-24571 GCA_052145875.1 Thiobacillaceae bacterium
CTACGGTGCGAACAAACGGCACCATGATCTCGACGTTGGTCAGACCCATCGCGTGACGGACCTTCTTCAGGGCCCGGCATTCGAGCTCGAAGGCCGGCTGAAAGGATTTCGACACGTAGCGCGCCGCACCGCGAAATCCCAGCATGGGATTTTCTTCCACCGGCTCATACAGGTTTCCGCCCAGCAGGTGCGCATATTCGTTGGACTTGAAGTCCGATAACCGAACAATCACGGGCTTGGGCCAGAATGCGGCGGCTAGAGTCGCAATGCCCTCCGCGAGTTTGTCCACGTAGAACGAAACCGGGTCCAAATAACCCGCCGACTTGTCCCGAACCGGTCCGCGAATTTCCTCCGGCACGTTTGGCCATGCCAGCGCCGCCAAGGGATGCAGGCCAATCTGATTGTTGATGATGAATTCAAGCCGGGCAAGTCCAATGCCATGATTGGGCAGTTGGCAGAACTCAAACGCGCGACCCGGATTGGCGACATTCATCATGATCTTTACGGCGGGCTCCGGAAGCTCACCCGGGGAAGCGGCGATGACTTCAAACTTCAGCCGACCGGCATAGACCTTCCCTGACTCGCCTTCGGCGCAGGACACCGTCACATCCTCGCCTTCTTTTAACAGTCGCGTTGCATCGCCTGTACCGACTACAGCGGGGATGCCAAGTTCTCTGGCAACGATCGCAGCATGGCAGGTGCGCCCGCCCCGATTGGTCACGATGGCCGCCGCCCGCTTCATCACCGGTTCCCAGTCCGGGTCCGTCAGGTCCGCCACCAGGACGTCGCCGGGCCTGACCTTTTGCATCTTTGCCGGGCTCTCCACCACACACACGGGCCCCGCGCCTATCTTTTGTCCGATGGCGCGACCGGTAATTTTGACCTGACCGCTTTCTTTCAAGACGTAGCGCTGCCCAACGCCGTTCTGTCGGGCTTTAACGGTTTCTGGGCGAGCCTGAACAATATAGAGTTCGTGCGTCACTCCATCCTTGGCCCATTCAATGTCCATCGGCCGGCCATAGTGCTGCTCGATGGTGATCGCCATGTCGGCCAAACACTGCAGGTCGGAATCGCTCAAGGAAAACTGGGTCCGTTCTGCCGCTGACGTATCGAGCGTGACCGTCCCCGTCTTTCCGTACACGAGCTTGATTGCCTTGCTGCCCAATGCCTTGCTGATGACTGCGCGGGTTGGCTTGTGCACGTAGAACTCGTCCGGATTGACGGCACCTTGAACCACCATTTCTCCGAGCCCATAGGACGCAGTGATGAAGACCACGTCGCGAAAGCCGGATTCGGTGTCGAGTGTGAACATGACACCCGCCGCTGCCAGATCGGAACGAACCATGCGCTGGATGCCTGCGGATAGCGCAACCAACTGGTGCTCATACCCATGGTGGACGCGATAAGCAATCGCCCGATCGTTATAGAGCGAGGCAAAGACTTTCTTGACATGAGCAATGACTGCGTCCGCGCCCTGCACGTTGAGGTAGGTTTCCTGCTGTCCGGCAAAGGACGCGTCCGGGAGGTCCTCTGCCGTGGCGGACGACCGTACTGCAACGGCAACGTCCGTACCCAAGTCCGCGTAGGCACTGCGAATGGCGTGTTCAAGACGAATCGGGAGGCGCGCCTGCTCAACCCAGAGGCGAATTTCTGCACCTGCCGACTGCAGTGCCGGCAGATCATCCACATTGAGGTCGCGCAACCGATCACGGAGGCGATCCGACAGGTCATTGAGTTCCAAGGTATCCAGAAAAGCCTGCGCCGTGGTGGCGAAACCACCGGGCACCCGGACACCGAGGGTCGAAAGCGCGCCGATCATTTCACCCAAAGAGGCATTCTTCCCTCCGACCACCGGCACATCGACCATCGACACCTGATCAAGGGAAAGGATATAGTCGGGTGCTGCTACCGTCATTAAAATCTCCATGGCTGAATGGACTGTCTTTTTTGTATCGGATCATACCGGCGTGACCGCCGAGGCGATGGGCCGCAGTTTGCTCTCCCAGTTTAGCGGGCTCCGCTACAAAACCCTAACCGTGCCTTTCGTCACCCAAGACAACATGCCGCAACTGCTGAGGCGCATTGCAACGGCATCACCTGCATTGGTGTTTTCCACCCTCACCGACCCAGCATTGCGAGAGCGCTTGGCGCAAAGTGGCACGCCGGTGTTTGATCCATTCGCGGCGTTTTCTATTCCGCTGTCACTGGCGCTAAACCAATCCCCGGAATCGATTGCGGGTCTCACCCACGGCGTGAGTTACGGTTATGAAGACCGAATCGAAGCGGTGAATTTTGCGCTGGCGTTTGACGACGGATTGAACCCCGACCGGCTCGCTGAAGCTGATTTAATTGTTTCCGGCGTGTCCCGCGCGGGCAAGACGCCCACCGCGCTCTATATTGCGTTGCAGTACGGCAAGAAAGTCGCGAACTATCCGTTGACGCCAGACGACCTCGGAGCGCAGAGCCTGCCACAGCGGTTGCTTGACAACCTGCCGCGGCTCAAGGCACTGACGCTCTCCGCCGAGCGTCTGGCGCAAATTCGGGAAGCGCGTCTGCCTGGAAGCCACTACGCCAGCCTGATTAACTGCCGCCAGGAGGTGGCGGACGCCGAGCGGCTGTTCAGAAAGCATGGCGTACCGCTCTTTGACTCAACCCGCCGATCAGTGGAAGAGATCGCCGCGCATATCGTTTACGGTTCATGAGGCGGGTGGCGTTGCCGAACCGCTTCAAACAGGGCGATCGCGGCAGCCGCTCCGACATTCAATGATTCAGCGCGCCCGGGCATGGGAATTCTCACCCGGTATAGTGCTGCCGCCCGTACCGATTCAGATAACCCTGCGCCCTCGTTCCCGACCAGGATCCCGACTCGCCCAGACAGATCCACCTGATAGAGTGAAACTGAATCGTTTAGCGTCAGTGCGATCACCGCGATCATGGGATTAAGCTGAATCCAATCAAGCAGGTCAACCCGCTGCTGTACCGGAAGGACGAACTGAGCGCCTTGGCCGCCACGCAGGGACTTGGGTGACCATGGATCGGCGCACCCCTTCGACAACAGGGCGCGCGTCGCCCCTGCGGCGGCTGCACTGCGCAGCAGGCTCCCCAAATTGCCCGGATCCTGAATGTCCTCAAGCAACAACACGAGCGCGTTTTCACTCTGGGCAATCGGGTAAAGCCACGCCACTTCCGCCATCACCCCCACGGGTGTCTCAACCGGCGAGAGTTCACGAAACAGACCGTCTGGCAGACTGACCTGCTTGGCCTGCGGGCAACGTCCCGTAAGCGACGCCCAAACTTCCACCCTACAAGACTCAGCACGCAGCAACGTAACGGGCCGTCCTCCGGCCTGTAAATAGGCGTAAATGAGGTGCAGGCCATCGAGCAGCGTCATCTGCGCTTCGCGTCGTTCACGTCCCGAATCAGCAAGCGACTTCAGCCGCTTGATGAGTGGATTGTCGCGCGAAGTGATACAGGTTTCCATTGTGACGGTATTTCCATCTGGTCAAAACGGGTTCACTATAATCCCAATAAATTCTCCCATGAAGATCGTACTGATCACTCCAGCGCTTCGCGAGCAGCGTAACGGCAACTGGTATACCGCCGCCAGGTGGCGGGATATTCTGCGCGATGCCGGCCACACGGTGCGCGTTCAGATGTCCTGGGACGGCAAACCCGCCGACGTGATGATTGCCTTGCATGCCCGTCGCAGTGCCCAGGCAATCGAGGCCTTTGCAGCGCGGTATCCCAGCATTCCGCTGGTCGTGGCACTGACGGGCACTGACTTATACCGCGATATTCATCACGACGACTCGGCCCAACGGGCCCTGCAGTTGGCGCACCGCATCGTGGTCTTACAGGACAAGGCTGTCCTGGAGTTAAGCCCGTCTTCCGCTGCGAAGACAAGGGTCATCTACCAATCTGCACCGGACATTGACCGGAGGACTGAGCACGCTGGCCAATTCAATGTACTGGTCATCGGCCACCTCAGGGAGGAGAAGGACCCATTTCGCCCGGCATTTGCGTCCGCCTATTTGGCGGAGCATTCCTTGACTCAGATTACGCATCTTGGGCGAGCGCTTTCGAAGGACATGGCGGACCTCGCTTACCGCGTTGAGCAGCAATTGAGGCGCTGGCACTGGGCGGGCGAGACCCCACACGAGCGGGTCTTGCAAAAGCTCGCCGGCGCCCACTTGCTCGTGGTCAGCTCGCTGATGGAGGGGGGGGCGAATGTGATTTCCGAGGCTTTGGCCGCCAATGTACCGGTCATTGCCTCGGACATCCCCGGAAACGTTGGCATGTTGGGTGACGACTACAACGGCTTCTTCCCGGTCGGGAATGAGCGTCAGCTGGCGCGCGTGATCTCCAAGGCTGAGCATGACCCGGATTTTTATGCCGGACTGGTCGCGCAGTGCCGCGGTCGCCGGCATTTGATGCAGCCGGAGCGGGAAGCGTGCAGCCTGCGGCAATTGGTGGGCGAATTCGAAATGCGGGTTAGCTAGGCCGCCTTCAGTAACTCATCGATGTAAATCGGCCTGCCCGTATGGTAACCCTGAACGTAATCGACGCCGATCTCCCTAAGTTTCGTCAGGGTCTCCTCGTTTTCAACCGATTCGGCGATCGTTTTGATGCCAAGAAAACGACTCGTTTCATTCATGGACGACACCAGCGCCACGTCGACTTCGTTGCGCAGCATATCGCGGATAAAGGAACCATCGATCTTGAGGTAATCCACCTTGAGCTTCTTGAGATAGGAATAGGAAGAGAACCCCACGCCGAAATCGTCGAGCGAGAATCGGCAACCATAACGGCGCAGATGCCGAACGAACTCTTCGGCATGGCTGAAGCTGTCAATCGCGGCGCTTTCCGTTATTTCGAAGATCAACTTGTACCCGGGAATATCCCCTTTGCCGAGCTCCGCACTGACAAAATCGAAGAAACCCTTACTGCCGATCGACTGCCCCGAAATGTTGATCGAGAAGCTACCAACCTTGTCAAACGTTGCGGGATTTTTGCGTATCCAGTCGAATACCGTCGCAAACACCCAACGATCGAGTTCAGTGCCCCGCTTCAGGCGCTCGACGGAAGCCACGAACTCGCCCACGTTTATGGGGTTGGCTGCATTCGGAGGCGCGCCTAACAGAATTTCGAAATGGGCCGGATCGCCCAGTACATTGTCGATTGGCATGATGGGCTGGCAGCGCAACGTGAGGTGGCTGTCCGATAGAACGTTATTAATGTGGCTCGCCCAATAAACCAATCCGCCGTCATGCTGGTGCACGAGATCGTCGTCGCGGTATAGGACAATCTGGTTGCGCCCCTCGTGTTTGGAGGAAATACAGGCCTCATCGGCTTTGGTGTACAAACCGTCCGGATCCAGGCAATCCACCGACCAGGCCAGCCCCACATTGACCGTGAGCGGGTATGTCTGCCCTTTGTAACTAAAGGTGAACTTGCTGACCTGGGTAATCAGGCGCTCCGCAAGCTCCAATGCCTCCGGATGATTGCCGGCCTTGAGCATGAAGGCAAAAATCCGGTCACCACAGCGCGCCAATAGCTCGGGATCGGGCAGATTGCTCTTCAGGTACTCTGCCAATTGAATCAGCAACGCAGTCCGGCCTTCATTGTCGAGTTGTGACTGGTATAGGCGGAGGTCTTCGAAATCTGCCACGCCAATTGCGAATCCGAAGTCGCCCGTCCCTTCACGCACCCAGGTATGTCGCACCCGGCGCATGAATTCCTGCTGCCGAATGGCCCCGGTCACTGGGTCGAGCATTGCCTGCCGCATCAGGCTGCGATGCATGTGTTGCACCATCGAACTGAACGAGCGATCCATCAGGGGGAGCTCTAGGCTGTCGGTGGGCTTGAATTCACCGTCCCGCAAGCGCTTGACCAGGTCCTTGGGTTTCGCATCCAGCTTCTTCACGCCTCTGAAATTGGCGAAAACATACAGCGGTGGATCATCCCCGATCCAAACCAGGTTAAGCGGCTCCGCAAGCAACTCTGAGGTAAACCAATCACCGACATGGAGCTGGCCAACTCGCTCAGTCTCTTCGTCGGTGAGCGATTCCGCGGCCGCGTCGTCCAAATGGCCGGGTTTGAGGCTCGTGTAGGTAATCCGTGACCGGTCTTTGCCGTACAGCACGTTTTCGGCCAGTCGGTCTACCACCCGCTGCTGCTCGTCCCGATCCGCGCTGACCAAGGCAAGCTGCGTGTCGAGATACTGCAATAGCTGATGCGCTTTGTCCCGCTCGATCGCTTCAGCCGACTCCTGACGCAGCCACTCGAGCAAGCTATCGACGGCGTCCCAGGCCTTGGCCTGTTCGGCGGGATCGGTGGTGTCGCGCAGCATGACCCGGGTGAGGTAATTTCGCCACCCGCTGTTTAACAGATCAAGCACGACGACGGGTACGCGTTTGCCCCCCAACCGCTCTTCAATCTTACGGGTAATGGAACGCTTGGCCTGACTGGTTTTCTGCCAACCCTCCAAGGCCTCCTGCAATCGTGCGATACGGCCCAAACGCGCGCGTAGCAGCGGTTCCAACACTTTTTCAAGCTGCAGCCGCGCTTCATCATAGATGCCCGGATTGGTCGCCGCCTCAGCACGAATTCGCTCGATCCAGCGATTGATGAGCTTGAGCAGGTTCTCGTCCTTGACCTCGCCGTTATCACTGGAAACCAAGGAAAGTCGATCAATTGCATTGAGCGCGCGATGCGCGGGATGCTGGGCCGAATCAAAGAAATTGGGATCCTGGATCGCGAGTTTGAGAAGCGGCTCCTCTAATCGCTTGAAGTAGGGTCTGATTTGGCTTGGCACCGATTTTTCCGCATCCATTGCAGAAACGAGCGTGCTGAAGACATCAACCGAACCCTGGACCGCGGCCTCCGTACCCGGGGCAATTGCACCGGCGGCCGCCAACTCCTGAACGACCTTGCCCGCATAGGGCAGGGGCGCACCGATGGCGATCCCCGGTACGCCTTGGCCCGCGGATAACGTCCCCATCCGCGGTGCCGTAGGCTGCCCGCCAGCAACCGGCGGCGGGGCGGCGCCCATGGGCTGACCACCCGTGGGGACCCCAATGGGCTGAGCACCCGCGGCACCCGGCATGGCGAGGCTGTGTGGCTGATTCCTCCGGAAAAGTCCCATCAAGGCCTGCGCCATCTTGCCCATGGTGGTGGCGCCACCGGGCTGGCCGCCGCCCCCCCCGGTCTCGAAGCGACTCGATGGACTCCCCGCGGCACCAGGAGAGCCCGGCGATCCCGCTTGCTGGGATGCCAGATTTTCAGCGTCGCGCCCGACGGGCTGATCGGCGGCGGCCGCAGGTGTCCCCGCCCCAGCGCTTCCGGTGGCAGGCTGAGAGGCGGCTCGAGCAACAGGCTGCGCCTTGGGAAGAATTTCATCGAGCTTCTGATATAAGACGCTCAATGGCTCCTGAAGGGTCTCCTTGAGCGTCACATAGGCCGTCTGCCGGACCTTGCCTGACTGGATGACGGACTCCAATGCCGTCGAGAACACGTGGAATATACGGGTGGGACTGTACGGGTTTACGCCCGCATCAAGCGCATAGCCATAGAGCTGCTCCAGCCGCAACTCGACATCATTTAACTCGGACTGGAAATACTCTTCGAGCTTGGCCGCTTCCGATGTCGCATTCAGCCAATCTTCAAACTCGGCTTTCTCGACGATGCTCAGCTCAGTGCTCTCGGCTTGAGCATCCGATTTAAACGTACCGGTTTCAAGTTCCCGGATCGAATCCAAGATTCCCGCCAGGAAGCGGTGTTTGACAACGGGAAAGTTAACCCTGAATTCGCTTACCGCCAGAAGGAGCTCGTTATGTTCATTGAAGCTTTGTGCCGTCGCCGACGCCACGCTGAGCTTTTCTTCGATGGCCTCACCAAAGCGCTGAACGCTCACCTCCATGGTATCGCTCAGCAAGGCCTGCGCTGCTTCCTTGACTGCCTCACCGCCCCTTTCGGGGTGAAGGCTCGCAACAATGCGCTGCGTGCGGCCGGCGATGGCCACCTTGTGCAGAACCCGGGTCGCCTCGCGCGCACTTTCCAAGAATGCGATGCCAATGCCGTTGCTGCCCCGTCGCACCAGCGTGCCCTTCACTTCGATGGTACGCTCACTGATCGACGCCGGGGGCGTAAAGGCGACCTTGAGTTCCTGGCCCTCCTGGCCAACGGCGGACTGGGCCGCACTCTCCGACTCAAACCGCAGAAATAGTCCCCCAAGACAGAAATCCTTGATCTCGCAAGGAATGTCCCGCTGACTCCCGATCGTCAGGCGGGCAGACAGCGAAACCGCGAAACGGATCTGGCGTCGTTGCTCAGCCCGCGTTTCAGTCACATCCATGGCCACTCCCTAGTATTTTGCGATGCATCTTTTGAATCTTCTCTCATCAATCCCGAATTTCAGGGGCACGCGACCCATAATGGTGGAGCCAAACCCAAGCGCGATGGGGGCCCCAGCCCGACTCACCACAGCATACGCTGGCCGCTTGACCCAGGTTCGCCTAACAGTTCTCTGACCGGCGCGAAGCTTAGGCGATGAAGGCCACACGGCCCATAACGGCGCAAAGCGACCAAGTGTTTAGCCGTGCCATAACCAAAATGCTCGTCGAACCCGTATTCAGGATAGTCCAGGTGCAGCGCGCCCATGATCCGGTCTCGCGCCGTCTTGGCCAAAATCGAGGCCGCCGATATGGCGGAAACGGTGGCGTCCCCCCGCACGACAGCCTCAACGGGATAACTCAAGCGCGGGCAACGATTCCCGTCGACCTGGACAAGATCCGGCCGATCTGAGAGTCCCAGCACGGCTCTTTGCATGGCCAACATCGTTGCTTCCAGGATATTCATGGCGTCAATCTCTGCCACGGAGGCCTGAGCCACACACCAGGATAAAGCGTACTCCTTGATCAGGCCTTCCAGCGCCATTCGCTTCTTGGGCGACAGCTTCTTCGAATCTCGCAAGCCTTCAATCGGCCGACCCGAATTCAGTATGACTGCTGCTGCGAACACCGGGCCCGCCAGCGGACCCCGCCCTGCCTCATCGACGCCGCACAATACGAGATGGGAATGCGTCATATCCCGCCCTGCAAGTATGGCAACAGTGCATCCGCAATCCGCTCGGCGGCATTGCACCGCAATGCCTGGTGCATGGCTAGGAATTCGCCCTTGAGAGACGCCACTTTTTCGGGCGATTGCAGCCACGCTTCGGCCGCACCGGCCAGCGCCTGCGGCGTCGCTTCCCGCTGAAGCAGCTCGGGCACGGCAAAGCGCTTCAAGAGGATATTCGGTAAGCCCACCCAAGGCAACTGGGCCTTGCGCAGCACAATGGAATAGGTCAAGGCCGGGACCTTATAGGTAATCACCATCGGCTTCTTGAGCAACATTGCTTCCAGGGTAGCCGTACCGGATGCCAGCACCACCACATCGGCCGCGGTCATCGCCTGGGTGGACTGCCCGCTTGTCAGCGTAACCGACAGCCCACTTGAGGCGACCTGGGCCCGAATTGGCCCCGCGAGTGCATCGCTCGCGATGGGAAGTACGAAGTGCATGCCGGGGCGGCGTTTCGCCAAGAGCTTGCCGGTTTCCAATAGCACGGGCAATAGACGCTTTATCTCGCCCCGTCGGCTGCCGGGCAGCAACGCTGCGACCTCCCCGTCGGAGGGCAACCCTAACGCCTGGCGCGCCGCAACCGAATCGGGCTGAAGCGGCAGCACGTCTGCCAGGGGATGGCCCACATAACAGACCGGGATGCCCGCGCGTGCATAGAGGTCTTCCTCAAACGGAAAGACGACGAGCATCTGCGATACGGCACGCTTGATCGAGTGAATTCGCTCACCTCGCCAGGCCCAAAGCGACGGGCTGACAAAATGAACCGTGCGAATTCCGGATCGTTTGAGCCTTTCCTCCAGGCCAAAATTGAAATCGGGCGCATCGATGCCAACAAACACGTCCGGGCGGTGCCGTTCAAAGTGACGGGCAATATCGTGTCGCAACTTAAGGAGCGCAGGCAGATGCCGAATCACTTCGACGTAACCATTCACCGCCAGTCGATCGCTTGAATGGAGGACCCGACATCCCATTTCGGCCATGCGCGGTCCAGCGATCCCCTCGAACTGGAGTTCGGGCTGCTTCGCGATGAGTGCTGCGATAAGGTGGCTACCAAGCAAGTCCCCAGAGTTCTCCCCGGCAACAAGCCCCACCTTCGCCATTTAACGAATAATGCCGCGTTGACTCTGCCGTATAAAGTCCAGCAGCGGCGCCACTTCGGCCTGCTCCTCAGCCAGCTTGGCGAGCTGGTCCTTGGCTTCCTCCAGGGTGAGCCCGGAACGGTACAGCGTCTTATAGCCCTTCTTGATCGCGGCAATCGCTTCGTTGGTAAATCCTCGCCGGCGCAAGCCTTCGCTGTTGATACCACTTGGCTCTGCCCGCACGCCGGCCGCCATGACATAAGGTGGCACGTCCTGTGCCACGCCAGTGCCAAACGCGGTAAAGCAGTGGGCCCCCAAGCGGCAAAACTGATGAACGGCAGTAAATCCGCCCAGAATCGCATAGTCGCCAATGATCACGTGGCCTGCCAGTGCCGCATAGTTGGCCATGATCGTGTGACTCCCGATCTGACAATCGTGGGCAACGTGAACGTAGGCCATGATCCAGTTGTCGCTCCCAATCCGCGTGACGCCCTGATCCAAAACCGTGCCCGTGTTGAATGTGCAGAACTCCCGAATCGTGTTGTTGTCGCCGATTTCCAGGCGCGTTGGCTCACCTGCATACTTCTTGTCCTGAGGGGCCTCACCCAGGGACACGAAATGAAGAATCTTGTTCGCCTGACCAATCCGCGTGTGCCCCGTAATCACCGCGTGCGCCCCGATGCTCGTACCAGCGCCAATTTCGACATGCGGTCCAATTACGGAATAGGGGCCAATTTCCACTTCTTCGGCGACGCGGGCCTCCGGCGCAATAATGGCCGTGGGATGAATTTTCCCCATGCCTAGGCCTTATCCCTGAGTGTCGCCATCATTTCTGCCTCTGCAACGATTTCCCCCTCCACTTCCGCACGCGTCGTGTATTTCCATATCCCCCTCAAATGCCGAATGATTTCAGCCTTAAGGATCAACTGATCCCCAGGGAAAACCGGGCGCTTGAATCGGGCCCGATCAATGCCCGCGAAATAAACGATACCAACTTCGTCCGGCAATTTGTTTTTGGTCATAAACGACAGGATGGCCGCCGCCTGCGCCATCGCCTCAAGGATCATCACCCCCGGCATCACGGGGTGCCCGGGAAAATGGCCCGCAAAAAAAGGCTCGTTAATGGTTACGTTCTTCTGGGCAACGATATGTTTTCCCACTTCAATGTCAATCACCCGATCGATCAACAGAAACGGGTAGCGATGGGGCAGGTACTGCATCACCTGCTCAATTGTCATCTTCATAAGTCTCTTTCCAATTCAGCGACCTTCCGCTCCAGTTGTTTGATGCGCTCAACCAACTTATCTAGATTGCGCATGTGGACTGCATTTCGCTGCCAGACGTCGTGTTCGGAAAATGGCAACGCTGATGTGTAGGTTCCGGGCTTGTTAAGTGATTTGGTAATCAGGGTATTGGTCGATATTCGTGTGCCGTCTGCAATTTCGATGTGACCAAAGATCATGGCTGCGCCACCTATTGCACAATGCCTGCCGATTTTCGCGCTACCGGCTATGCCAGTGCAAGCTGCAATCGCGGTGTGAGCGCCAATCAAGACGTTGTGCGCCACTTGAATCTGGTTATCAAGTTTGACTCCTTCCTCGATGATCGTATCATCAAGCGCGCCGCGATCGATGGTCGTCCCCGCGCCGACCTCCACATCGTCGCCAATCAAGACCTTACCGATGTGTGGAATCTTCTCCCACCTACCCTTGTCCGGCGCGATCCCGAAACCATCCGAACCGATGACGCATCCGCTATGCAAAATGACCCGGCTGCCAATCCTGCAGTGGTGATAGACGGTCACGTTGGGATAGATACGGCAATCATCGCCGATGGCAACATGTTCTCCCAGCACCACATTGGCCCCAACGACCGAGCGCGCCCCAACCACTGCGCCATCGCCCACGACGGCCCCGACTTGTATCTCTGCCGCACTGTCCACACGGGCCGTCGGTGAAACGGTCGCTCGGGGATGAATGCCCGGCCTGACGTCCGGCAGCGGATTGAACAGGGCAGACACGCGGGCAAAATAAAGATAGGGGTTGTCGGTCAGTATACGCGGAAGCGTCGTCGCATTTCGCGCATCAGGCGCAAGAATGACCGCACCGGCCCGGGTCCCCTCAAGTTGCTTGAGGTAGCGGAACTGGGAAACAAACCCGATCTCATCCGGCTTGGCCCGATCAAGGGGCGCGACCTGCCGTATCAACGTGTCGCCATCGCCCGCCAGGTCGCCCCCCAGGCGGGTGATGATCTCATCCAGCCGATACCCCTTGTTGGCGCTCATGGAGCGTTATTTGTCGCTTAGTTCCTTCATTACCCGGTCGGTGATATCCAGCTTCGGATTGAAATAGACTGCCTGCTCGAGGATCAGGTCATACTTCTCGCTCTTGGCAATTTCCTGGATCGCCTTTCTTGCTTTATCCTGGATCTGCATCAACTCTTCGTTACGACGCTGATTCAAGTCCTCACGGAATTCCCGGCCTTCGCGCTGCAGCGTCTGATTTAGGTTGGACAGGTCGCGCTCTTTGTTTTTGCGATCGGTATCCGACATGGTTACGCCCTCCTTGTCGAGCTGGGCCTGAAGATCGCGGGCTTGCTTGGCCAACTTCTGTAAGTCCTGATCGCGCGCGGAAAACTCCTTCTCCAGGCGTTTTTGCGCGCGTAACGAAATCGGGGCTTCCTTGAGCAAGCGCTCGGTATTGACGAAGCCTATCTTTTCCGCCAGCGCATTCGCGCTCAGGGCAAGGCCAACCACTGCGGCAACAATCGGTAAATAGCGTTTATTCATCACACACATGCTCCAAAAATTTAGAACGTCGTTCCCATGTTGAACTGAAATATTTGGGACTGATCATCTGTCTCTTTTCTAATTGGCTTCGCGAGGCTGAACTTGAGCGGCCCCATCGGCGAGCTCCAGGCTAGCCCAACCCCGGCAGAAATGCGAAACGCATTGAAGTTAAAGTTAGCATCTCGTCCAAGGTAATCGTTCGGACCAAATACCGCGCCTGCATCGACAAACGTTGAAAGTCTTACGGACCCATCCTTTATGCCCGGCATCGGGGTAAAAATCTCGATGTTGCCCAATGCCTGGATGTTCCCGCCCAGCGAAACCGTGGTGCAGTTGGCGTATGGGTTGGCCGGCGTCGGACTGCACACATCGCCCACGGCATCCGGGCTTAATCCCTTTGGCCCGATGGTGCCCGTATTAAAGCCACGCATCGAACTTACCCCTCCTTCAAAGAAATTCTTGAAAAATGGCAGTGGCTTGCCGTTCAATCCTGCACCGTAGCCTGCTTCCGCGTTAACCATCAAGGTGAAATTCTGGCTAAGGGGAAAGAATTGCTGGTGTTTGGCGTTGACCCGGTAATATTCAAGCGAGCCCGGCGGAATGCCTGCCTCAACCCCAATGCTTTCCATGAAGCCATCGGTCGGAAACAGGAAGTTATTGCGGGTATCACGCGCCACCGAACTCGACAATCGCAGCGTTGTGTTTTGGTTGCCAAAGGTGTTGACAAAGTCCTGATAGGTAATGGGGCTGGTGGCGACCGTATTCACGTCAAGCCATTCGGCCGCCACGCCGAAATTGAGGAAGTCCTTTTCATTGAGCGGCAACCCAAACCGCATCCCCAGACCCTTGGTGGAAGACTGATATTGCCCGACGCCGGACAAGGTTGTGGTGTCGATGTCGCGCCGGTAGACGTCGTACCCGAGACTCACGCCATCAAGCGTGTAATAGGGGTCGGTAAAGGAGATCGAATATACCTTGTTCACCGAGCCTGAGCTGATCTGTAACCCGAGCGCATCACCGGTTCCGAATACGTTGGCCTGGTTGATCGAGCCCGACAAGATGAGTCCCTCCGTTGATGAAAAGCCTGCGCCGACCATGATACTGCCGGTCGATTTTTCGGTCACATTAAGATTGAGATCCACCTGGTCCGTGGTCCCGGTTACCATGGGCGTTTCCACGTTCACATTTTCAAAATAGCCCAGGCGCTTGAGCCGATCCTGGGATAGCTTGATCTTGGCGCTGTCATACCAAGCGCCCTCCATTTGCCGAACCTCACGTCGAATGACCACATCCCGCGTCTTCGTATTGCCCGCCACGTTCACCCGTCTTACGTAAACCCGATGGCCGGGGTCCACGTACAGGGTAAACGCGACCTGGTGCTTTTCCTTGTCCAGTTCAGGTACGGCATTGACGTTGGCAAAGGCGTAACCTTGCTTGCCCAGTTCGTCACCGATTAACTTCGTCGATTCGGTCAGCTTTTCACGGGAGAACACATCGCCGGGCTTCAGTGCTATCAACTTCCTGACCCGCTCTTCCGGAAGCAATAGCTGCCCCGCCAGCGACACCTTCGAAACTTTGTACACGGGCCCTTCCGTAATATTCACAGTGATGTAGATGTCCTTCTTGTCCGGACTGATCGACACCTGAGTTGAGTCGATGTTGAATTCCAGATAGCCATGGTTCTGATAGAACCCGCGGACGTTCTCAAGGTCGCCCGCCAACTTGGTTTTCGAATACTCGTCGTCTTTCGTATACCACGATAGCCATCCGGGCGTACTTAAGGAAAACTCACCCAACAAAGTTTTCTCAGGAAAGGCCCGGTTCCCGACGATGTTGATCTGGCGAATCTTGGCGGACTCCCCTTCTGTCACCTGAAAATCGATCGAGACCCGGTTGCGCTCTAGCGGGGTCACCGTGGCGTCGATCTCAACCCCGTATTTGCCGCGGTTATAGTACTGCGATCGCATTTCATTGACTGCCCGGTCAAGCACACTTTTGTCGAAAATGCGGCCCTCTGCAAGGCCTGACTCCTTGAGACTCTTCTTCAGGTCGTCCTCGGAGAATTCTTTGATGCCAGTTAGGGTAATCTTGCCGACTGCGGGGCGTTCTTCCACGGTGACGATCAGGACATCACCCTGCGCATCCAAACGTACGTCCTTGAAAAAGCCGGTGGCAAACAGGGCCTTGATCGCAGCGATCGCCTTGTCATTGTCGAGTCTGTCGCCCACCTTTACGGGCAGGTAACTGAATACGGTCCCCGCCTCGGTACGTTGAATTCCCTCTATGCGGATATCTTTGATGACAAACGGTTCGAGTGCATGAGCCACATTGGCGACAGCCGCCATGACCAGAATACTAAGGAGGCGATTTTTCATGTTTTTCTAACCGGTTGTCAGTCGCACGAGATCATTGTATAGGGCCAGCGCCATCATCATGAACAAGAGCGCGAATCCAATCCGGCCACCGAACTCCATGGCACGTTCGGACACCGGCCGACCTCGTAAAATTTCGACGCTATAATACATGAGATGGCCACCGTCCAATAAGGGAACCGGCAGCAAATTCAGCACGCCGAGGCTAAGGCTGATCAGTGCCAGAAAGGCAATGTAGCTCGTCCAGCCCAGGTGGGCTGATTGACCCGCGTAATCGGCGATGGTCAGCGGGCCGGACAAGTTTTTCAACGAAACCTGTCCCAGTACCATGCGCCCCATTGTCTCCAGTGTGAACGCCGACATCTCCCAAGTCTTGCTGCAGGCTCGCGTCAATGCTTCCCACGGCCCGTAACGCACGTTCGTCTGAATCAGCGCCAGCCAACGGTCATCGAGAAGCGGTCCGGCGCCAATCTTGCCAATCGTCTGGCCTTTCTGTCGCTCAACTGCAGGGGTTAGGGATACCGTCAGGCGGCCTGGCCCGCGTTCGATCTCCAGAGTCAGGGGCTTTCCAGGGGAAGCACGCACCTGGGTAACAAGATCCTGCCAGGATCGAGTTTGCACGCCGTCGATCGCCACGACATGATCATTTCGCTTAAGTCCTGCTTGTGCGGCCACGCCGTCGGGGAGGATCGTCCCGAACACCGCGGGGATCGGTGGATCGTAGGGTCGTATCCCCAGCTTATCAAGCACATCCTCCTCGAGGTGGTCCCGATCGATCTGGTTCAGTTTTAGCGTGATTGCCGCGCGGTTCCTAAGCTTCAACTCCACCGCCTGGCCCGACAATGCGGATTTGACCAGATCCAGCCGCACGTCCTGCAGGGAGTCTACCGCGCTGTTTCCCACCGCAACAATCTCGTCCCCGCGCACAAGTCCCGCCTGTGCGGCTGGACTATTCTGCGGCGGTGCACCAATTACCGGCCTAATCGCGGGTACGCCGTGCATGAGCAAGACCCAGTAGAACACGATGGCCAAAAGGAAATTGGCAATCGGCCCTGCAGCCACGATAAGAAGTCGCTTTCCGGCCGACGCTTTGTTGAAGGCCCGGTCAAGCTCGTGAGGCATAACGGGACCTTCACGCTCGTCGAGCATCTTCACGTAGCCCCCCAATGGCAAGGCACATAAAGCCCATTCGGTCTGGTCCCGACCCATCCGCTTGATCAAGAGCGGCTTGCCGAAGCCTACCGCGAATCTCAAGACCTTAACCCCCATCAGGCGCGCCGCGAGATAGTGGCCATACTCATGCACCACGACCAGTATCGCGATGGCCACCAGAAAAGACACAATGGTCATCAGCATGCGTGCACGACCTTCATCGACTCAAGAAACCTTGCCGTCTGCTCTCTGGCAGCCCGATCCTTTTCGAGCAACGATTCCAGGTCCCCGATCTCGCCCAGATCCAGTTTCTCCAGCGCGTGGGAAATGGCGCGAGGAATATCGGAAAACCGGCACCGGTGCGTAAGAAAATGTTCCACCGCGACTTCATTGGCGGCATTCAGTACCGCGGGCGCAGAGCCACCGGTCTGCAGTGCGTCGAAGGCTAACTTCAGGCACGGAAAGCGCACATAGTCGGGCCGCTCGAAGCTGAGCCCTTTGCCGAGCAAATCCAACGGCTTGACGCCGGCCGCGATGCGCTCCGGGAAACCAAGGGCATAGGCGATGGGCGTGCGCATATCCGGTGTGCCCAACTGAGCAATGAGCGAGCCGTCAAGATATTCCACCATGGAGTGGATCACGCTCTGCGGATGCACCAGAACCTCAATCTGATCGGGACGCGCGTTGAACAGCCAATATGCTTCGATGACCTCCAGCCCCTTGTTCATCATGCTGGCGGAATCGACCGATATCTTCTTGCCCATCACCCAGTTGGGATGCGCCACCGCCTGCTCCGGAGTCACCCGAGCCATCTCTTCCGGGGACTTGCATCTAAACGGCCCCCCCGATGCCGTCAGCCAGATTCGCTTTATTCCTGCTGCGGCAAAGTCGCCGGAAAAGTCACGGGGCAGCGCCTGAAAGATCGCATTATGCTCGGAATCAATCGGGAGCAGTTCGGCCCGGTGGGCGCGAACCGCGTCCATGAACAAGCGCCCGGCGACAACCAGGGTTTCCTTGTTGGCGAGCAAAATGCGCTTGCCCGCCTTGGCCGCGGCTAGCGTCGGCGGCAACCCCGCCGCGCCAACGATGGCGGCCATCACCGTATCAACGTCGGGCAGGGTGGCTGCGTCGATTAACGCCCGGGGACCCGCCCTCACCTCGATGGATAAGCCGGATTGCCTCAGGCGGCTCCGCAAATCCGCTGCGGCCTGCTCATTCCCCATCACCGCCAGCTTCGGTCGATGCAAGACGCACTGCTCATACAACCTCGCGACCTGAGTTGCGCCGGTCAGTGCCACAACCTCAAAACGCTCCGGGTGGCGTGACACGACATCCAACGTATTTACGCCGATGGTGCCGGTTGCGCCGAGAATTGTCAGCTTGCGCGACACACGCACCACCGCCCTCCCGCAACCAGCAGTATTGTTGCGCCGATCGGAAGCGCAGCGGTCAATGCATCAATCCGGTCCAGAATCCCTCCATGGCCGGGCAAGAGGGTTCCGCTATCCTTCACCCCCCCGACACGCTTCATCCACGACTCAAACAGATCACCCAGAATCGAAAAGTAGAACAGGAGCAGCGTCAAAAGCAGGGCGATGTCCAGGCGCACGGCGCCGATGGCCGCGCTGACCGCCAGTGCACACAGCAGCAGCACCACCGCCGCACCGGCGACGCCCTCCCAAGTCTTGCCCGGACTGATGGTGGGCGCAAGCTTGTGCTTGCCCAATTTCCGGCCGACAAAATAGGCCGCCGAATCAGCGATCCAGACGACCGTCATGACACCAAGCAAAATCCACGGGCCGAAATTCCGTAGCATGACCAATGCCACCCACGTGGGCAGCAGCACAATTGTTCCCACCATTGCGAGGATCATCGGGCTCCGGACTTCCCAGTGCCGCAACAACCAGAGCGGCGCGACCAATGCCCAGAAGAACACGGCGAGTGCGAGCAATCCCCGTTGGAACGTGTGTGAATCTGTCAGAAAACCAAGCGCCAGCGAACATGTTGCAAGCAGCACCGCATATAACAGGGGCAAGGGTTCCGGAAAGCTGGCAATTCGCCCCCATTCAAACCCACCGAATCCAACGATGCCCGTCGCCAAGACCATCCACACCGGGGTCGATGCCAAAAACAACGCCGCAACCAGAAGCACCAGCAATACCATTGCAGTAATGATGCGGCTAACCACGGGTTTCCTTCAGCGCCTCGGTCAGCTGCTCGCTGGTGCGACCAAAACGCCGCTCACGCTTCTGATAGGACACGATTGCATGATCCAGACTGGCTGCATTGAAATCAGGCCACAGGACATCGGTGAAATAAAGCTCCGCGTAGGCAAGCTGCCAGAGCAGAAAATTGCTGATGCGCTTTTCGCCCCCGGTGCGGATGAACAGGTCCGGTTCGGGCGCGTCAGACAGACAGAGATTTACCGCCAGATCTGCTTCCCTCACCACCCCCTGGTGCCCCGACTTAATCAACTGATTCACCGCCTGCAACACATCCCAGCGCCCGCCGTAGTTCGCGGCAATATTGAGCACGAGTCGGTCATTGGTCCGGGTCAATGACTCCGCATCCTGAATCAACTGCAAGATCTTCGGGCCAAACGCATCCAGATCGCCCACCACCCGAAACCGGATACCATTCTTGTGCAATCTGGATATCTCACCTTCCAGCGCGCGCATGAACAGCTCCATCAGCAGCGAGACCTCTTCCTGTGGCCGACGCCAGTTCTCGGAGCTAAACGCGAACAGCGTCAGGTGCTCAACGCCACGCTCAGCGCAGGCCTGAACAATGGTACGCACCGACTCAACCCCTTTTCGATGACCCGCGATTCGCGGCATCATGCGCTTTTTTGCCCACCGTCCGTTGCCATCCATGATGATTGCGATGTGTCGCGGGACGCGACGCACTTCGGGGATGACGGTAGTGGTGCTTTTGAATATCATTGGGGCGCGCCGTGCGACCGTCATCAGACGGTCATCAGTTCCGCTTCTTTCGTAGCCAGTGCCTTATCGATATCGGCAATGTATCTGTCAGTCAGCCTCTGGATGTCATCCTGGGCACGATGCTCTTCATCTTCACTTACGGCCTTGCTCTTGACCATCTCCTTCAGCGTCGTGTTCGCGTCGCGTCGGATGTTTCGCACCGCAACTCGAGCACCTTCTGCCTCGGTTCTCACCACCTTGGTCAGATCACGGCGACGTTCCTCAGTCAAAGCAGGCATCGGTACGCGGATCAGTTCGCCCTGCGTAGCGGGATTCAGTCCCAGGTCGGAGTCGCGAATCGCCTTCTCGACCTTGGCTACCATTTTCTTCTCCCAGGGTTGCACTCCCAGCGTACGCCCGTCAATCAGCGACACGTTGGCAATTTGGGAGATTGGCGTGGGGTTATCATAATAATCCACCATCACATGATCGAGTATGCCGGTATGGGCGCGTCCGGTCCGCACTTTCCCGAGATCAGCTTTCAACGCCTCCAGGCTCTTCTGCATTTTGGTTTCGGTGGATTTCTTCACATCGCCAATGGATTGTTCCGCCATCGAAATTCTCCTTAACTTAACGTTACCCGAGTGCCTTCATCTTCACCCAGGACCACGCGCTTCAACGCACCGGCCTTGAAAATACTGAACACGCCAAGTGGCATCCGGTTATCCCGACACAAGGCCAACGCCGTCGCGTCCATGACCTGGAGTTTGTCCTGAATGGCCTGGTCAAACGTCAGGTGGGCATAACGGACCGCGTCGGGATTCCGTTTCGGGTCCGCGTTATAGACCCCATCCACTTTGGTGGCCTTAAGCACGATATCCGTGCTCATTTCCATGCCGCGGAGGGCCGCCGCGGTATCGGTCGTGAAAAATGGATTTCCGGTCCCCGCCCCGAAAATGACAATTTTCCCCTCTTCGAGATAGCGCAAGGCTTTGCCCCGGATGTAGGGCTCCGCAACCTGCTCCAGGTTGAGGGCGGACTGCACCCGCGACTCCAATCCGGCGCGGCGCATCGATTCGTTCAGTGCCATGGCGTTCATCACCGTTGCCAGCATGCCCATGTAGTCTGCCGTCGCCCGATCCATTCCAGACGCAGCAGGCGACACCCCGCGAAAAATGTTCCCACCGCCGATCACCACCGCGATCTGTACGCCCAGATCCGCAACTTCCTTGATCTCGGCCACAATGCCATCAAGCGTCTCGCGGTTAATTCCGTAACTGTCCGAGCCCATCAGAGCTTCGCCAGACAGCTTAAGCAGGATGCGCTTGTACATGGGCTTGGGCATGGTCAGCAATCAAGCCTTCGCCGCTTGCGCCATCACTTCGGCCACGAAATCATCCTTTTTCTTCTCGATGCCTTCGCCGACGATATACAAGGCGAATCCGTTCACTGTTGCCCCCTTGGCCTTGAGCAACTGCTCGATCGTCTGCTTGTCGTCCTTGACGAAGGGCTGCCCGAGCAGGGTCACTTCCTTCAAGAACTTGGAGACGGCCCCTTCCACCATTTTCGCAACGATGTCCGCCGGCTTGCCGGATTCGGCAGCCTTCTGGCTGGCAACAGAGCGTTCCCTCTCGATCAGTTCAACGGGCACATTTTCGCGCGCAAGGGAAACGGGCTTGGTTGCGGCAATGTGCATCGCGAGATCTTTGCCGAGTTGTTCGTCGCCACCCGTTACGTCCACGAGCACCCCGATTTTGGAGCCGCCATGGATATAGCTCGTGAGTTTGCCCTTCGCCTGAGTCCGGACGAAACGACGCAGGCTCATGTTCTCGCCGATCCGGCCGACCAGTTCCGTGCGCAGCTGCTCAACGACTTTTCCATTAATTGAAAGCGCAGACAGTGCGGCGACATCTTCTGGGTCATTGCGCGCAATCAAGACGGCCAAGTCCTTGGCAAATCCTAGGAAATCGTCGTTCTTGGCAACAAAGTCGGTTTCGCAGTTGACCTCAATCATGGCGCCGCACTTCCCATCAGCATCGATATGAATACCCACCACGCCTTCGGCAGCGATTCGACCCGCTGCCTTGCTGGCCTTGTTGCCAAACTTCACGCGTAAGATTTCCTCGGCCTTGGCCATGTCGCCCGCCGCTTCGCTTAGGGCCTTCTTGCAGTCCATCATTGGAGAATCTGTGCGTTCGCGCAGTTCCTTCACCATGCCTGCGGTGATTTCAGCCATTTCTTACTCCTATCCTTTTCATTGAATCATTCGATACGAAAAGAGGGGCTTTCGCCCCTCTTGCGGTTGATGCCGGGGATTATTCGGCCGCTGGAATTTCCGCTTCCTCAACAAATTCATCCGCTTCTACAATCTCCTGGATGATGTGGGCACGACCTTCCAGCACAGCATCCGCCACGCCTCGGGCATACAGGCGGATCGCGCGACTTGAGTCATCATTCCCAGGGATCACATAATCCACACCTTCGGGACTGTTGTTCGTGTCAACCACCCCAATCACCGGGATACCAAGTTTGTTGGCCTCGGTAATGGCACCTTTCTGATAACCGACATCAATCACGAACAGCGCATCAGGCAGGGCGCTCATTTCACGAATCCCGCCCAGGCTGCGGTTGAGTTTCGCCACTTCGCGCTCAAGCATCAGGGATTCTTTTTTGGACAAGTTTCCCGCTTCAGCAAGTGCGGTGTCCATGTCGTTCATTCGCTTGACCGATTGCTTCACGGTCTTGAAGTTTGTCAGCATGCCGCCCAACCAGCGGTGGCTAACGAAAGGCATTCCGGCGCGAGCCGCCTCTTCCGCCACAATCTCACGCGCTTGGCGCTTGGTACCGACAAAAAGGATGCTGCCCTTGTTGGACGCTAATTGGCGAACGAACTTCATCGCCTCTTCAAACATGGGAAGCGACTTCTCTAAGTTAACGATGTGAATCTTGTTGCGATGACCAAAAATAAACGGGGCCATCTTGGGATTCCAATAACGAGTCTGGTGTCCGAAATGAACCCCAGCCTCCAGCATTTGACGCATGGTCACAGACATACTATTTCCCTAAACAAAGGTTGAGCCTCCACCCGCCCAATGCCTGTTGGCATACCCTTGGGATACGCGGGTGTGTGAATTTGCCCAGTCAATCCTGGACAGACCGGCAGTTTACCTCGATTAACCCCTTCATTTCAAGGGAAAAATGCGGGTGCGCGCGCACCGCAGCCCGGCGCCAAGCCTGCAGAAAGGCTGCGTCGACCTCGGGGCGTCAGCCCGGATACGTCCGCCTCCGAGGGGCCGCCTCGACGACAAGCTCGGCTGGGACGATGGGGGGCAACCCTTCTTGCCGCCTCGGCGCTTGGGCAACATCCCCACGACGATCAGGCGCGCAAGCGACCCGGCTTGCCCTGGATCTCCACTGCCCGGGGATTTCCATCGCCACGGCTCGTGGGTTTGGTCCCGCGCTTCGCTGCACGCGTTTAGGCTTTCACCTAGCGGACCACCTTCAAAGCGCGAGCCAGGGTGGCGCGGAGCGTGCCGTTTCTCGCCCGTCGCCCGCGCTCGGGCGGTTAACGCTGCGCTAGCTGCACATTAATGCCCTCGGGCGGGCAGCCGCGCGTCCCGGCATGCGCCATGGATCGATGAGGTCGCCCGGCGGGGACGTGCACATCCCTTGTTTCCGAATCTGTTGCTGCAGCGGAGTTAAAATACGATTTTTAGCCGCGTCTCGTCTCATGCCCGTTACCGTAAAAAGCCCCGAAGAAATCGAGAAAATGCGGGTGGCCGGTCGTCTAGCCGCTGAGGTACTGGATTTCATTACATCGCACGTTGAGCCCGGCGTTACAACCGAAGAACTGGACCGGCTCTGCCATGACTACATGGTTAACGTCCAGCACACCATCCCGGCGCCCCTGAATTACGCACCGCCTGGGTATGCCCCCTACCCCAAGTCAATCTGCACTTCAATCAATCACCAGGTCTGTCATGGCATCCCAGGAAGCAAAAAACTTAAGCATGGCGACATCCTGAACATCGATATTACGGTGATAAAGGATGGCTGGCATGGCGACACTTCTCGCATGTTCATTGTCGGAGAAGCGTCGATTCAAGCGAAACGACTGGTTCAGGTCACGTATGAATGCATGTGGGTCGGCATTACCGCGGTCAAGCGCGGCGCCCGGCTCGGGGACATCGGGCACCGCATTCAGCAACATGCCGAAGGCCACGGCTATTCCGTCGTACGCGAGTTCTGTGGCCACGGCATTGGCCAGAAGTTTCACGAAGATCCGCAAGTGTTGCATTACGGCAAGCCAGGCACAGGACTCGAACTTCAGACGGGCATGACGTTTACAATCGAACCGATGATTAACGCAGGTGGCAAGGATATCCGTCAATTAGGCGACGGCTGGACCATCGTCACCAAAGATCACAGCCTGTCCGCGCAATGGGAACATACCATCCTCGTCACCGATGCGGGCTATGAGGTGCTGACCGTATCCGCCGGGAGCCCGCCCATGCCCGCATTTGCCGTCGCGGCCGCTTGATCCCAAACTTTGATCTTCACATGAACTTATGAAAGCAAGGATGGATGGTGGTTTCATGCACGCTCGGTCCTGCGTCCCCGCGCGATGCCTCGATTTGGGATCCGTTCGCAGCTTCCGTTTGCGCGCCTGGGATTGTCGCCTGAGCGTGCGGTTCATCGACCGGCACCATCCCTGCGTAGCCACGCAACGGCTTACATCCGGCGGCAGTCCCTAAGATGAACGCGTCGCCACACGCCGCGCTAATTCGCGATATCCAAGTCGGATTGCGGGCGGGACAGAATCAGCTCGCCACCCAATTTCTGGAACATCCCAGACCACGCATCTATTTGCACCGACACGCCCGCTTGGTCGATCACGCCATCCGTGAGCTGAGCTCCCAGCTTCTGCCCACGCACATGGCCGTCGCCGCCGTAGGGGGCTATGGCCGCGGAGAGCTCTACCCGGCCTCAGATGTGGATGTGCTGCTGCTTGTTCCAGCGGACCCTAGCGCCGCCGATCAGGGGGCACTTGAAGCATGGGTTCAGGCCTGTTGGGATTCGGGATTGGAAATCGGCCACAGTGTCCGTACCGTATCGGCCTGCGTCGATGAGGCGAGTAAGGAC
>JBKQNQ010000278.1:0-3008 GCA_052145875.1 Thiobacillaceae bacterium
ATCGAATTGACGTAAAGAATTTCGCCCCGCTCGCCTACGGTCTCGCCAATGATCTGCGCGTCCCAGAGTGACTCGCGGTATTTCACTCGTGCCAGGTTGGCATCCTTATTTACCCAGGACTCGAAGGCGGCTAGTTGCCCAAAATCTA
This sequence comes from Thiobacillaceae bacterium, assembly GCA_052145875.1. Classification (GTDB taxonomy): domain Bacteria; phylum Pseudomonadota; class Gammaproteobacteria; order Burkholderiales; family Thiobacillaceae; genus DASQBT01. The sequence goes on from JBKQNQ010000278.1 coordinate 149, forward strand.
TCCCCTGCATACGTTTTGGTTCCACCTTTCTCTTGTATCGCTGCACCACAACAACGCCGGCGAGAGCAACTACGGCCGCGACGATGGCCTGCCACGTGAACGAACTGCCGGCGTATGCCAGACCCGCACTGGCGAGGCAGGCGACGCCGAGTACGAGCAAATAGAACGTGCCCGTCACGAGCTCGACAATGATGAGGAGGATGCCGGCAATTAGCCAGGCGAGAGAATTGTCTATAGGCATTTGCGAAAAATTCTGTACTACGGTAGCTATGCTACTACTTTATCCACAAAACTATTATGGATACACCGAATCGTCTTATTTGTCACCGCGACATCGGCGCCATTTATGGGACGCTCGATTTGCTCTGGTAGATAGTTGAAAATATTTGTACACAATTTGCACACCAAGCGAAATGCGTTGTTCTCGCCATTCCATTACTACGCATTTGTAACCATGCAGGTCACAGGAAGCAGTCATTTCGGGAGATAGCCCATCAGGCGGCAGCTCGGCCCCAGCATTCACTGGAGAACAGAGTAAACCCGGTCTGCAATGTGCCGTAGACCGGCCACCCATTAGTCGGCCGGTGTCAAGCGAGCGAGCAAATCCATGGCGGCGTGAGCCGCCGGTTTTCAAATACTTCAAGCCCTGTTGTAGCTTCAGACCGCGCCCGTTTCTTCACGTCATGGGTGCGAACGAATCGCGCCAGCCACCCATCAGGATCAAGCGAGTGGCGATACCTCTGCCAGTCGCCGTGGCGGCTTCAACCGCCCCAGAAGAACGTTGGTCCCGCAACGAGTCCAATGGGTTTATCACATTGGTGTGGCTGTTGACAGCAAACTCCAATCCGCCGCTGGCTCACGTTGGGGGCGATCCGCTTACTACAAACCGGTGACGGCGACTCGGCATCCAATTCATTGGCAGTGGCTTTGGGTCCAGGCCGGTCTCCTGGCTTACCGGTCGTCGTCATAACTCATGCAAAACAGCGCGTCACATCGAACGGTTTATGATCCTTCAGAATATGGAAGCACGCTCGTGCCAGCTTGTGTGCGAGCGCCTTGGTGGCCACCGCGCCGTTCGTCCTGGCTTTCTTCCCGTCATAGAACCGCTTCGCATCCGGGCAGTAACGCAGTGCATGGTGGGCCGCCTCAACGAATGCCCAAGACAGATACTTGTTGCCATTCTTGGTGTTGCCCATGCCCTTCTTCTTGCCATTGCTGGTGTGCTGGCTGTCGACGCAGCGCGCATAAGAAGCAAAATTGCCTGGACTGCCGAACCGCTCAATGGGCCCAGTCTCGAGCAAGATCGTGGTCGCCAAGACCTGACCGATGCCCGGTACGCTGGTCAAGAAGCCATACTCCAGTCGCGTTCGAACGCTCTCTTGCAGACGCTTTTCAAGCAGGTCGATTTGCGTGGAAAGCGTGTGAATCACGGCCACGTTCGCCTTGATCGCCAGCGCGACATCGTCCGGCAGCGCCATCTGATCAATCTGTTCCGGCGTCAGGCGCTTGACCTGATTGCTGCTGATTCGTGCCCCATACTGGCGGGCCGTGATGTCCTCGACAGCGAGGATGTGGCTCGTACGGCTGCGCACCAGTTGCATGCGCTTCCGGGCCAGGTCGCGCACGGCTCGTTGTTCCGGCGGCAGGATCGTACCCGTTGGCAATATCCCCAGACGCAGCAGGTGTGCCAGATAACGCGCATCGGCCTCGTCTCCGCTGTGCTTGAGCCCCTCGTATTTCTTGATCGCCGACGTATTGGCCAAATGAACTTGGTAGCCAGCCGCCATCAGCCCATCAACGAGCCAATACCAGTTAAATGTCGATTCAATCACGATCGCCACCAGTTCCTCCCGCCACGGCGAAAGAAATGAAATGATCTTCGCCAGATCATTAGGCAGACGCTTCTCCGCCACCACCCGATCTTCCTCGTCTGTCACAGTGACCACGCTGTTGTTCGAATGCAGATCAATTCCGCTATATTTCATCTTCGGCCTCCAGTTGGTTAAAGCAGGTTCGCAAACTCACTTTAACCCCACCGCCTCACCGCGGGGGGAGGCCGGCTAGATGATTTTCATTGAGCTGCGAAAGACTAATATCCCGGGTGCCGACACGGTTTGAAACGTGGAAGGCAACATGGACGGGCGCGCTACTGCGAGCACCCGGACGGCCCGGCGTAGTCGAAGACCCTGGCATGCGCGGAAGCTCCTTGTACGGGAACCTGGAGATCTTGGGTTTGGCCGGCGGCGTAGTGCCGGTCCGTGCCGGGAAGGCGAGGAGCCGTAGCCGGTGATGCACGAACCCAAGAAGTCTGACCCCGCAGTAGTAGCTGTGAAGCCGACGAACAAAGCCGGAAGTGTCTCGGCGGCGGAGCCGGTGGAGCCAAGGGCGGGGGCCGAGGGAAACGCGGATCAGCAAAGCACGCACCGGACGCAGATCCGGGCTCGCGTGTCACAGGCGCTGGAACACGTACGTCAAGTAGCGAAGGCAAGGAAGAAGGAACGGTTCACCGCGCTGCTCCATCACATTGATCTCGATCTGTTTCGGCTGTCGTTCTATGCGCTCAAGCGCAACGCGGCGCCGGGTGCGGACGGGGTGACGTGGCAGGATTACGAGGCAAATCTGGAGAGCAATCTCCAGGACCTGCACTTGCGAGTCCACCGGGGCGCGTACCGTGCACAGCCCAGCCGGCGGAAGTACATACCCAAGCCGGACGGGCGGCAGCGGCCACTGGGCATCTCGACGGTGGATTCATAATGCACTCCTTATCATTGAGTGTTGGAATCATGGCGTTGCAGATGCGTTGAGTTTCGCACCCAGTCGTGGAGTTCGGTGACCTTGACGGGGTCGAGGGTAATGTACC
>JBKQNQ010000279.1:0-9684 GCA_052145875.1 Thiobacillaceae bacterium
CAACAATCTCGGCGCATCGCCCTGTCCGGGAATGTGTTCGATGCTGAAGAACTCGTTCGCAACGCCGACCCACGCCGTAGAGGTTTTGCCTTGGCAATCAGGGAAATGCTCCAGAAACACCCGCTCCGTAAAGTGGCTATTGGCCAGAATGTGTCGCACTTTGCGGAAAGCCTTGCGCATCAGCCGGGCGCTGCGATAAATACCCAGCTTAATATCCAACGGCTCAAAGAAGCTGCGCAGAGGGCGCCAATGATTGAACAAGTCCAGCCGTGCTGCCAGGACATAAGGGCGAAGAAAATCGTTTCCGTGGACCGAGGCGATGACCGGCTCGGGCAGGTCCAACGCGAGCCAGGCATAACCTGCGTTCATGACGTGCCAGACATCGACACGGTGTTGGCGCAACACGTTACGGTCGTGTTTGCGACGGCGGCGCAGGAGCGGCAATACCCGGGCGCCGGGCAGCTCGGCGAGCCCGTCAGCCTGAGGCGCAGTGAATACGGTGACTTCGTGCCCACGGCGTACGAGCTCTTTGGAATATTCCCAGGCATAGGTTTCCACCCCGCCTAGAGACGGCGGGAATTCGGTGCTAACCACCCCCACATGCATCAGGCGTTTCCCCCGTAGATCTTTAGCCAGGCTCGCGATGGCACGATATCGCCACTCATAAGGGCGCCTCGGTCAGCCTTCCAGCCAAATGCCTGCGGTGAATCTGTGGGATTTAAGATAAGAAATTCGATTCGGTCGCCATTTGACAGATTTGCCACCCGGAGTCGCGCGTTCGTCGGGCGGGGGCAGGGTACCTGCTGCGCGATGGGCACCACCTCAGCATTGGCGCCCAGCAGCGAGGGGGGTTGGCCCTGGCCTGAGTCTTCCAGAAGCAGCATGACTTCTCCCAGAGCATCGCGATAGTCGATCTGTGCGGGGTAAAGCATGCACAGGTGATAGAGCGCCTCAGCCCAAAAGCCAAGCGCATATTTTTCATACTTTAATTCCATCCACCGGCGCAGGATGCCGCTGCCGCGACCGAAATCGACCGTTTCCCGCATCAGCGCTTCGATTTCGATTTCGGGATAACGACGCTGATGGCGGGCCAGATCCATCAAATTAATGCCCAGGTAGTGGTGGGCCCAAGTTTGCAGGGTCAGTTCCCGGTCAATATAACCGCCTGGCATCACCAGACGGGGAAACTGCGCCTTGATGCGTGGTAGAAGCGGGATCAAATATTTCCATCCCAGGCGTTTTAGGATCCGTCGCCACAATGGCAGCTGTGCCGCCTCGTCACTCGGCAAGAAGGTTGGGCGGATGGCTGCCATGAGCATGCGATAAAGCCATTCCGCCGGACGTTGCTGCAATACTTTAATCGTGCACGAGCGCGCCGAGTCAAGCGTGGCCTCGAGCGTACGGTCTCCTGCCAGATCGTTATAGCGTGACAATCCCACCGTCGTGTCCAGGTGGCTGTTTAGCACCAGCATGTTGCCGGGCGATTTGCCCAACGCGCGCGATACGATCCATTTGAATGGGGCAGCATGCATGCTCGCTTCCGACAGTTCGAGTTCGTCGTGCAGAAACCACTCACCAAACCGGATGGGTTCACGCTGTTTAGCCAAGAACGCCTGTGCCTGGTCGAGACTGTGCCGGATTACGGGATCGGCGTCTTCATCGTGGGCATCCATCAGTAAGTGCATCGCGCTTGCATGGAGGCGGAAGTGGGATTCCATGCGGTCAGTCCATTCGCCGTGCCGCCAGGCGCCATCGCCGCCTTGCCGCGATAGTACCGACAACTGCAGCTGGGTTTTGAGCAGGCCATAGATCTGCTTGCCCGTTGCTCGCTGAAGTCCGGACAGAATCAGATGCAATGCATGAGCATCGTTCTCACTGCAAATCTTGCGAAAGTGAGGCCAAGCATAACGATCTTCGTACACCCAGCCGTGGATCAGGTGGCGGAATAGGTCGGCGGGCTTGCTATAACGCGAATGGGAACCGAGCAGGAAATAGCCTTGGACTTCGATGGGGTCCAACCGTTGCAGCTCATCGATCAGGGTTGCATCGTTGATTTGCCAGATTACGGCGTCAAGTGCCCAGCCGGCGGCGACGGAATCATAGGCGATTGTTGCCCCACTGGAATCAAGCTCGAAATTGTGCCATTCGGCCGCGCGTTCTTCCAGAATGTGGCCTTGCGCGCTCACACGCCTGAAGGTTGCCGGAGCGGGCAGCCAGTAGCTTGGTGCGTTCGGGGTGTGGTTCGTTAGCATCCATCCGCCTGCGTGGCAGTGTCCCAATTGATAGGTGCCGCTAAGGCGAAAGACCGGCGCGCTTCCGGTTACTCGGATAAACAGGCAACTCGCTGCCGTGTCCTTGTCGAGAATCAGCGATAAATCGCCGCGCGACGAGACACTGCGACCCAACTGTTTCAGCCGTATTTGAGGCGAATCGGAGGTGAAGAGATGTTCGAGGGAGTACAACATGGGGGCCCGCTCTAGGGAATGCGTTTCCGCAACACCTTCCATTGTCGTTGCAGTTCCCACACGTCTTCAGGGCAGTTCCCAAAACGCCTAAACCAGTAATCACGGATCCCTTTGAGCCAAGCCCGGTTCGCAGGACTGCGGATCGCGCTGGTAAATGCCCACAGCCGTCGTTTGAGCGACGAATCGCCGGAGTTCTTCTGCAGTAATGGCATTAGGAACTTCGGTACGGAACTTCTGTAGACAGACCAATGAACGCCAAGAATGCGGCCAATTGATAAATTCCTCTCAGCCCACAACAGCCTGTTTCTGAAGGTGAAATATATCTTCAACGGGGATTCTTCCCCACCAAAGGAAACCGATATCTTGTGCCACAGCTTTCCAGTCGGAGCGTATATGTTTTCGAATCCTGCCGCCCTTGCTCGGGTACAGAAATCAATTTCCTCGTAATTGAGAAAAAACTTTGGCTCGAGCAAACCTATTCGCTTGAAGACCTCGGAGCGGATAAACATGGCACAGCCAATCACAAATTCCGTGGGCCCCGGCGCGTCATACTGTCCCTTATCCACTTCACCATCGCCCTTTTGCTCGAAATATTTCTTGTCTTCGTTCCATACTCCCCCGGCATACCAAATGCGGGCGGGGTCAGCGTGGTAATAGATTTTCGGTCCGAAGATTCCACCTGCAGGATAGCGCTCGGCCGCGGCAACAAGGCTGTTAATCAAATCCTCGTCAACAGTCGTATCATTGTTGAGCAACAGGACATAATCCGCACCATGAGCCAGCGCCCATCGAATTCCGACATTATTTCCTTCGGCGAACCCTAGATTTGCACCGGTCTCAATTACGGCGGCGTTTGGATAGCCTTCTCGGACCGCTTGGACCGAGTCATCCGCTGAACCATTGTCGACAACGAGAATGTCGAGCTTGTCATATGCCATCTTGGATACCGATGCCAAGCATTCGAGCGTGTCTTGCTTGCCATTCCAGTTCAAAATGAGCACGCAGACGCGTGGCCTCACGAGTGCCTGATCATTCCACGTCTTGTTATTTCCAGTCATCATTGGCCCGTCTTGGCAAAGAATGGCTTCGGCCCTGGTCTGCCTTTAGGCGGAGATAAAAGCCTGCCCGACCTCCTCTCCCAATTCGATTGAGCTCGCTCGTGGCATTTCGAAACCTCAGAATATCCTGCTCCTTAAAAATGCTGCGTTCGGGGGCGACAAAATAGGAGTCGTCGGCCATAAGGGGGATCCCAAGTCGATATTGCTCACTGCCATAAATCTCGAACTCATCGGCATCATAGACAACCTTGAACACCTCGAACCCGGCTCGTTCCGCCATTTCTTCAATGCTTTTCACTGAATGGAGGTAGAAATGGCGCGGCGCATCCAACTCGACCCAGTCAACGCCGTATTTGTCCCATGCCTCAGACGACACAATCGGCACTCGAAGCAGACAAACTCCCTGGGGCGCAAGTAAGTTCTTAACCGCGCCCAGCGCCATGTACGGATCCGCAATATGCTCAAAGGAATGGTGAAACGTAACCAAGGAAAAGGTCCCATCAATCTGGTCGATGGATTTCTTGACTATGTTGACGTCGTCCATCAACGTGTCCCTTTCGATATAGGGATCGATGCCCAGTAGGTTAGTAAAGCCGAGTTCCCGCAGGCCCGCTAACCACCATGAACGGGCACCACAACCTACGTCAAGGCACGGTTCGTCGAATCCGGCGAGGGCCGCATTTCTGACGATCTCCCCACAACGGTAGATCGCATCAGGAAGGTCTACAAAGTGTCCCAGCAGGCGACTTAGTTTGTATCCGGTTCCAAATAGTGCGGTCCGGGCCCGTTGCTTTTGAAAGGCGTGAACCAGGGCGCTTGGCGTTCGTCCCCGTTGGGCAGCGGCGAGTGAATAATACTGAGTCGGGTAATAACGGGCGACGTCACTAGGGATGTCGGAAATCTGAAGGCAACCGCAGTCTCGACATAGAAAGTATTCGAACGTCTCGCGGGTCCCGAACATCATTTCCCGCGCCTGATAGGTTTGGTGGTGAGCGGTACTTCCGCAAACCCTGCATGTCAATGCGGCTGGCTTGGCCTCTGTCAATTCGCCTGTCGTGTTCATGTTTCAGGCGCCTTATGAAGAAACAGTGGCGCCGATGGAGTGTTGATGGCTGTCATTTGTGGCCAATGCGCCAAAGTCCCAATGGCCTTCGAGAGCGAAGAAGCCATCCCGCATCGAAGCCGGGACACGCGCTTGCTCTGGTGCGATAACTGAAACTTGAAGCAGGTTTTCTCCATAAAAGGCAGGCCTATTCGTCTCTCCGCAGGTTATTCCCATTCGCCACATATACACGCCGGGGAGAAGGGGGAAGTGGACGATTCTAAGATAGATGTCATGGTCACCAACGCCCAGGCCAATCGTGGATTCCGATATCTCGCTGCTGTGTGTTGTCAGGTAAACGAAATCTGTTGTGTGTATGCCCAGGCCAATCATCACGTTCGCCAAATTCACGTGGCATCTTAGTCTTATTCGGATCGAAAACGCGGACCCGGTTCGAACCTGATCCACGATTCGCCCCGACTCATCTTCAACACTTAGCCCTAGCACTTCGACCTCGCCCGTCGATTCGTAACGGCCTCTATGAGCCTTGGCTAGCGTGGACGTTTCAGCAATCTTGGATTGACTCCGAGCGTAGAATTCGTCACATACGACTTTTGGATTGTCATCGGCAACGATACGTCCGTGTTCCAGAAGCATTACCCTTTTGCACATTCGTTCTATCTGCCGAATATTGTGGCTTACGATGAGGACCGTTCTCCCCTGCTGCATGATGAGATCTTCGGTGCGATCAAAGCACTTGCGCTGGAACGCCAGATCGCCCACGGCCAGGACCTCATCGACGATCAGTATTTCTGCCTCGATGCTGGTTGCCACGGCAAAAGCAAGCTTGACCTGCATGCCCGAGCTGTAGCGCTTGACCGGCGTGTCGATGAATTCCGCCATTTCTGCGAAGTCGACGATCTCGTCGAATTTCTTGTCGATTTCCTTGCGGGGCATGCCCAGAATGGCACCATTGAGGTAGACGTTTTCGCGACCGGTAAAATCAGGCACAAAGCCTGCGCCAACCTCGATCAGGGGGGCAATGCGGCCATCGACCCTGACCTTTCCCCGAGTCGGGGTGCTGATTCTTGCGAGCATCTTAAGCAGCGTGCTCTTGCCCGCGCCATTGTGCCCGATGATACCGACCACCTCGCCCTGCTCGATGGAAAAGCTGACGTCGTCCAGCGCCTTGAACAGAGGCCGCTCTTCGGTGGGTTTTCCCGTAAGGCGCGCCGTGGTGTTCACTAACTTCTGCTTGAGGCCCTGCAAGGTGCCCAGGCGGTATTCCTTGGTCAGATGGTCAACTTCAATAATGGGCATAGTTATATCAACTGGAAAATCATAAATAGAAGAAGAATTCCGGGAACCCCTTGTCCCGGTAGCTTACGTGATCCCCCGCGCGCGACACCAACGTTGACACTTGCTTGGATAAGGTGCGATGGAGGATTCCGTTGATCCACACGCTCCCGGGGCCTGCCAAGTGTCGGCTGAAACTTGAATTAGGGTGATTCCACTGGAATTGGAGCATACCAATGGAGCAAGTGAATTCAGGTGCTCAAGGGTATCATCGCTACCGTGCCGGCGGAGGATAACGACATAAGCAGGCGAAACCCTAAATGAACTCATTGCTTCAACCGCCACAGAACGCGCGTTTCCAGAAATTTGCGGCTTTTCATGGTCAAGCGCTGAGCAAGAGACAGTGGCGTGATAGGAAGGGAGGCGAGTCGGTCGAATGCGGTCAGAACCTGTTGCTGACCAATCGGCTCTGAATAGTGACTCCGTATGAACTCGCGCCCCGCTAGCCCGATCTTTTTACGTATGTCAGCATCTTCCAGTAGACAAACTACCCGTTGGGCGAATTCGGTCGGGGTATTCCCCACCAGGACATCCTCCCCCGGCGTCAGCCTGAACCCCTCAATGCCGACCTCAGTCGTAACAACGGGTAGTCCCCGGCTCATCGCTTCGCCAACCTTGCCCTTCATCCCGCCCCCAAATCTTAACGGGGCGATGGAAATGGTGGCGGAATCCAAAAAGGGGGCTGTGTCAGGAACGAACCCCAATACCTCCACGCCATTGCCAGCTAGCGCAAGCACTTCCCGTGGGATATGGCTGCCAAGGATTGTGAGGCTTGCGCAGGGTAAACATTTCCTGATGATGGGCATCACTTCATGGCAGAAGTACAGCATGGCGTCCACGTTGGGCTCATGGTTGAATCCCCCGACGAACACCATCGATCCGGGCTTGCGGCCTTCGTGATTGGGTTCGGGGCCCATGGAGTGCATGTTGGGAATGATCTCCACATGCATGGCCGGAACCTCCTTGAGCAAAAGTGATTTGTCGTTCTCAGTTACCGCCACGACTGCATCAGAGCTGCGGTAGGCCGCCAGTTCCCTGTGCTTTGTGGCCTTGGCGATCTCTGTGTCGATAGGATTGCCGGTCAATCGGGCCTTGGACTCAAACCGGCCAAAATGGACATCAACAGAATCGACAACCATTCTTGCCCCAGGTTCGTAGTACCTGCACATTGCCATGAACGACCTGGCGGCAGAGTAAAACTCGAAGAACACGACATCAAATCGATTGCCTTTCAATATGGGCAACGGATCCTTGACGACCAGGTCCACTCCGATCTCGCTCAGTGACCTCTGATAACTGCGCACGGCGCTCTCACCGAGCCGCCTCATCTGTTCATCTTGCTGAAAAGCGAAATAATGAATAGCGTGCTGTTGTGCGAGGAACCTTAGCATAGTGAAAAAACGCAAATCGCCAGACGCGCGATCAGGCATCGGGTAGGCATCGGAAATCACCAAAATGTTCATCGGGTGATCCCTTGAGGCGCATAACCGAATCCCTGGGCCGCTGTGGCCAATTCGGGTGGAGACCAATGGGAAACACAATGAGAAAAATTGTTAGATGCCAGTTGACGGACCCGTGGCAGCCTCTCCAAGACGCGATGCTTTAGCGAGGCTCTCGCCGTGATGAGCTGTTCTACTAATGCAATCAGCGTGTCCAGATTGAGTGCGCTTGCATCTGGCAAAAGCAGATCCATCAGGCCAAAACGCTCCATCAATCCCTCGAACTTGCCCTGGTAGCCGACCGCTGCAATGGGAACGCCTTGTGATAGACAGGCGATGCCGAAATGCATTCGGCAAGTCAAGGCCCCGTCCAGCGGGGCGCAAAGCGCTTTGATTTCGTCGCTATCGAGAGGCTCGGGGGCGAGGGTTAGGCGCGTTCCCACAAGCGCTTCAGCCACACGGTCCGCAAGTTCGTGGGCGAGATCTACGTCGCTGATCGGGCCACGCAAGTCGTGGGGGAACAGGATGAACGCTGTGTCAGGATGCTGTGCCGCCGTTACTCGAATCATTTCCTGGACTTGCTCAAGCAGCGTCCAAATTTGCGCCTGCGTGGGGGATCGTCCGAGGATCAAGGAAGCGACATTGAGCCCAATCAGCACCTGCCCGGCAGTCTTGCGCTCATTCATGTTGTCTAGAAACGCCCGCACCTCCGGTCGGGCGTCATTAGGCGGAAGCATGAATGCCAGGTCTGCGCTCGGCTCAATGGTTCGGCCAAGCAGATCAAAGAGACGACGGTGCGAAACGGGGTCTCGCGCATACATTGCGACTGTGGGAGGCAGGGCGCGCAGTGCCTCTATGCAGCTTTGCTGCGCGTGCCCGTTGAAGCTGAAGCCGAGTACGCGCGTCTTTAGACCGCATTGCACTCCAAGCCTGGCAAGCTTGATCTTGGCCAACGTCTCCTTCATTGAATAGTAGCCATCCATTACATCTGCACCGATAAGAAAGAAATGAGTGTGCGATTGTGCGTGGAAAATGAAGCGGAAAAGGCCTTCGTCACTTCCAAAACACAGATAATCTCTCAGTTGATAGTGCGCGATGTCGGGGTCGCTCGTATAACAATCCGTGGGGTCATAGGTAAGGATGCCAATGCGGCTGAAACCGGCTTCTCGAAGCGTGCTTAGGGTGGCACGCACCATGGCCTGGTCACCAAGACTCCCGGGCCTTGCGGGTGGCAAAATGAGGGCACCGCTGCTGGCGTGTTTTAGGTGCCGGCGTAATCGGCATAACACGGCGTGACGTTTAAGTTTGCTTATCATGGTGAGCTCAATCGGGTCGGCCCATGAAGCGCTTAAGATCTTCTTTGATTGATTCACGCGTCATCCACGAGCCCCAAACCGAACGAAGGGATTTGAACAAAGTGTTGCGTCGCTCGTCGGCAAATGTGACCCAGGGGGCTGAGGAAAAGAAAACCTCACTTTGTTCGGCCATCAAGTGAATAACGCGGCGGCGGCGGTAGTCCTCCACGTATTCGGCCAATGCACGCGTCAGCGCAGTATCGCCTTCCTTTTCCTTTAGGTGAAGTAGGTTCTCCTCCATGTACCCAATTGTCGATTCGTTCGAAAAATTGCTTTGTCGAATAAGTTCAGGGGAAAGCGAGGAGCGAAAGGTCGGGCATCGGTCCAGTGTGCCCGCAATATAGAGGTTAAGCATGGTGCGTAAACATTTCTCGCAGTGCCCGCAATTCCACTTTTCAGGGCGCTCGCTGTAATTCCTTTTTTCATGCAGGTTTTGATAACACACCCGGAGATGGGCGAGCGCCAAGTCGGATTGAGACACGCGGTTGGCTTTTTCTACACGGTTGGCCTCCAAGCCGTCATGGACGATTTCCAACCGTTCTGTACCCCACAGGGGGTCAAGCATCGGGTGCGAACCCCATGGAGCCAGATGCGCATAATCTTCAGAGGAGGGGACAAAGATCTTCCTCAATTGATTGGACAACAGAAGCGCAACGCTGGCCAAGGCCCCCCCGCAGCAGTGCAAACCGTAGTCGAGAAATTGGTCGGTAAATTCCCTCAAATTCGTTTCCACCTGGATGAGTCGTTTACCGAGCACGGCTGAAATGGTCTGCAAGTCGTCGGATACCTGCTGGCGTAGGGCCTGATCATCGAGCCAAATGTCAAGCCCATGGACAAATACGAGGGTGTCGATTTCAGTTTCGTGGTTGAGATAGGTATAAAACGAATCCAGCCCGCCCGAGAAGAAGCAGCCAATCCCACCCGTTGCTTCCCGTGGGACGTCGTTGATGGCGTCCCAGGTGACCGTAA
>JBKQNQ010000280.1:0-5326 GCA_052145875.1 Thiobacillaceae bacterium
GGCCACGCCTGGCTGGACACGGGCACCCATGAATCCTTGCTTGAGGCTTCCCTCTATAACCAAACAATCGAGAAACGCCAGGGCTTGAAAATTGCCTGCCCGGAAGAGATCGCCTATCGCCAAGGATTTATCGACTCGGCTCGATTGGAAGCACTGGCCCAGCCGCTCGCCAAGAATGGCTACGGGCAGTACCTGCTGGGCCTGTTGACGGAGCGCATTTTCTGATGCAGCGAATTGCCACCTCGTTGCCCGATGTGTTCATGCTCGAGCCCAAGGTCTACGGCGATGCACGCGGCTTCTTCATGGAAAGCTACAATCGAAAAACCTTTGCCGATCTGGGAATTAACCGCGAATTCGTTCAGGACAATCACTCTAGATCCGCAAAGGGCGTGTTGCGTGGCCTCCATTATCAAGTCAAACAACCACAGGGTAAGCTGGTTCGGGTTGTTGCGGGCGCGGTATTTGATGTGGCCGTTGACTTGCGCAGGCATTCCCCAACATTCGGCGATTGGACAGGGATGATCTTGTCGGCAGAGAATAAACGATTGGCCTGGGTTCCGCCGGGCTTTGCCCATGGTTTCTATGTCCTATCCAATGCTGCGGAGTTTCTCTACAAGACAACGGATTACTACGCGCCGCAGCATGAACGTAGCCTGCTATGGAATGACCAGGGACTGAAAATCAACTGGCCCCTCGTGGGCGAGCCGGTGCTCTCGGACAAGGATCGCCACGGCGTTCCGTTCGATGCGGCCGAAGTGTTCGAGTAGGATCAGCGTGAGAACCATACTGTTGACCGGCGCGACCGGACAGGTTGGATGGGAACTGCGACGCGCGCTTTCCAGCCTGGGGCAGGTCATTACGCCGGGGCGCGATGTTCTGGACATGACCAAGCCGGGCTCACTTAGCACTGTAATTCGGCAAAATCGACCGGATCTAGTTGTTAACGCGGCAGCCCATACCGCCGTGGACCGGGCCCAGACAGAACCGGATGTCGCGCAGTTAATCAATGCAGATTCCGTTGCGGTTCTGGCAAAGGAAGCCGCTCGCGCGCACATCACGGTGGTGCATTTCTCCACCGACTACGTGTTTGATGGAAGGAATAAAGCCGCGTATCTTGAAACGGACCGTCCCAACCCGCTCGGCGTTTACGGTCAGACCAAGCTTGCAGGAGAACAGGTCCTTCAAGCAAGTGGCGCGCAACACTTGATCTTCCGAACCAGTTGGGTTTACGGTTTGAGGGGCCATAATTTCCTCCTCACCTTGCAACGGCTGGGGCGCGAGCGCGAGGTCGTCAACGTGGTGAATGACCAAATTGGCGCGCCGACCTGGTCGCGTGCGATTGCCGAAGGCGCCGCGCAGGTCTTGGCATTGTGGCTGTCGCCGGGAGCCCGTGATGAAGATCGCCAAGCGCTTTCTGGAATTTATCATATGACCTGCCAGGGACAAACGAGCTGGTATGGGTTTGCCCAGGCAATTCTCGGAAGAATGGCGGAAGCGGGCAATCTGGTGGCGGATCTAAAACCTATCACAACCGCCGAATACCCAACGCCTGCCAGACGGCCGGCCAACTCGGTATTATCCAACGACCGGCTTGAGCATGCGTTCGGCGTGCGGCTGCCGCATTGGCAGGATGCCCTAGACTTGTGTCTCTCGGTATGAGTTTTGCTGTATAACGCAACCATAGCAACAACGTGCATCGGACCATGAACGCTACGCTCCATCCCGTAATTTTGTCAGGTGGCTCGGGAACCCGCCTTTGGCCATTGTCGCGGCAGGCGCTCCCTAAGCAATTGCTGCCCCTCGCTTCCCAACTCAGCTTGTTGCAGGAGACCGTGCAACGGTTGAAAGGGCTGACCAACCTAGCGGCACCATTGATGATCTGCAACGATGAACACCGGTTTATGATTGCCGAACAACTGCGCGAAATCGATATTCAGCCCGCTGCCATTGTGCTTGAGCCGGTCGGGCGAAATACTGCACCGGCAGTTGCCGTTGCTGCTCTCAAACTCATGGAACTCGACGAAGACGCGCTCATGCTCGTTTTACCCGCTGACCACCTGATCAGCGACGTCGCCGCGTTCCATGAATCGGTACAGACCGCAACCCGGGCCGCGCAGGCTGGCTGCCTTGCCACCTTTGGCATCGTTGCTAAGTCCCCGGAGACAGGCTATGGCTATATCCGCCGCGGCGCGGGCCTGGCCAACGTTGCCGGTGCCTATTCGGTCGCGGCATTTGTCGAAAAACCCGATCGAATGACCGCCGAGTCCTATGTTGCAAGCAAAGACTATTACTGGAACAGTGGCATGTTCCTGTTTAGCGCCAAGGATTTCCTTGCTGAGCTTGCGGCATGGCGGCCCGAAATCCTCGCTGCCTGCAAAACATCGCTGACCAAAGCGAAGGTGGATCTGGATTTCGTCCGGCTTGACAAGGACGCGTTTTCCGCCTGTCCGTCAGACTCGATCGATTATGCGGTGATGGAGCACACACGGAGGGCAGCGGTTGTGCCAGCCGATATCGGCTGGAATGATATCGGTGCTTGGTCAGCCCTGTGGGACGTTGGCAGCAAGGACGAGGCTGGCAATGTTACCCGTGGCGATGTGCTGCTGGATCGTGCAGCCAACAACTTCGTTCGGGCAGAATCAAGGTTGGTGGCGGCGTTAGGCGTCAACGATCTTGTGATTGTCGAAACCGCCGATGCCGTGCTGGTGGCGCACAAGGATCACGTGCAGGACGTAAAGCGCATTGTGGATCGCCTCAAGCGCGATGAGCGTTACGAGCACCTGACACACAAAAAGGTGTTCCGCCCGTGGGGCTGGTATGAAGGAATTGACGAAGGCGATCGCTTCCAGGTGAAGCGCATTATGGTCAAGCCAGGTGAGAAGCTCTCGCTGCAGATGCACCACCACCGGGCCGAACACTGGGTCGTCGTGTCGGGTACGGCTAAGGTCGTATGCGATGACGAGGTCAAGCTGATCACGGAAAACCAGTCCACCTTCATTCCCCTCGGCGGAAGGCACCGGCTTGAAAACCCGGGTAAACTTCCGCTCCACCTGATCGAAGTTCAGTCCGGTCCGTATCTTGGTGAGGATGACATCGTTCGCTTTGAAGACATCTATAAGCGGGACTGAATCGCGGCAACGATCGGGCTAAACTCGACGCCTACCAGGGGGCAATGTCCGTCCCTGTAGGACAAACACCTACACGCATCTTCCGGGACTTCTCACACAATAAACAGACGGATTCCGCGTCAAACATTTTCTCCTGGCGCCGCAAACGGTGTACGTGCCAAAAAAGCCGTGACCAATTGACGGGCAACTACTTGGGAGTGATGAAATGAATCTGGATGAACTAATGGCAGAAGTCAGGGAAATCAATCTGAGCTATCTGATGCTTGCTCAACAAATGATCCGTCAAGACAAGACCATGGCGGCGTTTCGCTTAGGTATCTGCCAGGATGTGGCAGACTTGGTGGGCTCCTTGTCGCCTGCACAGGTCCTGAAACTTGCACGTTCTGGCATGTTGCTAAGTCGTCTCCGGTTTGAAGACGACTCCATTTTGGACATGTTGGCCAATTACACGCGGGGCAATGCTCTTGCCCAATCGCACGCTGCAATTTTGATGGCGGGGCAAGATCTCGCCGCCCTGGCCTGACCCGAATCCTTATAAAAAATATTCTACTGCGGGAGCCCAAGATGGCCAAAAAAAGCCTGATTTCAGAAGTGAAAGAAACCCAACTCGCGATCGAGCTGATCGAGGTGGGAGCACGACTCCAGGTTCTGGAATCCGAAACATCGTTGTCGCGTGAGCGTCTACTCAAGCTTTACAAGGAAGTCAAAGGGGTCTCGCCGCCCAAAGGTATGCTGCCATTTTCGGCCGACTGGTTTCTGACGTGGATGCCCAATGTTCATTCATCGCTGTTCATCAACACGTATCGGACGATCACCAAGCATACCGAATGTGAAGGCATCGAAGCCGTACTAAAGAGCTATCGCCTATACCGTGAATTTCTGGTGGGCAACCAGATTGAAGAAGTATTAAGCTTTACCCGCGCCTGGACGCTGGTTCGATTCTTCGAAAGCCGTATGTTGCAGACTACGGAGTGCTGCACATGCGGAGGCCACTTTGTGGTTCATCCCAACGACTTACACAATGACTATGAGTGCGGGCTTTGCCACATGCCGTCACGTGCCGGGAAAACCAAGAAAGCCAAGATGCAAGAATCTGCTTTGAATTCGAAGCCGGTAGCCAACACGGGCCCAAAGCCGAAGCAAAAACAGGTTGCGTGAAATGGCTCAGACCTGGCACATGCTGCCAGGCTGGAGCAAAGGACTTCTGGCCCAAGTTCTGGCCTGGGCCATAGTCAATTCCCTAATGACGATACCGGTGTTCCAGACCCTAAAGGGTCAGGGCCCGGTCGCGCTGGGCTTGGCCCAAGGCCTGGTTGCCGGACTGATTTGCCACCGGTTTGGGCTGCAGCGCTGGTGGCTCGTCATCAGCTTTTTATTTCTGCCGGCCATCGCCGGGGCGCAACGGATCATGCTGCCGTCCTGGGTCTATCTCGCGGCGCTCATTTTTAGTTTGGCATTTTTCTGGAGCGTCATTTTTCGGGGCGCACCGCTGTACCTGTCTGGCCCAAAGACCTGGGCAACCATTACAGGCTTGCTTCCAACGGCACGGCCTTTTCGATTCATCGACTTGGGCAGTGGCCTCGGTGGACTCGCGATCAACTTATCGCGCCGTCACCCAAACGGGGAATTTCACGGTGTCGAGTTCGCGCCGGGCCCGTGGTTGATCAGCAAGCTTAGAAACGGCTTAAGTGGCGGACGGGTGCGTTTTAGCAGAATGGATTATCGCAAGCTGAATTTGCGCTCCTATGACGTGGTCTTCGTCTTTCTATCACCGGTCGTAATGCAGGACATAGCGGACAAGGCGCGCGTGGAGATGCGCCCAGGCAGCCTTTTGCTCAGTCTTGCTTTCCCCTTGCCAGGCGTCGAGCCCGATTTCACACTGGAAACAGATGGTGACACAGGTCATTTTCTTTATGGCTGGCGTGTTCCCTAAGCGTAGATTCATCACGAAGGATGCCTAAACGGCGGGGCCGAGACGCGCGATCCCGCGAATTATCACTCACGATGGTTCGACGTTGCGCAACTTCGCCTTTGCTTCGTGCGATCGCCTCGGCGCTCACGGGATGCCAACATCCTCAGCGCGCACAAACATTTCTTCAGTTGCTTAAATAAGCCCGGTTTCGTCCGATTACCAACTCAATGGGTCTGAGTGCGTCAGCCCCAAAAACTTGAAACAACCGAGAAAACGCGAAAGATCC
>JBKQNQ010000281.1:0-14987 GCA_052145875.1 Thiobacillaceae bacterium
TCGTTGGATTGGACGAGGTTTAACTCACCATCAATCCGCTGGTGCCCCACATACCATGCGCCACCGACGACTAACAAGGCAACCGGAATGAAGAACAAGGAAAACAGACGAAACGGGAACCGGTCCCATATCTTCGGGCTTTTCATGCTGGTCTCATGATATGGAGATTATTCATGAGATGCGGAGGGCTGGAAGTGTCCAATTATGGACGTGGCGGTCATGGGCACTCCTCTTGATGGTGTTGGCGATCTTTCAGATGCGCGGTCCGTAAATTATGTTTTGAAAAAGGAGGTCGCGCGCCAAGTGAATTATGCTCCCGTCTTTCCCCCAGTCACTAGGACCGATCCTTATGGGGCGGCGATAGCACTCGCAGATGTTGACCGCTTTCAAGCCTATTCTGTTTGCGAGGACTTTCCCTGAGAGTCAGGCTCTTTTTTGGAGGGCCTGTAGTGAGTCTGGTGATAGAGGGTGTCATGGGTGGATTCTCGGCTGTGATGGCTAGGCAACTCGAGAAACGGACCGCGTTCTTGCAAACGGCCTTGTTGCGCAGGTGAGGGCTGCACGGGCCACGATATAAGCCATACGAGAGTGCCCCATTTGAAAAACGGCGTCGCGCGATGACGCTGATCGGGCGTTCATCGGGTTTGGCGCGCCAACAGAATCGACGGGCTCTGCTCTCGCTCGGTCTGACCTCTTCATGCTATCGCCTCAAGCAGCGAATCCTCGATGTGTTTCTTATATTTTTCGTCCTGTGGGGAGCACTTGGCTCATGGGGTGTTTCTGTCATGCTGAGGAATCGTAGGGCTCATCTTTGGCGAGCATGGCCCAAAGCGTGCGCGCATGTTTGTTGGCAATCGCCACCAAGGTTTTGTGCTCGCCCTTCCGCTCATGGAGATCGATTATCCATCGTTACAGACGGTTGTCGCGGGAGGGCTCTGCCCTAAGCGCCGACTGCAGGGTCCTTCGGGCCCCCTGGACGAGAAGCGTGCGCAGGTAGCAAGACAGATTGGGGATTGGATAGCAGATCAGGCCAGCGCGGACGTTATTTCAGCGAAGGAACCAGTCAAGACATCACTGGAGACGCTCAACCTAGAACTCGCCGGTGGACGCTATGTTACCTTTGCCCGCCGAATTTCCGTGGCAAAGAGCAGCGTTCATGGGTGGTTGTTTAAAGGGGTCCTGCCCCGTCTGGGCGACTATCTGCGAGTGGCTTTGCACGCCGGTATTCCCTTTGCCAAGTTGATGCGCGGGGACTTAAGTGATTGGTCGCCGCCAAATTCAGCCATGCAGCTGGAACTGGTGCTCGAACGGGGGAACAGAGAAGATCGCCGAGCCCCACGTATTCATGACTGGGGCGCAATCAGGCACGAGCTTGAACGGATGTTGAAGCTAGCCGAGCCAATTAGCGTGGCAGAGGCGGGAGTCGCCTTGGGCCGGATAACCGGCATCTTTAATCTTCGAACCTATGACCTTGCGCGAGCCTTGGGTGAACGCTGGAAGCACTATAAGCAGGCGAGGAAGAACGCGAACCGTGAGCGGGCCAAGGCACTGGTCATGGCAGCATGCCGACAACCCATCGAAACCGGCCTGGGCTGTAGTCTCGGCGAAATTCGGCAAATGGTGCCGGCAGATATGCTGGACTCGGTTGAAGGGGTCTTTGAGCTGATTGGAGACGTGAGGGAAGAGATTGGCTAACGGGCGTCCGCGAGCACCGTCACTGGCTGAACCGGACGAATGCGTTACTGGGCGGCCGGAATGCTGCCGTGTGCTGACAGTAGTGCATCCGGCACTTGCTTCCGCTGGTCGGCCGCAGACGGTGGCATTCTGTGCAAATCAGGGCTGCCATGTGCCGTACACCGGCACTTGACCAGAAATCCAGTTGCTTGGCCGCTTATGAAGACGCCGAACTCACTCTTCCGACCCAAAGTAGTCTCTAGTCACCATCCGGCCGCCGAGCACCGTTCTCTATTCTTTCTTCGGGTAGTCGAGGACAACTTTCGCTGGCTTTACCGCACCGATGGTCGACCATGACTTCGACTCGAAACTAAACTCTGCGACCGCGCACGTAGGCATCAGGGTGACCTCGTTGGACAAGCGATGCGCAAGGTCTGTGAATTCGGGGTTGTGGCCAAACAGCATCACGCACTTCAGCCTGTCACTGAGTTCACCAACAACGCCAAGCAGGGTCTCGGCGTCGGTGGCGTACAACCGGTCATCCACAACGATATCCTTAGCTCTGTAATCGAGTTCGTTGGCGATAATTTCTGCCGTCGAAAGCGCCCGAAGCGCGGGGCTCGACAGGATCAAGCCGGGCTTCACTTGGCGCTTCGCCAAGCGTTTTCCCATCATGGGTGCGTCACGCTTCCCCCGGTCGGCCAACGGCCGCTCCATATCAGGCAGGGCAACGCCATCCCAACTCGACTTGGCATGGCGAACAAGGAATAATGTTCTTTTCATTGAACCCTCTGCGACGGCTAGTCGTCGACATTTTGCCATTGTCTGCTCAGGGTAACACGATGGACTCCAGGTATCGGCCAAGAAGGGCCATTCGAAACATTCGCGGTGAACTCCATTTATTTGTTAGTAACAGACGGTCAAGTGGGTCAATTAGAAAGGGGGCCTAGGCCCCCTTTCGTGTCGGCACTGGCCCGAATTCAAGCGTAGATCAGGTGCTGATTACGCAAGGTCGAAGCGATCTAGGTTCATCACCTTGTTCCATGCGGCCAAGAAATCGCGGACGAATTTCTCCTGCGCGTCCGAACACGCATAGGTTTCAGCTAACGCGCGGAGCAGGGAGTTCGAACCGAAGATCAGATCGACACGGGTGCCACTCCATCTGACTTCTCCAGTTTTCCCGGTCCCTTCGAACACGTGTCCATCCTTCGACACTGGCAGCCACGCCGTGCCCATGTCGAGCAGGTTGACAAAGAGGTCGTTCGCGAGCGCACCGGGCCGTTTGGTGAGGACGCCGTGCCTGGACTGGCCGACATTTGCATCCAGTGCGCGCATGCCACCAACCATTACCGTCTTCTCGGGCGCGGCGAGCGTCAGCAGCTGCGCCTTGTCGAGCAGCAATTCCTCGGCCGAAACGGAGTACTTGGTAAATGGGGTTTGCATGACATATCTCCCATGAATAATAAGGGCATAGTCCATCGTGCATATTGTCATTGGCTTGGCATATGTGTAGCGTGGTCAAAAATTACTTCAAACGGGGCGCTCCGGACGCAGTAAAAAGCGTCGTTCCGGTTATGTAAAGGTTAACCTTCAGATGGCGAGTCTCGATCAAGTACTGGAAGTATTTGCAGGAGGCATTACTCTGGCCTACGGGCTGTACGCAATCGTGACCCGCCGAATCGACGTTGGGGAAGACGATGAAATCTGGTTCTATGGTTGGCGAGCTGTTGTGGTCGGTTGCGCGTGCTTGTTGACGGCTTTTGTCCTCTTTTCTGCAGTCGCGAATAATAGTCCCGTTAATTGGTTCTAGAAAAGGGGGAACCAGTGCCGCGCGCTTACAAGCTCATTTTGAGCTGCGCATTTCTGATGCTTCCGGCATTCGACTTGCGTGCCGCTGCACATCGGTTTCTGGTGGAATCAGTCGAACTAATTGCATGACCCAAGGATTCCTGCGCTTTCATAATCCAAGCACTCACAGTAGGCAGTAGCGTTAATTTCCTTGCGAGTCTTGGCAATCGTAATTGGCCCCCGTCAACCGCTCCCCACGGCTCAAGGTGTCCCTACGTGTAATGGGTGGAGGCACCGTTTGACTGTCCGCTCTTAAGGGCGCGCTCGGTCCGCTCAGGCTCGACAACCGTCGGTCACCTGCTCTTAGTTGACGGCCTCATCAGCCTTGCACAGCGGTGGGTGGGCCATGGGCACGCCGACGTCCCTAACCTTCGCGCATCGGCCTGACTGGCCCTCTGACCCCGAATGAGAAATTGACCGTTACCCGAAGGGGCTCCTCGACCGTGACGGGCTTTCTGCAGACAGATTGGACGAACCTGCCGTAAAAGGCCTTTCAGTCAAACCTTTCCTCCAAGGAGTTGAAGTCCAACCACAAATTCGGCACGTTGACGCGGTTCTGGGAGTGGTAAGCATCCAACGAGAATGTGATCAAGGGGCAAGTCACGTCAGCGTGAGCCCTTGCCCCACCACTTGGCGTCGTCTATATGTCCGGTATGGAGTTCCATATTTCAACGCGAAGGCTGCCTGCACGGCGGACCCGGAACACGACATGTCAGAAGGAGGTAGATAGACCATGATTCAGCTGAGCGTGAATGGCAAACGACACCAAGTGGATGCGGCGCCCGATACTCCGCTGCTCTGGGTACTGCGCGATACATTGCGCTTGACCGGCACCAAGTACGGGTGCGGCGAGGGCATCTGCGGCGCATGCACCGTCCATGTCGATGGCGCGCCCACCCGCTCATGCAGTATCCCCGTTTCGGCGCTGGCAGGGCGCGGGATCACTACCATCGAGGCAGTGGACACCGAGCGCATCGGCAAGGCCGTCCAGGAGGCTTGGCGAAACCTGGATGTCGTCCAGTGTGGTTACTGTCAGTCCGGCCAGATCATGAGCGCGGTGGCCCTGTTGAGAGACAATCCTCATCCCAGCAATGATGACATCAACATCGCGATGGCCGGGAATCTCTGTCGCTGCGCGACGTATCAGCGCATACGCGCCGCGATTCACGAGGCCGCCAAGGCCCTGGACTAGGAGGTCACCATGCCCGAATTTACGATTCAGAATCTCAGTCGCCGCCATTTCCTTCAGGGCAGCGCCGGCCTTACACTCGCCTTCTTCATTCCGCAGGCGCCGGCCGGGGAAGCGGGCCCGGGAAAGGCTGGATCAGGCCTGGCCGCGCCGATGCATTTCGAACCCAATGCCTTTCTGCGCATTGGCACCGATAACACGGTAACGGTAATTTGCAAGCACCTGGAAATGGGCCAAGGCACCTACACGGGCCTTGCCACCATCCTGGCGGACGAGCTGGACGCCGACTGGAAAATGGTGCGAGTGGAGGGTGCCCCCGCTGACGCCAAGCGCTACAACAATCTATTCTGGGGCCCGGCACAGGGCACCGGCGGCAGCAGCGCCATGGCTAATTCGTGGGAACAGATGCGCAAGGCTGGCGCTGCCGGGCGGGCCATGTTGGTCAGCGCCGCGGCCCGTAGCTGGAAGGTTCCTGGCACCGAGATTGAGGTGCAGGAAGGTGTGGTCAGCCACCCCTTGTCCAACCGCAAGGCGAGCTTCGGCCAACTGGCGCGCGATGCCGCGTCTGAAGCTGTGCCCCAGGAAGTGAAACTAAAGGACCCCAAAGATTTTCGCCTGATCGGCAAGCCTGTGCATCGCAAGGATTCGGACGACAAGACCAGCGGCAAGGCGGTCTATACCCAGGACGTGCATCTTCCGGGTATGCTGGTGGCGGTGGTGGCCCATCCGCCGCGCTTCGGCGCGAAAGTGAAATCCTTCGATGCGAGCCGCGCCAGGGCAGTCAAGGGTGTGACGAATGTCGTGCAGATTCCCCAGGGCGTGGCGGTGCTGGCCACCGACACCTGGAGCGCCAAAAAGGGCCGCGATGCCCTGTCGGTCATGTGGGACGAAGATGCAGCGTTTAAGCTGGGAAGCGAGGAGATCTTCGCCCGCTACTGGGAACTCGCAAAGACACCCGGCCAGGTGGCGCACCTGCACGGCGACCCCGACCAGGCCTTTGCCCAGGCCGCCAAAGTGATCACTGCAAGTTACGATTTTCCCTACCTTGCCCATGCTCCGATGGAGCCGCTGAATTGCGTCATCAGGCTGGCCAGCAATGGGTGCGAGGTGTGGAATGGCGATCAGATGCAGACCGGTGACCAGTATGCATTGGCAGGATTGCTGGGCCTTAAACCGGAGCAGGTGATTATCCACACGCTGTATGCCGGCGGGAGTTTCGGACGCCGCGCAAACAAGGACTCGGACTACGTGCTTGAAGCCGCCCACATCGCCAAGGCAATCGGCGGCCATGCCCCGGTGAAACTGGTGTGGATGCGGGAGGATGACATGCGGGCCGGGTACTATCGCCCACTTTTTCACCATGTTCTGGACGCAGCCATCGACCCTGCCGGAAAGGTTACCGGCTGGCGCCATCGTCTGGTGGGCCAGTCGATCCTCGCTGGCTCGCCCTTCGCAAAAACGATGGTCAAAGACGGCATCGACACGGTCTCGGTGGAAGGTGCCGTCAACCTGCCCTATGCCATTCCGAATATGAGCGTGGACCTGCATACGCCGCATGACATCAACGTGCCGGTGCTGTGGTGGCGATCGGTCGGGTCATCGCACACCGCCTACTCCACCGAAGTTTTCTTCGATCAGGTGGCTGTCGCCACTGGCAAGGATCCGGTGGCCCTGCGTCTCGAGCTGCTCGCGGAGCACCCGCGCCATGCCGGCGTGCTCAGACTGGCAGCCGAGAAGGCCGGCTGGGGAACCCCGCTCGCGTCCGGCAAGCTGGAAGAACGGCGTGGCCGCGGTGTCGCGTTGCATGAATCCTTCAATACCCGCGTGGCCCAGGTGGCGGAAGTGACGGTGGCAAAGAACGGCAGCATCAAGGTTGATCGCGTCGTCTGCGCCGTGGATTGCGGCACCGCAATCAACCCGGACAACATTCGCTCCCAATTGGAAGGCGCGGTGGGTTTCGCGCTCACCGCGGCGCTTTATGGAGAGATCACTCTCAAGGAAGGGCGCGTCGAACAGGGTAATTACGACGGCTATGCGCTCCTGGGAATCGGCGAGATGCCCGCGATTGAGGTACACATCATGCCCTCCGAAGCGGCGCCGACCGGCATGGGTGAACCCGGCGTACCGCCGCTGGCGCCCGCAGTAGCCAACGCAATTGCCGCGGCTACCGGTAAGCGCCTCCAGCGGCTGCCCTTCCGCACGGCCGACCTGGCGGCTTGAGCCGTGAACAGCCCGAAGCTTCCCGTTCTGAACGCAGCACGTCGCGAGTCGACGGCGCGTCACCGCCTCATTCCGGGCTCCCGCGTGATAGATCCGGGGGCTTTGCTTCATCGACAACAGTCCTTCTGCTTAGGCAGTGTCTAGTGTCTTGCATCCGCCGGTTGAATCCGCACATTGACAGGAGCCGTGCTCGCCAATGACATCCTTTCGAGGGAGTGGGCTTCGTACCGAAATGACGTGAGACTTCGACTTGCGATACGGCAACCGCTTTATAAGATAGAAGTTGCTCGAATGATCATGGATCCGTACCGATGCAAATTCGAATCTGGGAAATTGCGGTTCGGGGTCCTCCAACTCTCGTCCCAACCCAAGGTCGGGACCGACGGAAGAGGGTGCCGTCTGAACGCTGCCTAACTGTTGTCGGCGGACCTCGCGATGCTGAGTAAGCTTGTGGGGTGGCTGTTGGCGTCCCGTTGGCGCGTCGCGCTGCTCGCGCTGGTGGTGCTGGCGGTACTGGATCTGGGCCGCTCGTGGAATGCGCGCGTCGGCTACGCGCAGCCCGTCGAACGCTGGCAGTCGGACCCACGTGTTTACGCTGACCTTACATGGCCCCCCGGCATGGGTCTTCCCCCAGGAACACCACTGGGCGCACGGGTCTACGCGCAGCGCTGCGCGGTCTGTCACGGTCCGGACGGCCGCGGAAACGGCCCGGCTGCGCCGTCGCTGATACCGCGCCCGCGCGGTTTTACGCTCGGAGAGTTTAAGTACAAATCGACACCGGCTGGCGAGGCCCCGACTGACGCCGACCTGATTAAGGTCGTTGCGGACGGTCTGCCCGCAAGCAGCATGCCCTACTGGCACGACCTGCTGACAAAGGCAGAGATTCGCGCCGTGGTCGACTGCATTAAATCAATGTCGCCGGTTTCCAACCAAGGCCGGCAGCGGCGCTGGTGCCGACGGCAGCCGAGCCGCCGAATAGTGCGAGCATTGCACGCGGCCGGCAGTCGTACGAGAGGCGCGGCTGCGTCGGCTGTCATGGCGCCGACGGCCGCGGCGGACTTGAACTCAAAGATTTAAAGGGCTATCCCGTCATTGCGCGCGACTTGACGGCGCCTTGGACCTTCCGGGGTGGCAGCGCGCCCGAGCAGATCTGGCTGCGGATCTCGATAGGGCTGGCCCCTGGTCCGATGCCGCCGCTCGCTGCCGATGCCACACCGCGGGAGCGATGGGACCTGGTGAATTACGTACGCTCGCTGGCGCGCACGCCACCATGGGCGCCGGGTGGCAAGCTGGACGGCCCGGGCTTCGGGCGCGATCTGACACACCGCGGCCATTACCTGGTCCACGCCCAGATCTGCGGCCTGTGCCATACCATGATTGACGCGACGGGCATTTACCGGAGTGACGACCATTATCTCGCCGGCGGCATGCGTATCGGGGTGTACCCGCACGCGGTCTTGGTGAGCCGCAATCTGACCTCTGATCCGCAGACCGGTTTGGGCCGTTGGACCGATGAACAAGTCGTGGCGGCGCTGCGCGATGGGCGTTCCAATGGCCGCGTGCTAACAATTTTCGGGATGCCCTGGGCCTACTTTAACGCGTTAAGCGATGATGACGCGATGGCGATCGCGCGCTATTTAAAGACTCTGACCCCGGTGCATAACCGTATCCCGCCACCCTTGCACTACGGCTTTCTCGAGACGGTCGTAGCGAAGCTGATGCGCCCCCTGCCGCAGGTACCGACCACGGTGCTGACCTACGCCGATCAAGGATTCGGCTGGGTCGATTCGGCTGACGAACACTGGCCGAGCCCCGGCACGATACAGCAAGCACTGGTGGCCACCCAGTGGCTGGTATTGGTCCTGGGCGCGGCGGCCTTTGTCTACGCCGGCCCGCGCGAGCGTCGTTTTCCGGCGACTGGCCGCGGCCGAGTCGGCGTGATGCTCGGGGTGGCGGTGCTCCTGATTGCGGGCGCGGGCGGTGCGCTGATCTACGATTTGCCGCAGCTCACGGTGATCCCGCCGCGACAAATCGTCGCCGGCGCGACGGCGGGCATCTTCAAGCCCGATCGGGGGTCGCTCGGCAGCGTGGAGCGCGCCGCGCTGGTCGAACGCGGACGTTACCTGTTTACGATAGCCTCTTGTGCGCTTTGCCACGCCAATGATGGCAGCGGCGGCTTGAAGATCAGCTGGAAGCCGATGGGTACCCTCTGGACGCGCAATGTGACGCCGGACCGTGACACCGGTATCGGCGGGTGGACCGATGCGCAAATCGCGAGGGCGATTCGCAGCGGGGTAAGCCGGGACGGCCATATGTTGCACTGGCAGGGTATGACTTGGGACCACGCCTCCAACTGGGATGACGAAGACATCCATGCGCTGATTGCCTATCTGCGGGTCTTGCCGCCGGTCCGAAAGGAGATTCCCGCCGATCGCCGGCCTGCACCGGATGATTGTGAGGTTTACACGTTTTGGACCACCCCCAGTCGCAGTCCCGGATGCGGACCATAGATTCCGGCGGGCAGCGCGGGCCTTGCATCGCCTGTGCAGGCGCCTTCAATTCCTTCCTGGCCCCGCTATCTCCCGGGCCGAATGCTTCCGTAATGGCTCAAGATCGTTTTCCAGCAGGTGACGTCGGCCCTGGGCTTCTAGTACCGAAAGAACGCAACGTTGACGTCTTGGGATCGGTCAACCCCATGGGCAGATAGCGTCGACATCAAGGCCGCACCTCCGGCGTTGTGGGCAGGGTGGTCCTCGACGGCCTCGAAGCCATCGAGATCAACGGCCAGAATGCGGAGTAGTGTTTGCCTGAGCGCCCGTAAGCGGGCCTGCGTTTTTTTACCGACTTCATCTGCTATCCCCAGGTGCGTCATTTAGGGACGGGTCACTTGTTAGAATAGTGCGGGTTCCCCAATCGAAGGAACGTCAATCATGCACGCCCTATGGATACTTATTTTTCTCATTGTTATTTCCGGGTTCTTTGCTCTGGCTGAAATGGCCCTCGCCTCAGCGCGACGTGGCCGGCTCACCCAAATGGCCAATGAAGGGCACAAAGGGGCCACCGTCGCCATCGCCATCAAAGAGCACCCCAGCCGTCTATTGGCGGCAACGCAGACCGGAATCACCGCCGCTGCCCTTTTGATGGGTATCTACGGAGAATCGGCGCTATCCGCTTCCATCGCAGCCGTGATTCCAAGCGGCCTCCCCCTGCTTGCCCAATGGCGGGAAGCAATCTCGTTCACCGTCACGATCATCATCGTGACCGCTGTTTCAATCATCCTGGGTGAGATCGTCCCCAAACGTATCGCAATCGCCCATCCTGATAGGGTAGCCGTCATGTGCGCGCCCTTTATGGCGTTTTTCATACGAGTCCTGTCGCCGGCGATCCATTTCCTTTCCTGGGCAGCAGACCGGGTCCTGGCACTTCTGCCGATTGAATCCGCGCCCGCAATCACCAGCGTGGAGGATATCCTCGCCTTTGTGGATGAAGGGGCTAAAATGGGGTCCTTTGCGCCGGAAGAAAGCCATCTCATGGGTAACGTCATGCGCCTGGAGGACCGGCGACTTGCCGCCATTATGACCCCGTCCGCCGACGTCACTTATCTGGACCTGCTCGCCCCTCGTGAGCGTAACCTCAGACTGCTGCGAGAAGCGCCTCATTCACAACTGCCGGTTTGCAAAGGCGATTTGCAGCAAGTCATCGGAATCGCCGAGAGTCACGATATCCTGCAGGCGGCTATAGAAGGTGAGCTAGATTTTGCCGAGATTCCTCTCGGATTGCCCCTGTTCGTGCCGGGCACACTTACTCTGATTGACCTGCTGCGTACCTTACGCCAGCAAAAGACCACATTCGCGTTTGTAGTCAGCGAATTCGGTGTGACCGAAGGCATCGTCACTTTGGATGACGTAATGCTGTCCCTGGTGGGCGAAATGATGCCCCTCGCCGATGCCCAGGAAGATGCCTTGGCCGTGCGTCGACCCGATGGTTCCTGGCTGCTCGATGGCCTGCTGGCTATTGACGAAATGAAAGACAAACTGGGAATTCGCTCTGTCCCCGACGAAGACCTAGGGAACTTCCACACCGTGGGTGGTTTCGTGCTCGCTTCCCTCGGCCGAATACCGCGCAAATCCGAGCAATTTTCCTGCGGCGACTGGGACTTTGAGGTGGTTGACGTAGACCGGAATCGGGTGGACCAAGTGCTCGCCATTCGGCGGGCCGAACCTTCTGAAGGGAACTGATTGGTCTACAGTTTCAGGGAGACCGGGAACGCCAGTGTTGCGCCACTCAGCGGATAGACAACGCGGTTCCACGACACAACGACTGTGCCGTTAACCATAAATTGGCCAGGGATTAAAGCAATTCCTGGCCGGGGAATCGAACCAAGGTCCGATAGCGCCGCCCCGGTCCAACCATAATCTCGCCTACCAGCACAAAATTAAGCATAAATTGTCCTATCTTTTTTTGGCCCAAACAGGCCGATTTCAATGGGTATCGGTGGTGCCAAGCGCACATACCACCTGCGTGGCTTGAAAATCAGTGGCCCCGGTCGTGTCGAAGGATTGCACGGCTCCTTGTCTCCGTCATGTAGCCTGCTATGCACGCCACACTGGCCGTTGATTGGAAATTCAAGCTGATGGCTGCTCTCCAAAATAGCGAACTCACACTCCCGAACCTGAACGGCCGGATGGCATTCGCAAGAGTTCTGGCCGCTTTATGATCCTCAAGCTGCCGGTCGGATCTTCCGACTGGCTGACCCAAGTTCGGCCTGAACGGTCATTGAGGCCCTACGCCCCATTCGGCTGCAATGAGTAGGTCAGCGGCCGTAATCTGGGAAACAAGATGGTGCCGCGGGGCTTAGCTTACGGATTCTTTAGGAATCTCAAATAGAAGGCCGCAAACACCAAGACAATGCCGATGTTCACCATGAGCCGTTCCCAGAATCGATTCTTAAAGAAAAGCAAATCTACACCAACGATGACGGGTATCATCACCAGACTGTAAAGCACCGCAAACACGCTCTTTGTCATTTCAATCAAACACCCTGCTGAACACCAAAGTCGTTTCAATACGCCCAGCCACGGACAGAGATTCGCGCAACCTCAACCCCTGTTCCGGGATACCGGAGCCAGGTTGAGGCTGCGCGTAAGGGGCTTTTAAGACCTATCTTCCAAGATCACGCAAGGTCAAAGCGATCCAGGTTCATCACCTTATTCCATGCGGCCACGAAATCGCGGACGAATTTCTCCTGCGCGTCCGAACATGCATAGGCTTCAGCCAACGCGCGGAGCTGGGAGTTCGAACCGAAGATCAGATCGACGCGGGTGCCGGTCCATTTCACTTCGCCAGTCTTGCGGTCGCGCCCTTCGAACACGCTCTCAACGTCCGAAACGGGCTTCCACGCAGTGCCCATGTCGAGCAGGTTGACAAAGAAGTCGTTCGTGAGCGCCCCCGGCCGCTTGGTGAAGACCCCGTGCCTGGACTGACCGACATTCGCGTTCAGCGCGCGCATGCCACCGACCAGCACCGTCATCTCGGGCGCCGTGAGCGTCAGCAGCTGTGCCTTGTCGAGCATCAGTTCTTCGGCCGAGACGGAGTACTTGCCCTTCTGGTAGTTGCGGAAACCATCAGCGAACGTTTCGAGCACGGAGAAGGAGACCACATCGGTCTGTTCCTGCGATGCGTCCATGCGGCCCGGCGTGAACGGTACCGCTACGGCATGGCCCGCTTTCCTTGCGGCCTCCTCGACACCAGCACAGCCGGCCAGGACGATTAGATCGGCCATTGAGACCTTCTTGGCTCCCGTGTTGAACTCACGCTGGATGGTTTCGAGTTTGCCAAGCACCTTGGCCAGTTGCGTCGGCTGGTTGGCTTCCCAGTCCTTCTGCGGCGCAAGGCGGATGCGCGCACCGTTGGCGCCGCCACGCTTGTCAGAGCCGCGGAACGTCGAGGCCGACGCCCAGGCAGTCGAGACCAGTTCTGAAACACTCAGCCCGGACGCCAGTACCTTGGCCTTCAGGGCGGCCACGTCGGCATCCTTCACCAGTTCATGATCAACGGCCGGGATGGGGTCTTGCCAGATCAGATCCTCCTTGGGCACTTCGGGGCCGAGATAACGCGACTTCGGTCCCATGTCGCGGTGGGTCAATTTGAACCAGGCGCGCGCGAAGGCGTCGGCAAACTCTTCCGGATTCTTGTGGAAGTGCCGTGCGATCGGTTCATAGATGGGATCCATGCGCATCGCCATGTCCGCAGCGGTCATGATGATCTGGACCCGCTTCGAGGCATCGTCGGCAGCCGGCGCCTGATTGCTGTCGGTCTCCCGTTTGGGCGTCCATTGCCAGGCGCCCGCGGGGCTTTTCTCCACGACCCACTCGTTGCCGAACAGCATGTCGAGGTAGCTCATGTCCCACTTCGTCGGCGTGGGCGTCCACGAGCCTTCTAGACCACTGCCGATCTGATCGCCGCCCTTGCCGCTCTTGAAGCTGCTCTTCCAGCCCAGGCCCATCTGCTCGATGGGCGCTGCTTCGGGCTCAGGCCCCACGTGGGTGGCTGGACCCGCGCCGTGGCATTTGCCGAAGGTGTGGCCGCCGCAGGTGAGCGCGACCGTCTCTTCGTCGTTCATGGCCATGCGGGCGAAGGTCTCGCGCACGTCGCGGCCGGAGGCGACCGGATCCGGGTTGCCGCCCGGGCCTTCCGGGTTGACGTAGATCAGGCCCATCTGCACCGCAGCTAGTGGATTTTCGAGGTCGCGTTCGCCGGAATAGCGCGTCTTGTCATCGAGCCATTTTTGTTCATTGCCCCAGTAGACGTCAATCTCCGGCGCCCAGATGTCCTCGCGTCCGCCGCCGAATCCGAAGGTCCTGAAGCCCATCGATTCCATGGCGACGTTCCCCGCGAGGATGATGAGGTCGGCCCAGGAGATTTTCCGGCCATACTTCTGCTTTATCGGCCACAGCAGCCGGCGCGCCTTGTCAAGGTTGACGTTATCAGGCCAGCTGTTGAGTGGGGCGAAGCGCTGGTTGCCGCGACCTGCGCCGCCGCGGCCGTCACCGGTGCGGTAGGTGCCAGCGCTGTGCCAGGCCATGCGGATGAACAAAGGTCCGTAATGGCGTGCGCCGTGCAAAGGCGGCGCTTCCCAGTGGGTGCAAGCCCCACCCGGCAAAATGCTCCAGCCGGAAGTAACCGGAGCGGACATGGAGGTAACGAAATGTTTGAAGCCTTCGGCTAGCGAGTCACAAAATATGGTGACAGCGCGAGTGTGCAGGCCGTAACGCGAGTGAACGCCGAGCAAACCTCGAAAAGGACATCGTGCAGGCCGACCCAGCAGCCTTACTGGGGAAGGCTGATACGGCTGCGGAAATGAGCAAGGCTGGAACCGCAGTCGCTGCACCGGGGTAGTGGTGACTGCATGCACACAAGGGAAGCGCGCGCAACACGGGAAGCCCCTTGGCGTGGTCCGGGATGACCAACCAGACGCCGGTGACGGACAGGCTGGGCGCCCTGGGGTGGCGGAGAGGCCCGTACTACTGGGGAAATCGGGTAATGCCGATGGAGGGAAGGGGCCTCAGTTCAAGATCAACGCAAGACGTAGTGAGGACGTGGAGATTGGGTAACCTAGCAACTCCGATCAGTGTTCAGAAACTGCAGAGAGCGTTACACACGAAAGCGAAGTCCGAAGCTGGCTACCGCTTCTACGCTCTGTACGACAAGCTATACCGGGAAGACATTCTGGCCCATGCCTATGCCCAGTGCCGCTCCAACAAGGGCGCGCCGGGCGTGGATCATCAGGATTTCGCGGATGTCGAAGCGTACGGGGTGCAGCGATGGCTGGCCGAACTGGCGCAGGCCTTAAGAGAAGAGCGCTACCGACCGGACCCCATCCGGAGAGTGTTCATCCCGAAAGCCAATGGCAAACTTCGGCCCTTGGGTATCTCGACGGTGGATTCATAATGCACTCCTTATCATTGAGTGTTGGAATCATGGCGTTGCAGATGCGTTGAGTTTCGCACCCAGTCGTGGAGTTCGGTGACCTTGACGGGGTCGAGGGTAATGTACC
>JBKQNQ010000282.1:0-3348 GCA_052145875.1 Thiobacillaceae bacterium
CGCTCCTTTCGCCAGTTCGTGAGAAGAGCAAGCACCTTCAACCCCGCAGCGAAGGTTTGCCTTAGCGTGTTGGCTTCTTTTCTTACCCTGGTAGGCTGCGGAGGTGGCTCTGGCGGGACCTCGCCGACACCGCCGTCTCCGCCACCACCTTCCGAAGTCAACTCCGTAGTCGTAACTCCCAATTCCTCTCCGGTCCTGACTGGAGCGAGCCAATTGTTCACCGCACAGGTCACGGGAACCGGTCCGTTCAATGCGAGCGTGACCTGGTCGGTAAATGGCGTCAATGGAGGCAATAGTACCTTCGGGACGATTGTTGGGGGCGAGTACACGGCCCCGGCTACACCGCCCAATCCGAGTAGCGTCGCCATCACGGCCACAAGCGTGCAGAACTCGTACTTATTCGGCACTTCCACCGCGATCGTCTATGCTCCTGCGGTATTGACTTCGATCACGCAGGGGGCAGCGAGTGCCGGTGAGCAAATAACGATTAACGGCCAGAACTTGTACGGCCCCACAGAGGTGGTGTTCTCTGGCATCAACGGCACGAGTATCTCCATGCCTCTCCAACAGATTTCCTACAGTGAAATCAAAGCTACGGTTCCGTTCGGAACGGTAACGGGGCCGATATACGTGAATCTCACCCCGTTCCAGGGCGTTAATGAGACGACCAACACCATCACCCTTACGCGGCTGCCAAATTTGCTCGTTCATGCTTCAAACAAGGACCTTTCATCCGGAGAGACATTGCAGCCTGACTGGCGGCTGCTGGGAGCGAACACGCCAAATGTTGTGAACTGGAAGGCGGATTCAGGCAGCATTAGCGCGCAGGGCTTGTTCCACGCGCCGGTCGTTTCGAGGGAAAGCTATTCTCGGGTGACGGGTTGCGTCCAGAACACCAATTCCTGCGATACCGTCCTGCTCCGCATTCTGCCTTTCCGGATTACGCCGTCCAGTCCGATAGTCGATGTTGGGAACACCATTCAGCTCGATGCCCTTCAGGGTGGATCTTTTCTTTCGCCGCAATGGTCGGTGCTGGCTGGGGGTGGGAGTATCAAATCGGGTGGCCTGTTTACGGCTCCAACGGTCGTTGCCCAAGCTGGGCCTGTGCCGGTAGCGGCTACTGCAGGATCAACAACGGAGCAGACATCCGTGGCCGTTTCCGGGGCTTTCCCTGGACTGGTCAACAGGGTCTACGACTATGCCGACTTCACCGTCTACACGCCCCCGGAAGAGACATTCGTCAAGGCCGTGGCGGTCAGCGGGAACACAGCCTATGCCCTGACCAGTGGAGCCTACTACCAGCCTGCGCCCGCGCCACCGTATGAAGCGCTCGATGTTTACGACATAAGCAATCCTGACCAACCGGTCTGGATCAACGCTGTCGAAGCCGCCAGCAATTACCCCGCCGACTTATTCACATATGGGAACACCCTGATCAGCCTCGACTCAAACTATCTCATTGTTTATAGCCTGACATCGCGGGTACCGGCGGTTACCGAGATTCTTCCTGTCGCCCAGCCGTGGCAATGGACGATGAACAATGGAGTGTTGTATGTCCTTGATTATGTCCCTCCCGATGTGATACCGCCGACCCTGCCCATTGATCTCTACAACATGAGCACAGGAACGCTGGTTCACAACCATTACGACCTGCCCGCACCATCGTCTTGTGGATTTGTAGTGTGCGGTATCTCTGGTAATGGAAACATCGTCTACATTTCGTGGCTCACCGACTCAGATAACACGATTACTTTTACGATTGGGACCTATGACATTTCCCAATCGCCGCCGAGTCAGCTGTCAACCGTCGTCACGAGTGGGGGCACCGGTTCCGAGAGCGAATATCACCTTAGTGTCGTGGGCAGCCTCCTCTTCGCCGACTCGAAGGTCTATGACATTTCGAATGTTACGCCCGTTCTTACCGCGACTTTACCGTTGCCGCTCGGGGCCGTCTGGGGAGTGGCCGGAAATAGCGTTTTGGTGAGTGGCAGCGCCCTCCTGGTGCCCGGCAACAAATTCAACTACGCGGTTGTGGACATCAGTTCACCAATGAGTCCAACGGTGCAGGCGAACGTTCCCGATCTTTCGAACGCGAACATTTTTAATCCCTCTACGGCGACATGGGCGAGCAACGGCGTTTTCTATGCGGCGGACGGGACGGGCGGATTCTCGGTCTACAGCGTGTCCCCGAGCGGCGGCCCTCTGTCTGCGACGACCTACGATCCAGTGTTTGTTTACATCTACGACCAGGTTATCCAGCAGCAGACCCTCTATGCGGCAGCAGTGTATGGGTCGGGGGCGGGAGGATTGGGGTGTTTCGACCTGAGCGGGGACACACCAAACCTTCTCGGGACTCTGTTCTATCCAAACGATTCGAGCTTTGCACTTCAGGTTTCCGGAACAACTGTCTTCTTGGGGCTTGCGGATAGCCTGAAGGTCGTGGATGCGTCCAATCCACAATCTCCGGTTGAAATCGGCAGCGTGGCGATTCCGGTGAACTCGTTGGCGCTGTCAGGCAACACACTTTTTGCTGGCACTGGGGACGGACGGTTGGTCGTTTTCGATGTTTCAACTCCGGCATCACCCAAGCAAATTGCCAGCGTAACGATGTCGGCGCCGTCTACCATGCAGCTTTCAGGAACGCTGCTGCTGGTAGCTGCAGGACAAAGCGGGCTGTTGGTATTTGGCGTTTCGAACCCGGCTGCTCCTGCGATGCTATCTCAGTTTTCGCCGAGCGTGAGTGCGCCGGTGTGGGATGTTGTGCAGGTAGCGGGATCGGCCGTCATGTTGGCAGCAGACAGTTCGGGAGTCGTAATGGTCGACATTTCGAATCCATCTCATCCCCAGCAGCTATATCAACAGCCACTTCCGTACCTGAACGCGTTTCCTTCTCCAAGTACCGGCGCCGGAATTCTACCCGCGTTCAGTCTCGCTTCCCAGAATGGCGTTACCTACGTGGGAACATCCGCTGGGATCATGTTTGCTTTCGATGCCACTGTTCCTGCGACTCCGAGGTTGATCGCCATCAATTTCTTGGGTACGGACGATACTGACGTCATCTCGGTAATTACTCCTGGCACAGACAACCTATATCTTGCAGTTCAGGGTGTGACAACGCAGCTGGAGAATGCAGTTCCGCAAAACTCGATTGAACTTTACTATCCCCCTGCTGCGTTATCGACAACTGTTTCGATCAATGACATAGTTAAGCACAACGGGACGACAGGGAATCCGAAGCTGGAATGGATGTCGCGAAGGACGGCTACGAGCGCGCACACCCCGGACCGCTTTGGCGTCATGCGGAATGGACGCGACAATAAGTAAGTAAGGGTAAACGGTGGCTGTCGA
>JBKQNQ010000283.1:0-5172 GCA_052145875.1 Thiobacillaceae bacterium
CACTTTAACGCTAAGCGGTAGGCAATTCTTTCAAATGTAGGCGTTAAGGGTATCCGCAAGCCATTGGGGCCGGGATAGCATGACGCCGTGACCGCTCTCGATCGGAATGACTTCGTCGGCTCGAACCTGCACAATGGAGCGATCCTGGAAGGCGGGCGGCATGGCGTGGTCTAGCGCGGTGCGGATGTAGGTTCGCGGGACCGGCCCATGCGCCGCGGTGAGATCTACTGGTGCCATATACGGGCGCCGGGCATCGGGAACATTGTGGCGCGCCACCCACTGGAGCGTGGCCTCATCCAGATCTGGCGCGAGGATGTGGCGTAATACGTCGATCGAAAGCCCCGCATCTATCTCCTCCACTGGCCGGTGACCGTGAGCCTCAAAAGCCAAATCGGCCACTGAACGTCCCGGCTCAGGAATGGGCGCGGCGATAAACACAAGGCGTTTGAGTCGCTCGGGCGCACGAGCGGCGGCGCGCAGAGCCGTCATTCCGCCCAGAGAGTAGCCGACCAGCACCACGTCGCGCAGGTCGTGCCGCTCGATCAGTCCAAGGACGCAATTGGTCCAGATCCCAGGCGTGACGCCCGCGAGCGGGGCCGGGTTACGGCCGCGTCCAGGCAAATCGACTGCGATTGACGGCGCATCAAGCTTGGGCATCAGCCGCTCCCAGGTCCAGGATCCGCCGCCACCTCCGTGAATTAATACGAAGCAGGTCATTTTGTTTCCCTCGGAAATATGATGACAGGAGCAACGTCAGAATCACCAAATGCCAGAACCTGCTATGGATTTTTCAACAGCTCGCCAGTCTGGTCGTGAAGTTGATCCAAGAACCTCTTTCTCATATCCCTCTTCAACACCTTGCCGGTAGGAGTGCGTGGAAAGCTTTGGCCTGTAATTTGAACAAGAGATGGAATCTTGAATTTTGCCAAATGCTCGCCAACATACTGCTTGATGGCGTCCTCGTTCATGTCGCTATCATCAGCCTTGGTGATGATAACCACCAGCGCTTCGCCCATCGCTTCGTCCGGTATACCGAATGCAGCCACCTCCAAGACGCCGGGATAAGAGGCGATGAGACTTTCTATTTCGACACAGTAAATGTTTTCACCGCCGCGGATCACCATATCCTTGGCCCGGTCACAAATGATTAGATGGCCGTCACTGTCGATGTATCCAATGTCGCCGGTTCTAAACCAGCCATCTTTGAATTCTTTGACGTTGACGGCGGGTGCATTCCAGTAGCCGGTCACGTTGGTTGGGCTTTTGATCCATATCTCGCCGCGCTCGCCTGCAGCTACTTCATTGCCTTCTTCATCGACAAAGCGCAGTTCGACAATCGGATGCAGAAAACCTGCACTGTGGGGTTTGAGTTTAAAAGCCTCCCCACTAAAAGAAGAGGCTATAGCATTGGTTTCTGTCGTACCCCAGCCAGCACCCGGGAAAGCAGTGGGTATTTTTTTGAATATAAGTTGCAACAATTTGGGGGGCGAAGCCGAACCCCCGCAGCCAAAGCCAAACAAACTGTGGGTGTCAATGCGCGCAAATTTTTCTGATTCGAATAGCTGTAAGAGCATGGACGGGGCGGCGTTGATGGATGTTATCTTTTCTTGAACGATATAGTCGCAGGCTTTTTCCACATCCCATTTGTACATCATCACCAATGTGCGACCCCCGCGAAGATTTAAGAGAAACTGCGCATGAAGGCCACTGACGTGAAACAGAGGGACCGCCAATAATGATTTTGGGGCAAGCCCTTTCTTGACCATGACATCGGTGGCTTCAGGGTTTGCCATGGCAATGGCGGCACCTGTCGCTTCCATATCGATGATGGCCTGACAGACATTGCGATGCCTGGATACCGCGCCTTTGGGTTTGCCAGTGGTGCCCGACGTATAAAGAATTAGGGCCAGGTCTTCGGGATCTACGTCGGCGTCCGGCATGCATGCGCCTTTGGCTTCCCGTATAAACTCTTCCATTGATATGGAATGTTCCGGGAGGCTCCTGATCTCGGGCCTGGCAACCACTGCCTGTATGTTCAGTGTCTTTAAACTTGTAGCCAGATAATCCAGTCGCTGCTGGTCACAAAAGACTATCGTCGCCCCTGCATCGGCCAGTGCGTATTCCAGCTCTTGGGTTGTCCCCCAGCTATTGATTGGCACCGCCACGGCGCCAATGGAGGTAATTGCGATAAACGCCGTCATCCACTCGGGAAGATTGCGCATGGCGATAGCTACCCGATCGCCCTTCTTGACATTGAATCGGTGGATCAGTTGATGGCCTATAGCGTCGGCTTGTTCGAACAAGTCGTTAAAGCTCCACCGCTCTTGCTGGTATACCAAAAATTCCTTCTCGCCAAAACTTCTGGCCGGTTCAAATAAATCCGCCAGCGTTTTCGGAGCATTCTTGAATAGTCGATAGTCGATGCCATCAATGCGTTGCGTGACCAGTTCATAGGGCGCACCTGGCTGGGTCAGCCGACTTATTGCATCATCGAATTTCTGTCGGTTCTCTTCCATCGACAATTACTCCGTCTGAATATGAAGACAGGGGGCAGGGCCGCTTATTACCTTATACGAAGATAGGGTATTCGGTCGCTGTCGCAACCCCAGCTTTTGATTGAGCCGCTGCGCTTCAGGCCGATGATAGACGTGTCGCCCATCACGGCGGCTTTGGCTATGGCCCCATCGTTGTCTGGGTTCCCTGCTGGGCGCGGGGCGGACGAACGAAAACCCGCGGTCCCTTGCGGGCCCGCGGGTTTTCACTCTCGAAGATGGGAGGGTCGAGAGGTACGGTATTACGAACTCAGAACAGCACGCCGACTTCCAGCAAGACGCGAGTCTGATTTTTGTCGGTCCCGCTGGGGCCGAAGCCAGGACCGGGGGCGCCGTCGAGGCTTGAGCCATGGTGGTGCAAGCTGCTCGCATCCACATAGGATACGTCCATACGCGCGAACAACACCTTGTATTGATAGGTCGGCGTCACAGTAAAGGACCAAGCCGAACTGTTGTGTCCGTAAAGCACGGTGTCACGACCGCCATTTTGCTCGATATATTCGACACGGCCGCCGAGGCTCCAATTGGAGTCGAACGCATAGTTCGCGAGGACAGCGCCGCCCCAAGTGGAAGTTGCCGCGTCGGTACGCTGGTGGACGCACGTGCCCGAGATGTACCAGCCGCAAAATGTGTAATTCGGAACGTTCGTATATTGGGCATAGGGCGTGATCGTCCATGGGCCGGAGGTGTGGGTCCACATCAAATTGTAGACCTCTTCGCTGTCGACCGCAGGCTCGTAGCACCCACCATGGAAGATACAATAGGGAGCGTTTGACGTAATTACAGGATTATTTACTCGGCCCAAATCGCCGCTGCCATCGACGCTAATCGAATCCGACGAGCTTATCGTCCAAGTGGCCAAGCCGGACAGCTGATTGTATTGGTTGGTATAGGCGCCGTCGGTCCACGCGGCCGACAATGCCACCGGACCAATCGTGTAGTTCGCCTGGACGCCGCGGCTGACGGCTGGCTCCTGATTCCAGAGCAGACCGCGCTCGATGTTCAGGTTCTCGAACGTGAAGGTATATTCCGCACCGATCAAGGTCGGCAGCTTGCCGGCTTCGATATTGAACGTGTCGGTGGGCACGAGTTTCAAATAGGCTACGGGAACGGGTCCGAACGTATTCGTCGCGGTTGCGGCGCGCACATAAGGCAAACCGAGCGCGGGCAGAGAATATCCGCCTGCCTGGAGGTAGAATTGGATAAGACCGTCCGTTTTCTGGACGGCAACCTGCGCGTTGGTGAAATCCAGCAAGGTCTCGTGATCGCCGACGGTCTCGCTGTGGTTGGACTGGTACAGGGCCAACCCACTGATGGCGCCGGTGACATAGATGTCGCCCAGCGGACCGGCGTCGAATTTCATCGGGCTGGCATTGGCCGCCAACGGGCCAGCCATGGATGGCGTCGGGAGCGCATCGGCGTAAGCCGCCGTGGCTCCGGCCAGAAGCGTCAGCCCGAACAGCGACGCGATTTTGGGGCCATAGGATTTCATCGTCATACCTCGTCTTTCCTGTTTTTGGCAGAATCGAGCGTTATCGGCGCCAATCCCGCGGCATAAGAAAACAAGGTCAAATTCTTTGATGCATCATAGGAAGACAATAAGAATTTCGCGCCAAATCCCCTTCTCTCCACCCCCAGATAGTGGAAAACCAACAGCGTTGTTGCGTTGCAACAGTAATATGACTAATCTTTGTGCAAGTGATGCCTTATCGGGCGACTGCCGGTCGCTTGCCGGCGAGAGGAGCAATCCCGCATCGACCGGCGACAACTCGCCAGCGACATGGCGGGATGCCCGGCTGCAGAAAATGGGCGGAATTTGCGATGTCTTGCGGTGCGCCGGCCCGCTTGGGTCGGCCACCGGCGCGGCGCTGATATTCGCCCTGCGCCGGGCCAGCCCGGCGGCCACGGCCGCCCGATGCCGGTTGCCGACCCGGTGACGACCGCCATTTTCCCGTTCAGCGCCCCTTGTTCCATCTTTTGTCTCCTGATCGTAATGTTCGCTTTGTAGATTGTGCGCCCTTGCGGGACCTCCATTTCCGGGCGCGCCGCGTGGTATTCGCTTCTATGGCTTCACACCGGGCTTGTAACCTTTGGACACGCGACGATTGGCGATGACAAACCTCGACCTGCAGGATGGAGGCGCCACCGCCCGCGACGCCACCAAGCATGGGAGCGATGTGGCGATGCGCATCATCCTCATCCGCCACGGCAGGCCGGCCATTGCGACCGCACCGCGGACGACGCATCGCGAGTTCCGGACCTATATCGACGCTTATGAGGAGGCCGGTCTCGACCCGGAAAGCGCACCGCCCGACGAGCTGCAGGACCTCGTCGGCGAACTCGACGCCATCTTCACCAGCGGGCGCAAGCGCTCCGTCGACAGCGCCCGCGCGCTGGCGCCCAATGCCGAGCTCATTGCCGATCCGCTGTTCGCGGAGGCGCCGCTCGCCTCGCCGCCGATTCCGCTGTTGCGCATGAAGGTGCCGAAATGGGCGGTCGTCGCGCGCATCCTGTGGCATGCGGGCTATCATCCCGAGATCGAAAACTACCGCCGCGCCAAGCACCGCGCCTTGCAAGCCGCCGACATTCTCATGCGCCGTGCGCGCGAGGAAGGCGCTGC
>JBKQNQ010000284.1:0-3720 GCA_052145875.1 Thiobacillaceae bacterium
ATCTAAAATCATGATTTCCGTGGCCACCATTATTCTTTTTGTCCTGTTTCTTGCGATTGACGTCAACGCCGCCCGAGGCGGGGGCGGGGGCGGAGGAGGTGGCGGCGGCGCCTCGCGCGGTGGTGGCGGAGGAGGTGGCGCCTCGCGTGGGGGCGGAGGAGCTGGTGGCGGCGGAGGCTTTAGTCGTGGCGGAACTGCCAGTGGAGGTAGCTTCTCCGGCGGCGGAGGACGAAGTGGCGGGGCGTCAGGATCGGGCCAGCAGGCGCGGGGAACCAGCACCCAGAACCAGGCTCAGCGCCAGCAAAGCATGAGCGGCGCCCAGAAAACTTCGAGCGCCAACCAGCAAAATCGCCAGAGCAGCGCCCAGCAAACCACGAGCGCCAATCAGCAAAGCCGCCAACAAAGCGCAAGCAGCAACCAGCAGAGCCGCCAGAACTATGGGCAAAGCGCCCAGGCCAGTCGCCAGAACTATGGGCAAAGCGCCCAAGCCAGTCGGCAAGGCGCCTACAACAACCAGTGGGACAGCTACCATGGAGGAGCATACTATGGAGGAGCTGCGGGCGGTGCATACTATGGAGGAGCTGCGGCCGCAGGGGCGGCGGTCGGAGCGGCTACGGGTTATGCGGTCGGCGCGAGCGCCGGCTACGCAGCAGCCGCGTCGGCCCACCCCGTCTATA
The DNA here is from genome assembly GCA_052145875.1 of Thiobacillaceae bacterium. Taxonomy (GTDB): domain Bacteria; phylum Pseudomonadota; class Gammaproteobacteria; order Burkholderiales; family Thiobacillaceae; genus DASQBT01. The sequence goes on from JBKQNQ010000284.1 coordinate 678, forward strand.
TTGCAACCTTACCCTGCACTCCCACGGTCGTCGTAGCAGGAGGGGTCAGCTACTACCGGTGCGGCTCCACGTGGTATGGTCAGGCCTACTCTGGGTCTGGGCCGACATACATCGTCGTTAAACCCCCGGCGGGGTACTGAGCACGGTTTCAGCAAATGGGTATCCGGAATGTCACGTTCGTAATTCATGTGGACCTCTAAGAAAGGACTCAAAACATGAAAGTTTACAGACTGATGGTTCAACTGGCTATGGTGACGGCAATGTCGATGTGTCTTGCGTTGGTGTCTCAGAACCCAGCATTGGCGGCCGGGGAGTGCCAGGGAGACATTGCGAAGTTCTGTCAGGGTGCAAAGACCCCCAAAGAGGAACTCGCATGTTTAAAAGCGCACAAGAAACAGCTCTCGCCGCAATGCAAGAAGCATATCCTGCAAGTGGCGAAGGAAAAGAAACAATCAAAATAGGTTGTGCGCAGAAATAGTGCGCCTGCCGGTTGACGCGAAATCGTCAGTCCACATGTTCAGTGCTTGAATCACGGTGTACCGCCCTGGAACCATGCTCTTAGCAGACCTGGGGGTGGGGCACATCTAAATGGTGAAATAGCCAGATCAGAGTGAATTGCAGAAGGTAGAGCGGGTATCCGCCTCTGCCGGTGACATGCGATCAGCCGTGCCTGATGCCCAAGACCAAAACGTCTCATAAAGAAAGGCGTGGCGGAGCTTGTGAGATCTCAAAAGAAGCACTTAGTCAATGAGGAGAAAGCCATGATAGGACGTTCTTGCCTTGTCGCACTGGTATTGGCCCTTCTTTATGTCGGCATCGCCGGCGCTCAGGACTACCCGATCATGAACATGGTCGCCGACAAGGTTATCCAGAATTACCAGCAATCGAGCTGCCAGGAGCTGCAGATCAAAAAGAGCAAGCCGAAGTCAGCCCAAGAACAAAAGGTCATGCAGCTTCTGCGCTCCAATCCCGAGATGCGCAAGGCATTCATCGACAGAGTAGCTGCCCCTATAGCCAACAAGATGTTCGAATGCGGCATGATCCCCTGAAAGTCCAAGGGGTCCAGCGGTTTAATGATAGATGTCCGTTATTCGCAACCCGAAGCATATTTCCGGCACGGAAGAACTGACAGTTGGGAGCTTGGATACCGGTCCGAACACCAAACAATTCGAATCATGAAAGGATCAGTTCATGAAGACAAAAGTCTTTTTATCGGTCATTCAGGTTTGCACCGTTGCTGTCATGGCCGTATTGTGTGCGGCGGCAGCTACGGCGCACACAGGATTGGATCGCACGACGCTGCCGATCCCGGAACCCCAGTACCCGCATAGCACCGTGCTGGATGCTCGCAACGCAACGCCGCCGCCTCGGTTCGAAGTCAAGGCGCCGGCCGGCGCGCCCAACGTCCTCATCGTACTGATCGATGACATGGGGTTCGGTCAGTCCAGCGCCTTCGGCGGGCCTATCCACATGCCGACGGTGGAGCGCCTGGCCAACGCGGGGCTTCGCTACAACGAGTTCCACACCACTGCGCTCTGCTCGCCGACGCGAGCCGCATTGCTCACCGGCCGCAACCATCACATGAACAACATGGGCTCGATTGCGGAGACTGCCACCACTTTCCCGGGGCAGACCGGGCAGCGCCCCAACAACATTGCGCCTCTAGCGGAGATGTTGCGGCTGAACGGCTACAGCACTGCGGCGTTTGGCAAGTCGCATGAGACCGCGGCCTGGGAGGTGAGCCCTTCCGGCCCGACCGACCGCTGGCCGACCCGCTCGGGCTTCGACAAGTTCTACGGGTTTATAGGTGGGGAAACGAACCAGTGGGCGCCGTCGCTCTACGATGGTATGAACAAGATCGAGACGCCGACTTATCCGGGGTATCACTTTATGACCGACATGACCAATCAGGCGATCGACTGGATGCGTTACCAAAAATCGCTCACGCCGGACAAGCCGTTCTTCATCTACTTTGCACCCGGCGCCACCCACGCGCCGCACCAAGTGCCGAAGGAGTGGATTGCAAAGTACAAGGGCAAATTCGACCAGGGTTGGGACAAGCTGCGGGAAGAGACCCTCGCCCGTCAGATCAAGCTGGGCGTCGTGCCCCCCGGCACCAAACTCGCGCGCAAGCCTGAAGCCATCAAGGATTGGGACAAACTGACCCCGGATGAGAAGAAGCTCTTTGCGCGCCAGATGGAGGTGTTCGCCGGATTCGGGGAATACGCGGACACGGAGATCGGCCGACTGGTTGAAGCTATTGAGGGGACCGGTCAGCTCGACAACACGCTCATCTTCTATATCGTGGGCGACAACGGCGCGAGCGCTGAAGGCGGCATGAACGGTCTCTTCAATGAGATGACTTACTTCAACGGGGTGCAGGAAACAGTCCAGGACGTCTTGAAACATTATGATGAGCTTGGCGGCCCGAAGACCTACGGTCACTATGCCGCGGGATGGGCTGTTGCAGGGGATACGCCGTTTACCTGGACCAAACAGGTTGCATCGAACTATGGCGGAACACGGAACGGCATGGTCGTCCACTGGCCTAGGGGCATCACGGCCAAGGGTGAGCTGAGATCACAATGGCACCATGTTATCGACATTGCGCCGACGATCCTGGAAGCAGCCGGCCTGCCAGAGCCGAAGAGCGTGAACGGAACGGTTCAGGCCCCGATCGAAGGCGTGAGCCTTGCCTACACTTTTGCCGACTCCAAGGCTCCGAGTCGGCACACCACGCAGTACTTCGAAATCTTCTGCAATCGTGCCATTTATCACGATGGCTGGCTGGCTGGAACTGTTCATAGAGCGCCGTGGGAATTCAAACCGCGGACGACGCTCGAAAACGACAAGTGGGAACTCTATGACACGCGGGCGGACTTCAGCCTGGCGAACGATCTGGCGGCGAAAGCCCCTGAGAAGCTAAAGGAAATGCAGGAACTTTTTCTAAAAGAAGCGGTTGAGTATAGCGTGTTGCCGCTCGACGATCGCACGCTCGAGCGTTTGAACCCTGCCCTGGTCGGGCGGCCCGACCTGATGGCCG
>JBKQNQ010000285.1:0-3046 GCA_052145875.1 Thiobacillaceae bacterium
GAGATTTGCCGAATGAAACTCGCCCTTAGACGTTTGTTGCCGATGATGTGCGTGGTGTTCTGTCTTGCGTTTTTCGCCGGGCCCGGCTGGACGCAGGCAGACAAACAACCGGCTGGCGCCGACAAGACCGCGCCCGCAGAGAAGGCGGCCGACAAAGCCGCTGACAAGTCCACCCAGCCGCCGCTGCCGGCCGAAGCGCATGTGCAGCAGACGATGGAACTGAATGGCAAGACGCTCAAGTACACAGCTACCGTGGGCGCATTGCCGGTGCGCGACAAGGACGGCAAGGTTGCGGGCGAGGTTGTGTTGACCGCTTACACCCTGAATGGAGTGGGGGAAGGCGAGAACCGGCCGGTGACCTTTGCCGTGAACGGCGGGCCGGGCGCTGCATCGGTCTATCTGAATTTTGGCGCCATCGGACCCAAGCACTTGCAGGTGGGCAACGAGGGTGACAGCCCATCTGATCCGCCGGTGCTGACGGACAATCCTGGGACGTGGCTGGACTTTACGGACCTGGTGTTTATTGACCCGGTGGGAACCGGATTCAGCCGGGCTGAAGTAAAAGAAGACGAGGCCAAGAAGCTCTTCTACAGCACGACCCCGGATATCGAATACCTTTCGCGCATCATCTACGACTGGCTGGTGAAGAATGGCCGGCTGGGTTCGAGGAAATATTTGGTGGGCGAGAGCTATGGAGGATTCCGCGGGCCGCGCATCACGTACTTCCTGCAGTCGCAACTGGGCGTGGCGATGAACGGCGTGGTGCTGGTGTCTCCTTATCTGAATCCGACGATTGAGGATGACGGCGATCTGTCCCCGGTGCCCTGGATGATGACGCTGCCGTCAATTTCGGCGGCGCATCTGGAACGCGAAAACAAGCTGACGCCGGATGCGATGACCGGGGTGATTGCGTACACGCAGGGAGAGTACGCGACCACGCTGCTCAAAGGGCGCACCGATGAGGAGGCTACCAAGAAAATGATCCAGCATGTGACGGATCTGACGGGGCTGGACCCGGCGTTTGTGAAGTACTCAGGCGGCCGGCTGGAGACTCGAGCATATCTGCGCGAGGTCTTCCGCGAGCAGGGCAAGCTGGGCTCGGTGTACGACTCGAATGTGACCATGTTCGACCCGTTTCCCTATTCACCGCGAGACCGGGCCAACGATCCGCTGCTGGCCAGCATGATTGCGCCGATGACGACGGCGATGGTGGACTTTGTAACGCGCACGGTGGGCTGGAAGGTGGATGCGCGCTATAACGCTCTCTCCTATGAGGTGGGCCGGGAGTGGGAGCGCAGCGACGGCGATATGCGCACCGGCTCGGTGCCGCAGTTGCGCGAAGCGGTGGCGGCCGATCCCAAGCTGCGGGTGCTGATCGTGCACGGGTGGAACGATCTCTCCTGCCCGTTCATGGGCTCCATCCTTACCGTAGACCAGATGCCGGTGATGGGCGATCCGACGCGGGTTGCGGTGCGCGAGTACCCCGGCGGACATATGTTCTACACGCGCGCATCAAGCCGCGCTGAACTGCGCAAGGATGTGCTGGTGATGTACGGCAAGCACTGAGGAAGGTGGGCTCTGGGGGTTGAGGAAGAGGTAGGATTCGGAACGAAATCAGCGATTTCTATTCCTCTGCTGTTAAAGCCGCCATTGATTTCATTGGGCTTTATGCGGGGGTTAAAACCCCCGCCTCCCTCCGCTAACAGCACTTCTTGCAGCGGGCCATGATGGCCGCGTGAAGGCGTTCTCGCAGGCCGGCGGGCAAATCGTAGATTTCATGAGAACGGTAGATTTCGATGGTCTTCTTCGTGGTGTTGAGGATGACCTCGCAGTGTCCGCAGCGGCCCAGATGGGTTTGCAAATCCGCGCGCATCTCGGGGGTCACCTCTTCGTCGATCAGGTCGTCGAGAAGGGCGAGAAACTCTTTGCAAGTCATTTTTCACCCCCCGATTCTCTGAACCCATTATTCCTGCGGAAGTAGCGGCTCAGGCGCTCGCGCAGTTGCAGCCGCGCCCGCAACAGGCGCGACTTGACGGCAGGAATGCTCAGCCCCAGCGTTTCCGCCGTTTCCTCGGTCGAAAGTCCTTCCACATCCCGCAAAACAAACACGATACGAAACCCCGGCGGCAGCCCCTGGATGGTCTTACGCAGAATCTCGGCCAACTCAGACTGGTCGTAGTTCTGTTCCGGATCGGGCGCCCAGTCGGCCAGGTCGCGCGGCACGCTGCCTTCTTCGGTTTCGATGTCCTCGTCGATCGAAATCATCTTGCCGGCGCGCCGCTTGCGCAGCCGCATCAGGCTTTCGTTGACCGCAATCCGCACCAGCCAGGTGTAAAACTTCGAGTTGCCCTGAAACTGTTCGAGCTTTTCGTACGCCTTCAGGAAGGCGTCCTGCATGACGTCCTCGGCATCCTCGCGATTCTGCGTGATGTGCTGGGCGATGCGAAAGAGCTGGCGCTCGTACTTGCGGACCAGCGTATCGTAGGCCGAGATATCACCACCGCGCACCCTTGCAATCAGGGCTACGTCTGGATGCGGCTCGAGTTGTCCTGCAATCGATTGGATGGTCGGCATGGGCGTTGGTTGCGAAAAATCCTTTGAGGCCCGGTTGGGGTGGTGGTGAACGCCGGTAAAACGAGTTTACCGGATGGGGGCGGGGAAGGCCAAACCATGCATGCCTCGTCACTCCCAGCGGAAGACCTTTGCCGAGAGGGCGGTGCAGAGCAGGAAGGCGACGGCGAGCGCCGCCAGGTCGCCCAGGTGGGCCGACCACGGGTCGCCGATCCAGATGCCCTGGAGCAGGCTCACGGCATAGGTGAGGGGGAACAGCCGCGCAATCGCGTGGAGCACGGGAGGCAGGTAGGCGATGGGCATGAACAGTCCAGAAAAGGCGATCATGGGGTAGAGGATGACCGCGCCGGCAGGCTGGGCAAAGCGCGCCGTGGGCACGAGGCTGGCGATGACAAAGCCGATGGACAGAATGCTCAGGGTGCTGATGAGCAGGGCAAGGGTGAAGGAGAACCAGGGAACATGGACGCCGGCAGGG
>JBKQNQ010000286.1:0-6587 GCA_052145875.1 Thiobacillaceae bacterium
CGGAAATCGGACTCCCACTCGCCTCAGTGAAGGTTCCATCTCCATTGCCCAGCAAGATTGACACAACTCCATTGTGGATCAAACGATGGAGGCGACGCACCGCATCGCGTCCAACCTGCGACCCACCATCGTAGAGTTCGGCCTGGTCTCAGCGGTCCAATGGCAGGTCAAGCAGTTTTGTCAGAATATGGACATCGAATGTTCATTTTCCACAACTCATGACCAAATTCCGTTGGATTCTGATACGTCAATGGCCTTGTTTCGCGTGGTGCAGGAAGCGTTGACCAATATCGCCAAACATGCCCTGGCGACTCGACTAAGCGTCGTCCTGGAACGGAAGCACCACCGGCTTCATCTCGAAATAGCCGACAACGGGATCGGCCTGAAACACGCATCCAAGAAAGCCAAGAAAACGTTTGGCATACTGGGCATGAAAGAGCGTGTCGCTGCCTTGGGTGGAGAGCTGTGGATTGGGGACGGTGTGGACGGTGGGACAGTCGTGCGATTGAATATCCCCCTCGGACAAGACAAACCCTAGAAAATCAGCGATGAATGTCGACCCTTCACCTTTGGGGATGAATCACTTGCGGGGGACGTTACAGGATGGTTAGCCATGGTGGCATGTAGCAAGATCCGCGTTATGATCGTAGATGATCATGCCATTGTCCGCGAAGGGCTGAAGCAGATTCTTGCCGATACCGACGATCTGGAGGTGGGAGGAGAAGCCGAGACGTCAAATCAAGCCATCCAGCTTGCACGTCTTCAACCTTGGGATCTGGTACTGCTCGACATTTCGATGCCTGATCGCAATGGTCTAGAAACGCTCGAACTGCTTAAGAAGGAACATCCAACCCTCAATGTCCTGATGCTATCCATGTACCGAGAGGCGCATTACGCGGTCCGCTCCCTCAAGACCGGAGCCTCAGGTTATCTCAACAAGCAAAGTGCACCCGATCAGCTGGTGCAGGCGATACGCCAGGTAGCCGGCGGCCGCAAATACATTAGCCCAGAGCTGGCTGAGGAACTGGCATCCGAAATCAGCGGGGAGCGCGAGGTTCTTCCCCACAAATCCCTCTCCAACCGTGAATACCAGACCCTGTGCATGATTGCGGCCGGAAAGACCGTTACCGACATCGCGCTTACCCTGTCCCTGTCAGTAAAGACGGTTAGCATGTATCGAGCCCGCTTACTAGAGAAAATGCACTTCAAGAACAATGCTGAATTGACACACTACGCGATCAAGCACAGTTTGGTCGAATAAGTCTCGATAGCCGTTCTGATCTTCGATCCAGCCAAATAGCGGGCTTTTAGCCCGTCTAATCTCGTGATCACCGCGGGCCTGATTTTCATACCATCCAGACCATAGACCCGTATTGCGCCCAATTTGGAGTTGAGAAATGTCTGAGCCAACGACCAACGTTAATGTCAACAATCCCACGGAAGTGGCCCGCGAGACCCTGCGCAGACTTGCGTTGAGTCGGGTTATCCCAACGCCAGACAACTACCGGAATCTCTACCACGAAATCGCGGGGATTCCAGTCACCGCGGGCGCCGTCACCGCCTTGGAAATTCTGACCGATGACTTAAGGCAGCAACACCCCGCGCTCTCGCCGTTTCTGGATGAGATGGAAAAAGCCATCAAGGAAGAAAACTGGCCAAGATGCGCAAAAATACTGGCCGACCTGTCGACCAACTCCCTTTTTCCTGTCGGCGGCACCGCGATTCCCGAAACCGCCCGGGTTACAGACAATTCATTGGACCTGCGCAATCTGATGTGCATCATGCTGGAAGAGGCATTGGCACCCAGATTGAAACAACTTCCCACCCTGGAAAAAGAAGCACATCGCATCGCCGGCAGGATCAAACAGACAGACAGCGCGCCATTGCATGAGAGTATCGGCCGGGACATCAAGCGCCTGTGTGTAGACATCGAAATGCAGAGTGCAAACAGCGTGGACGAACAGGGAAAGCTGCGTGGACTATTGCACCTTTTGCTCGACAACATCAGCGAGTTGATGGACGACGACAGTTGGCTGCATGGCCAGCTGGAGATGATTAAAGAAGTCATTCAAGGTCCGGCCAGGCCCCAAATGTACGACGAGGCGGAGAAGTGCCTCAAGGATGTGATCTACAAACAAGGGCTGGTGAAGAACAATCTGCGGGAGGCGACGCGCACGCTTAGAAGCACAATGAAAACGTTTGTCGATCGCCTTGGCGAGACAGTTGAGGCGACCGGTGACTATCAGGAAAAGATCTCGGGCTATGCAGAGCGCATCAGCAACACCGAGGACGTCCTGGAAATGAGCAACATTCTTGAACATATTCTGCGCGAGACTCGTATGGTTCAGGCCAGCACGAGCCGTACTCATGACGAATTGAAGAAGAATCAGGAAGCTGCGCTGAATGCCGAAAGGCGAATCAGCGAACTTGAAGCTGATCTCACTCACATGAGCACCCTGGTGCGCATCGATCCAATGACACAAAGCCTTAACCGGCGCGGCATGGAACATGAATTCGAAAAGGAATCGTCGCGCTCGGATCGCCATGGCAGCCCACTGTGCGCCGCAATGATCGATATCGACGATTTCAAGAAGTTGAATGACACCTATGGCCACATGACTGGAGATGAGCTATTGGTTCATCTGGTCCAGGTTGCCAAGGAAGAATTGCGGGTTACGGACGTTATTGGCCGAATGGGCGGCGAGGAATTCCTGATTCTGCTTCCCAATACCCATATGGACGACGCCGTCAGCACGGTTACACGGGTACAACGCGGCTTGACCAAACGCCTGTTCCTGAACAATAACGATCGCATCCTAATTACATTTAGCGCCGGGGTCGCGCTTAGGGAATTCGGTGAAAGTCAGGAATCGGTCATGGATCGGGCGGACAAAGGCCTCTATGAAGCCAAGCGGACCGGCAAAAACAAGGTCTGCAAGGCCCCTGCCCTGTCGCACCTGGAAAAAACGGTGGCCGCCTAAAGAAATCGATTAAACAAACTCCAAAGGACGACGATTACTCAAACAACGGCGGTTCGATAGCCCAGGGAGCCTGAGGCAGACCGAAGTTCGCGGCCCAAAGCCAACTAATCGTAACCTTATATTAGGAGAATGAAATGTCCCTCGTCATCAATACAAATATGGCTTCCCTGGAGGCCCAGAACAATCTCACCACTTCGCAAAACTCGTTGAATACCTCCATTGAGCGCCTGTCTTCCGGTCTGCGGATTAACAGCGCCGCAGATGATGCTTCGGGTCTCGCCATCGCAACCGGCATGCAATCCCAGATCAACGGCGACAATCAAGCGATTCTGAACTCAAACAATGCGGTCTCTTGGGCGCAAACGGCCGATGGCGGCTTGGCCCAGATAACGAATGTGCTGCAACGGATGCGCGATCTCGCCGTAGAGGGTGCCAACTCAACCACCAGCAATGCAAGCCTGACGCCGGAATTCACCCAGTTACAGGCTGAAATCACACGCATATCGGGAAATACCAACTTTAACGGGGCGAACACACTTGGTGCCGCTGCCGCAGCCGGGCTGACCTTCCAGGTCGGGGCGGACGCAACCGATCAGATTACCGTCACCGGCACAGATGTCACGGCTGTGGCCTCGAAGACCGCGATTGCAGCGGGCGCGACCGTCAAAGTGGACACCGCCGCTGATTCCACCGCAGCCATCACGGCAATCGACGCGGCCTTGGGCGAGGTCAACGGTGCTCGTGCAACGCTCGGTGCGGTTGAAAATCGCTTTCAAACGGTCATCAGCAATCTGCAAAGCTCCGTACAGAACCAGACCTCTGCAGAATCGCAGATTATGGATGCTGACTTTGCGTCGGAAACGGCAAACATGACACGCGGCCAGATCCTTCAGCAAGCAGGTGTGGCAATGGTCGCTCAGGCCAACTCCATGCCTAACGTCGTACTGAAGCTGCTCCAGTAATGAGCGGCAAGTCCGGGGGTGGCGATACGCGCCATCCCGGAGTTTGAAACACGGAGACTGACATGATGATCGCCAACGTTAGTTCCCCCCCCGGTAGCCCTGCCACGCCTACCGGGGGCTCCCTATCGCCTACGGCGGGCTCCAATTCGGAAAATGTCGCCTTAGGTGCGCAGCCCTCTATGCAACCGGGTGCAGCGGGTCATTCCGCTACCGCCGTAAAAAGAGCGACCGAAGCGGCGAACACGTTCATGGAGTCGGCTTCGTCGCAGATTCGGTTCAACGTATCCGATGAAGCAGGCGAGACAGTTGTCAAAATGATCGACGTGCAGACCAAACAGGTTCTGCTTCAAATTCCAAATGAACAGATGATCAAGATTGCCCAGGATCCCGCAAGACTCCAGGGGCTGGCGGTTGATCAGCAAGCGTAAGGAGTAGTGAGTATGACGACGATCTCATCCTTGGGGAATTCATCCACCGCGGCCTTCTCCCCAACGATTGCCGCGCCAACGATATCCTCTCCGGGGATCGGCTCGGGTCTTAATGTGAGCAGCATCATTAGCCAGTTGATGGCAATCGAACAGCAGCCCCTGACCAACCTCCAGACTCAGCAGGCAACCGATCAGTCACAAATCTCCGCCTACGGGCAGGTGCAAAGTGCCCTGGCCAACCTCCCGACTGCCGTACAGGCCTTGTCCACGCCCCAGTCATTCAATGTCTACAGTGGGACCTCTTCGAATAGCAACGTGGTGTCTGCAACCGCAGACTCGACCGCGACGCCGGCAAGCTATCAAATTGAAACCTCCCAACTTGCTCAACAGCAGACAATTGACTCGGGTGCCTACGCATCGACGAGCAGTGTGATTGGGACGGGTAGCCTCACCATCCAGTTAGGCACCTATAACGCGAGCTCCAACAGTTTCTCACCGAAACCGGCCACGAATCCCACGACCATTACAATTGACAGCTCCAACGATACCCTGTCAGGGATCGAGGCCGCGATCAACTCGGCAAACGCCGGCGTCACTGCCAGCATCATCAATGACGGCTCTGGCAACCATCTGGTCGTCACCTCAAATCAGAGCGGTGCTGCCAACAGCGTGCAGATAACGACAAACGACGCCGATGGCAATAATACCGATACCGCGGGCTTGTCTGCGCTTGCCTACGACCCGACCGCTGCGGTAGGCGCCGGTCAGAACATGACCCAGTTGACCCAAGCGCTCGATGCCAAATTTACGATCGATGGCGTGCCCATCGACGAACCCAGCAATACGGTCACCGGCGCGATACAAGGTGTGACGCTCAACTTGGCCGCGACAAATGTGGGCCAACCCGCTACCGTGTCGATTGCCCCGAATACGCAAACGATCACCAGCGCGATACAGACATTTGTCAGTTCATATAACACGGCCGAAAGCCTAATGGGGAGCCTTTCGGCCTACAATGCCTCAACCAACCAGGCCTCGGTGCTTACGGGGGACAACACGGTCGTATCGTTGCAATCCCAGTTGGGCTCGATCCTCACGGGAACCACGGCTTCGACACTCTCGAGCTTAAGCAGCATCGGCGTCACGCTTCAGGATGACGGGTCGCTCGCGGTTGATAGCACCACACTGCAAAATGCGCTCAGCACCAACTACAGTGGTGTCGCATCGCTGTTCGCGGCCAATGCCACCGCCACAGACAATCAAATCAGTGTCGTTAACTCCACAACCGATACCCAGGAAGGCAGTTACAGCGTCCAGGTGACCGGACTCGCCACGCAGGGACAATTGACCGGCTCGAGCCCTGCCGGCCTGACCATCACCGCGGGAGTCAATGATCAGCTCGATCTCATGGTAAATGGGACCAGCACGAGCGTCACGCTTAAACCGGGCACGTACGCCTCGGCGTCGGACCTCGCGACCGAACTGCAGTCGGAGATCACCAATGCCTTGGGCACTTCCGTTTCCGTATCCGCCAACGGTGGTGCGCTAAGCATCACCTCAAACCTGTACGGCAGCGGTTCCAGCGTCACTGTAACCGGTGGCGATGCAGCGACGGGGCTGCTGGGTAGCGCTCCGACCTCCGCATCCGGTCAGGATGTGAGCGGCCTAATCAATGGCCAAGCGGCAACAGGTGCTGGCCAGGTCCTGACGGCAACCTCCGGAAACGCGGCCGCGGGTCTCTCGATAGAGATTTCGGGCGGCGCGCTCGGGGCACGGGGCAGCGTGAATTACACCGAAGGGATCGCGCAGCGGCTCAACCAGTGTTTAACCAATGCGCTGAGTACGACGGGCGGCCTCGCAACCAGTACTGCCGGGCTCAACACAGACGTCCAGGACCTGCAGAACCAGGAATCCGATTTGCAGAACCAGTTGACCCAGATTCAGCAACGTTACCAGGCCCAGTTTACTGCGCTGGATACGCTGCTTAGCAGCATGAGCGAGACAAGCACCTACCTGACACAGCAGATGAACGCCTTCGACGCCAACAGCAGCAGTAGTACTTCCTCGAGCGGCGGATAATTTCACAAGGAGAAAACGTGTACAAGAAACTCATTAAAAGCGCGGCTGTTTACAGCCAGGTTGGACTGGAATCGGGGGTCTTGTCTGCAAATCCGCACCAGCTGATTTCCATTCTGATGGAGGGCGCTCTGAGCTCG
>JBKQNQ010000287.1:0-10637 GCA_052145875.1 Thiobacillaceae bacterium
GTAAAGGCGCTCCCCATGCCCGGCGCACTCTCTACCGTGATCGCGCCCCCCATCATCTGTGCCAGTTTCCAGCTGATGGCAAGCCCCAGGCCGGTGCCGCCGTATTTTCGGGTGGTAGAACTGTCACCCTGCTGGAAGGGATTGAAGAGCCTTGATACCTGCTCTGCTGACATGCCAATGCCGGTGTCGATCACTTTGAAATAGATGTCGTCCCCGTCCCGAGCCACCCGCAGGCGCACCTCGCCCTGGCGGGTGAACTTGACGGCGTTGGACAGAAGATTGACCAGGATCTGCTGCAGGCGTTGCGCGTCGCCCAGGACCCACTCCGGCAAGTCCGACGCCGCATCCACGACGTAGCCAAGACCCTTGTGCTTCGCCGCCTCCGCCACGAAGCTGGCGGCAACGGCCATGACGGGAGATAGTTGGAACGGCCGGGATTCACAACTGAACTTGCCTGCCTCGATCTTGGAGAAATCCAGGATGTCGTTGATGATGCCCAGCAGCAGCTGGCCGGCATCCAAAATGCGATGAAAGCCCTTCTGCGAATCGTATTCCTTGCTGTCGCGTTGTCCAATCTGGGCAAACCCCAGCACGGCATTTAACGGGGTGCGAATCTCGTGGCTCATGTTCGCCAGGAATTCGCTCTTCACCCGGGCCAGGCGCTCCGCCTCGACTCGCGCCCCCTCCAGTTCATAGGTGCGCGTTGCAATCAGCTCCTCCAAATTGCTTTGTTGTTCTTGTAGGGCTATTTCCGCTTCTTTCCTTTGATTGATGTGCATGAAGAGTTCCGCCTGCTTGCGCTTGGATATTTCGCTATACAGGTCAGATCCATTAACAACGCCGAGATAGCACTCAGCTTGGGTCAGAATGACACTGGTCATCATGTGTTGCATGCCAGTATTCATAACCATCCGGGCGACATCGTCGATGGGAGCATTGGCATCGACCACGATAGGGGTCACGATTGGCAGATTACGAGCCTTCTGCATACCCAGATAGGTCAATGTCCGCTTGCCGAATAACTCGCGGTGGTACATGCGTCCGAGAAACTCCACAAAGGCAGTCCTCTCGAGCAGGCCCACCGGCCTGAGATTCTCGTCAACGACCGGCAGCACGACAAGATCCGTCTCGGCATTAAAGCGCTCCAGTGCCTCCTGGCAGGTGGCGGTGTCAGGGATCGGGGATACCTGCCGGAGCAGAACAATCACAGGTGGCCCTTCCAGCGGTCCGGCAGGCACCCCTCTGAGGTTGTTGTCTGATCTATCACCGAAAGACAAAGGGAGAAGGCTTTGGATAATCGGCTGGCCACGAGGTCCAGGTTCCGGACGAAGCTGAGTGGCCTCGATCCAACCCTCTGTCTGACCAACCGCATGACCCGTAAAGATGTCGCCCTCGGGTCGTAATTTCCCCTGACCGTCAGGGTTGTCATGATTGCTTCTTGCTAGTGGCCCGGTCACGGTATCTGTCCCGATCGCTCAAGGAATGGTTAAACTAATGATCACTCGCCTTGTTATCGGTCCAAAAGGCCAGATATGTAGAGTTTGGCCCGCTAATTTCAAACGCGCGATCATGCTGATGCCGACTGCATTTTGACCTGGGAACGGTTGCGGCTTGTTGAATCAGCAGGTGTGAAAAGTGCCACAAGGAACCGATTTTTGAAGAGCACGACTGCCGCCTCTTCCCAGTCTGTCGAATCGTTTCCCTGTCCCTTCCCTGTTGCGGGCGCAAGAATTCCCTGTTCGCTCTCGGTGGGTATGACTGCAGATTCCATGGGGATACGGCGCTGCCGCGCCTCTCAGGCCAGTCGCTGCATGCGCATGCTCCGTAAATTCATGCGTTTCCCCTGTAATTTTCCCTGTTACAGGGAATACACGCTTGAGACAGGTTCGTGCCAGAATGCGCCCACCGCCACTCGGTCACGAGCCCTTCCTCGTGAGCGCCCCATTGCTTGGCAACGCCCGCCCAAAACGGGTGCTGCCGGGCCGCACTCTCATGACTTCCGCTCCCCACACCTCGGCGCAAACATGGTCTGCTTGGGCTAATGCGCTTGCATAATTTGTCTCAGTCCCCGGGCCATCCGCCGGCACCCAATCTCATCGAATTCATCGCGCCCCCTTCGCTAGGGACAAATTAAAATTAAACTCTTCGTGAGAACATGTGATCGCATAGATCCGGGGAATAGTTGCCCGGCCACTTGTCTGGTACGACGCGCCCCTTCATCTGTAGCTTTAACCTAACGAAGGTGTCTTTATCACCGGCTTGGCAGGCAAACCCAGCAAACTCGTTAAGATTGTTCGCGCTGGGATAGCGTTTCACAAGGTCTTCGAAAGAATCCCTCAATGCTGGCCATGGGACAAGGCCATCCCGAAATAGATCAAACTCGCGTCCCTGCTTCGCGTTAAGTTCCGCGTAAATGCGCGCATAGTTACTGATTCCATCCATGTCGGCCGTCAGTACGACCGCTTGGTTAACGACCCTATTCACCTTTCGCCAATCTGCTTTATCGCGAACCGTCGGAGCATAGGGTGCCCAAAATGACGCCATGTCGGTATACAGCGGTTCAAAATACGGGTACCTGCGAACGCCCTCTTCAAACAAATGCACAACGAACGCTTCCTTACGCTTTGTCGCAACCGCAACATCCAGGTAGATTTCATACCAAAGCGGATTGCTTGAGGCATAGCTCTTTGAGTTTTTCAGGACTTGTTCCGCTCGCCGCATGCGTTCCCCGAATATTCGCAGGGCCACCCGCTCAACATCCCCGGCGTATTCACTATCGCGTATACGCCATGCATAAGCAACCCAATAGGTTGCTTCTGCAATTGCCGCCCCGGGAGACTTCTTGTTAGATGCGCGCCAGTCTTGTATGCGTTGGAGGCGTTTCTTCCAGTCCCTGTCCGAATAATTCACGAACACACTTCTACAACCATCTAGCGTCCATTCACCGTCCGGGTCACGCTCTTTGGGGCTATTCCATTCCTCCATCGCTGCATCGAGGGCAGCAAAGTCTTCGTCTTTCAAATTATCAGAAAACGCCAACCACCGATTCCTTGCTCTCCAATCCGCGTCTACGACTGTCGTTCCTCCGGGAAAATTTCCTGACCATTCAGGCCAACTGTGTTGCCAGTCAAATTTGCGTCTTAGGAACACGTCGTTCCCGCATCGATAAACCATCACCATCAGATAGCTGGTCGCCGGTCTCAGCTCACTGCGCGGCCTAATGACACTTGCGGCAATGTGCAGGTGCTGGCCGACTGGGACCATTGCTGGTTCGAAACTTTCCGATCGTGTTAAGCCATCGTTTGATGTGGCGATCAGGCGCAAACAGATTGGCCCCATTGAGCCGTCGTTGGATCCTTCTAGGTCAAAATCAACAGACTCAGGGAGGACCCTAAGAACACGAAAGGAATCAATGCTCACGCTCACCGGTTGCGCGGACACGACAGACATCTCGCACAAGAAAAAGCATAAACCGGCAAGGGTTAGGTTGCCCCATGCACGGACAGTGAGGCGCTTTGAACGATTGTGGCAATCCATAGGGGAAGTCTATATGTGGGCTTGTGACAAATTCATTATGCCAAAGCTATCGCGCGCGTCCCATAGGCCAGAAAGAAACGAACCTGACGGCCAAAACGGCTTCGTGGGCCGCTCCATGCTGGCTCGCGGCCATTAGCCGAGGTTCGCGTATACGGTAATGGCCGCTTGCTTCGTGCCCTGCGGGTCCCTATGGACGACTTTCGGCCCAAACCTCGTCACGGACGAACCATGAACTGGAGCCAGACCCCGTCTCATCCTAATTTCAGTGTGGTCACGTCCCGGTCAATTCGAGGCCCCTCATGAACGCGCGTACCGTTCTCCTAAAACGGATCTGATTTTTTGTCCATGCCCTTAGCCAAAAAAATGAGCCGTTGGGCTTATTTCTTTCGAATGGCGAAATGTCAGCCTGAAATATTCGATCCTTAACATGAGAGACGTGAGCCGCGGTCAGACGCCAGAGCGTTGAACAACCGATCAGGCGTTCTTTCAAAAAACCAATGAACCAGAAGAAGCAGTAAGCCGTGCGCGTGAAACTGGGCAACCCTCTGCGGCAACAGCATCCCGCCGAAGGTTGTGATGGGCATTTTCGCGACGATTGGGGAGAACTTCTGATGAGCAGGTTCACGAGCAAACTAATTTGGGCAACGTTTGCGCTTGCGGCTCCGGCCGCGGCGTGGTCGGACACGCTCAACCTGAGTTACGACACTGCCTGGGATGGCAGTGAATGGGTAACAAGTGGACCGGGCACGATCAACGCACCGACCGTGCCGAGCTCGCTGACCTATGGAAACAGTTTTTCGGCACCCAGTGTTGTGCTGCCGAATCCGTCGCCCACCGGCTGGGCATTTTATGATGACTATATTTTCACGGTCACACCATCAAGTGGGAATTCCATTACGACCACGATCGACCTCGGAAACTTGCAGGTCAGCAATCTGGGGGAGCGGCTATTCAGTTACAGCGGCAGTGGAATTCCAACAACGGGAGTACCTGCGGGCGGCGCCATCGTTGCATGGCAATATCCAATCGGGGACGTCGGCACCGTTACGGTACTTCCTGCGACAACCTTGGCACCCGGAACCTATGTGTTGCAGATCGATGGAAATGTGACCGGCCCATCGGGCGGCAGCTATGCCGGAACGCTTAACCTGGATGCCGTCCCCGAACCTGCCTCAGCCTGGATGCTCGGCTTCGGTCTCATGGCTGTGGCAACCGCAGTCCGCCTTGGCCGGCGCAGCACTTGACCCTCAGATCGCCGGTATTACGCACCCCGGCGTTGGCCGGGGTGTTTTCACCAAAACAGCAAGCTTAAGGCTCGATCACAAGTTATCGCCCTCATGCTCAAGGCGGTCCGCGAATCGTCGCAACTTGACTGCGTCGCATCTGGGCGACGGTGCGACATGAAAACGAGGCCTGTTCAGCATTGAGCCCGATCAATGCTCGCTGCCACGCAGCGAACCCACCGAGCCGTTCCAACCAGGCTCGTCCGCTCGACCTCGGCACATGCCTGCCTTGACTTGGTCCCGCGGACAAGGCGGGCCGACGTGCCGCGTCATGTTCCAGCCCAACAGCCGCCTCTGCAGGCGTGGACATCCGTTGCAGGGTCCACGTTGGGACTCGGGGGCACTCCGTCAGGTGAACGATCAGACCCCCAATGGGATCTCAGGGCTATGCCCAGAGCGTGACACTGACCCGCTATCATCTGGGCGGCCACATTCCAACTGTCACATTCTTGCCCAACTCAGTCTGTAGACTCTTCCCGATTTGGCCCAAATCCACAACCAAGGGCATAATTCTTGCGGCAACGATAAACCAATCGCCAGTTTGAGCCGTTAAGGCCATTGAATACCTAATGATTGATTCAACTCTTGGAGGAACATCGATGAACTCTTTATCCACCCGTGTGGCAGCCGTTTCAATAATCGCTTTCAGCCTCGTCATGCAAGGTTGCGGGGAGAAGAAAGCGACGGGTGAAAGTGGCAAGGACACCCAGGTGGCCGCCCGCGTCAATGGGAACGAAATTACCGTTCACCAGATCAACGCTGCGGTACAGCGAGTCGGTAAAATCCCCGAGGACAAGCTCCAGGCCGTCAGCGACCAGGCGCTTAACACCTTGGTTAATCAGCAGTTATTGGTGCAGAAGGCGATAGCCGACAAGCTGGATCGCAATCCCCAAGTGATGCAGGCGATTGAAGCGGCGCGGGACGAAATTCTGGCCCAAAGCTATATCCAGAGCAAAGTGCAATCCGCTCCCAAGCCCTCCGACGCCGAGGTGAGCGACTTCATCACTCAGCACCCCGAGTTGTTCTCGGATCGCCGCCTCTACCGCTTGCAGGAAATCACGATTCAGGGCGCTGCGGACAAATCTGCCCAAATTCGCTCTCAGCTCACCGCCAGCAAAAACGTAGACGAATTCGCGCAATGGCTTAAGGCCCAGAATTTTAAGTTTAACGCCAACCAGGCTGACCGCTCTGCCGAGCAACTTCCCCTTGGATTGGCCAAACAGCTTATGAATGTCAAACCCGGCCAAGCCATCATCGCCAATAACAACGGCGCATTGATCGTCATATTGGTTGCCGCCGCGGCGTCTCAACCGATCACGGGCGATCAGGCCAAAGCTGCTGCCGAGAAGGTGCTCACTGGCCAGAAACAGCGGCAAATGGCTGAGGATGAAATCAAGAGTCTGCGCGCCGCCGCAAAAATTGAGTACATGGGCGCATTCAAGGATATGGGCACGGAATCCGCCAAGCCTGCCGAGCAGACCGCGCCACCCAAGCCAGCAGAATCGTCCCAGCCTGATTCCAAAAACTCGGGCACCGCTGCGCCCAATGCCGACGCCATAAAGAAAGGCTTGTCTGGCCTTTAAGCCACCCCTTACCGCTCTTTGACATTGCCGGGCCAATGGGCCCGGTGGAAATTGCATGAATTACAGTCTAGCCAAGCACCCTGGGTTTACCCGCAGTCTGCCATTTGGGCTGTTTCTGTTCGTTCTCGCCATTGAGCTCAGCTGGACCACACTTCAGCCTGTGTTCCCCGGTCTGGATCAGATCGACAAACGGGTGCTTTACCGAATCAAGTCCGGACTGGCGGCCATTGCGCTTGTCTGGCTGTGGCCGAGCTATACGGAGCTGAGGCAAACACCGCGCCCCTTATCCAATTGGGTCGTTGCCATTGTTACCGGCTTGGGGGTTTTCGGTCTGTGGATCAACCTCACGCAATCTTGGGCACTTCTTAACAAGATGGGCATGGGGTTTAACCCCTATCAGCCCGATGGCCAGATCAATTGGTGGCTCACAGGGATCCGCCTGGCAGGCTCGGCACTGGTCGTGCCCATCATTGAAGAACTGTTCTGGCGCTCATTCATCATGCGCTGGGTTGATAAGCAGGATTTTCTGACGCTTGATCCGCGTGACGTGGGTTATCGCGGCCTGCTTGTCTCGAGCGGGTTATTCGCACTCGAACATACACAATGGGTTGCGGGATTCCTGGCCGGTTTTGCCTATGGCTGGCTTTATCGAAAGACCGGCAATCTGTGGCTATCGATTCTTGCCCACGCGATTACGAATGCCGCATTAGGCGCATGGGTCATCTATACGGGAAATTGGCAATTCTGGTGATGCGCATGCCGTCACATACACTCCCGCGCCCGTTGCGCCTGCTTGGGATCGCGGTGATGCTCGGTGCCGGCGTTAGCGCCCACGCTAAGCCAGGCGACACGCTTCAGCCTTATCTCTTATACAACGTCACCCAAGACGACAACTTATTTCTCCTCCCGACTAACGAATCCAGCGATATCTATCAACAGTTCGGTGCCGGAATGCAGCTGGACTGGAAACAAAGCCAGCAGGAAGTAACTGGACACCTCAGTGCGAACGACACCACCTTCTCAAAAAACAGCATCCTGGATTATTCCGGGTATGACATGCTGGGCCAGTGGAACTGGCAGCGTGGCAAGCAACTGTTGGGTCAGTTGGGCTTTACCGCAAATCGGACCCTGGGTACCTTCCTTGATACAGGAAATATCGATACCCAAAATACGGTTGACAGCTCCACCAAGTTTTTCACGGGGAGCTATCTCATTCATCCGCGGTGGCGCATCAACGCCGCACTGGACACCGCATCCTATCTTTACAGTGCGACGACGCTGAATTACAACAATCGCGTGATCAATCATGCTCAAATCAGTACCGACTACCTCACTCCCAGAGGGAGTACGCTCGGCATCTATGCCGAGAGGTGGGCAGGCAGTTACACGAACAATCAAATAATATGTATTCTCTACACCTGTGGCTATGTGGACAATAGCTACACGGAGAACGATATCGGCGTAAGGGGCACCTGGGCACTGGATGGCAAGGTGCAGTTGAATAGCACTGTGGCGCAAACCTGGCGTTATTACAATCAATATACCCAGCGCAATTTTACGGGGCTAACGGGCACGCTTGGCGCAAGCTGGCAGGCCACGGACAAACTGCAAGTTAACGGATCGGTATACCGTAACATTGGCGCACTTCTAGATACGTACGCGAGTTATTCGATTAACGACGGCGTGAATCTATCGCCCGCCTGGATGATTACCCAGAAGATCAAGTTAAGCGCAACCGCGTTTGCTGAGCGCAGAAGTTATTTGGGTGACCCTTTTGCCCTCGGCATTTTTCGCGACGACAGGGCAACGGGGTACAGTTTGACGCTCAATTACCAACCCCGCGAGTGGGCGAGTTTGAGCGCCATATATCAGGGCCAAAACCGAAACTCGAATTTCTCCGTATTTAATTTTTCCGATCAGTCATTAAGCCTGTCGGCGCAGCTCATATTCTAATGGTTACGAGCAACGACCCGCCCCTGATATCTGTGTTGCGACGCCTGCTTGATCCAATGGTGATCATTGGAACCCTGTTTGCAGTTGTAATGGCCCATGATGAACAGTTCAATGGACTCTATCTGCTGCTGGGCATTGGTTCCTTTCTCATCTCAAGCCAGGTCTTCGACGAATTCAACATGTCGGACCCGAAGCGCTGGCGGCAGGCACGCCTGTTCAGCCAGACCCGCAACATGTTCCTCGCATGGGCGATTGTGGTTGGATTATTAGTCTTGCTTGGTCACGCCACGGGCCTGGATGAGAACATTGAACCTGACGTCTTTCGCGACTGGGTCATCGCCACACCCTTTGCCATGCTGGCGTCCCACATGTTGACCCGTTACTACATCCAGCGCACTCACCTGAAGGGTAACACCCGCCGGGCAGTGATCGTTGGCGCCGGGACATTAGGAGGTCGCCTCGCGCAGCGTATTAGCAACACCCGCAGTCTGATGATCAGTGTGGCTGGTTTCTTCGAGGATCGTGCCGACGATCGGCGCGACCCCGAAATCACCGAACCATGTCTGGGCAAGCTCTCAGATGTAGCCAGCTACATCAAGAACAATAACATCGATCTCGTATATATCACGTTGCCCATGGTCAATCAGCCTCGCATTCTTCATCTGGTTGACGAATTACGCGATTCGACTGCCTCAATTTATTTTGTGCCCGATGTCTTCATTTTTGATCTTGTCCAGGCCCGGCTGGATGACGTCAATGGCGTTCCTGTCATTGCTGTGTTTGAAAGCCCGTTAACCGGCATCAATGCCGTGCAAAAGGCCTTGTTCGACACCATCATGGCAACGCTAATCCTGTTGTTGATCTGGCCCATCCTGTTGGTGATCGCCATTGCAATCAAACTCACTTCACCGGGTCCGGTCATATTCAAGCAACGACGGTATGGCATGGACGGCGAGGAAATTCTGGTCTACAAGTTCCGGTCCATGTCCGTTTGTGAAGATGGGACGCAGATTGATCAGGCAAGTCGGGACGACCAGCGGATAACACGTTTGGGCGGCTTCCTGCGCAGAACTTCTTTGGACGAGCTCCCCCAGTTTATTAATGTCCTTCAGACCCGCATGAGCATCGTTGGGCCTCGCCCGCATGCGGTCGCGCACAACGAAATGTATCGGGGACTGATTCCGGGATACATGTGGCGCCACAAGGTCAAACCGGGTATCACCGGCTGGGCACAGGTAAATGGCTACCGAGGCGAAACAAAAGCGCTGGAAAAGATGGAAGGCCGAGTCCAATATGACATCGACTATTTGCGCAATTGGTCGCTCAGCCTCGATTTCTACATCATCATTCGCACGATCCTGCTTGTGCTGCGAGATAGGAACGCGTTTTAGCGCAAACAAATTCGTATTACTTGGCCTAATGCGACGATGCATCCCCCGCGCATATGCTCGCCACGTATGTTCGCCCGCTCGCCAGACGCCCCAGCGGGCCAGCACACGTCCGGTTTGTTCTAGCATCGACGCTTGTGTCCGGTTAACCGTTTCCAATCCTGGACGGCATCCCCAGGCTTTCGATGCGATTAGCGTCGAGTTTCTTTACACTTAGGTTTCAATCCCAAGTCACCTCAAAGATGATCCTATACAGAACAATCGATTAAGTTAAAATTTGAAGAGATGGCATAAGAAATGCACGTAATCGCTTTAATAATGCTTTAATAATGATTGCTGGGTAAGTCGAAACCCAACAAGGGTTGACGAACGGGATATCACCTTTGAAAAACTTAAGAAGAATGAGCCGCATCCTAGGGCTGTTGGTTGCGACAGCGCTGCCCTGCGGCGCGATCACAAGTGCACATGCAACGTTGATCACACTTAGCGGCACGACGGTTACTTACACCTTTGACGATAGCCTGTTGGGCCTATTCGGACCCGCAAGCGTGGCCGGTGACAATCTCTATTTCACTCCGACGGCCTTTAAGGCTCAATCCACCAGCGGCGCTGGCACGGTCACGACCAGCCAGTTATTTGACGTAACTGTCGCCGCGATGCCGGGGTTCGAATTAAACAGCCTGGGTGTGCTTGAGCGAGGGGACTACTTGCTTTATGGGCCGGGGACCAACACGGCAGACGTGAGCGGTAGCCTTGACCTTACTACGACTGCCAACGCAATTGATGCATCCCTAAGTTCTAGCGCCCCGTTAACGATCACCGGCTTGCCCACCAACAATTGGGATGAAAGTCTGGTGCTTGATGTGTCGGGCTGGGGCGCAAGCCTTGACTTG
>JBKQNQ010000288.1:0-2606 GCA_052145875.1 Thiobacillaceae bacterium
CTCCTTTTCTAGATGGAGCGGCGGATAACTGTGCCGAACTAAGGGCAAAAGCCTAACTGACTTTCACGGGTGAACCAACCTCAACGCTATAGCTTTTGGCCTCTTGCTTGGCTTCGACCGACGTTGCTCGAGTGCTAACCTTGCCGCACATGTGCTGAACTGTCAGACGGCAAACAGCGATGCGAGCGAACCTCGAGGCGTCAAACTCATCCTGTCTGTCATCCCCAAGATGGGCCACAATCAGACGCAACCCCAATTCTTTCTCTTTGTCATGCATCAGAATTTCCGCCTTACCTGTACCGCATACGCTTTCGTATTCCCTGGTGGAACCGCAAATCGTATTACCGATCACTATACGATGGCCACAGTGCACGGTAAAAGCCGCCTTGCCGTCTTTCTTGATCAGATCAATCTTCTTTCCCTCTGTAGCGCCATGGAAATACAGTTCCACTCCCTGCGGCGTATTGCGGTATCCAAAGTTCACGGGCACGACATATGGATACTCCCCATCGTTGAATGCGAGGTTGCAAATAGTGCATTTCTCCATGATTTCTAGAATCTTGCTAGGCTCCGAAACCTCACGTTCTTCTCTTCTCATTTACTTTTCCTTTGTTCCACAATGATCGTAATCTTTCTCACCACGGTGGTTCTGCCCGCAACATCAACCGTCGGAGTTCTACAGGTTTCTGTCCTTGGAAAACGACCAACGCCTTCTCACCGTGGCGCAGATAATTGACCTGGTCAGTCGCCTTCGCGAGATGTACCTAAAGAGCTACCTTCCTCCCAGCTTAGAGGACGGTGAATGACACCAGGTTAGCCATAAGCACCCCGGCTACGCCGGCAACAATAGTGGCGAGAAATGAGCACGCATCCACGCGTGCAGTATTTCCAAGCGATCTGACAATATTAGGAGGACAATTCTTAGATTGTCCGTAAATTCGGTAGCGAGCCTGCTACCGCTTCAGCAATGCATGCATCGTATCTTTGCTGAGGTTGATTTTCCCGACAAGGTGGCCTATAGTAAAGAGCCATTTATAACAAATTTCAGTAGGCCAATATTTTCGTGACAAAAAAGAGGATCAGTGACGACATTCCGTCGCTCGGAGTAATTGACCGCGCTGCCGGCCAGGTGGGTCGGCAATTAGCGTGTCGGCTCCGCGAGATCATTATCAAGGGCGAGTTGAAGCCTTGCGACCGGCTTCCATCTACGCGGGCGCTGGCTTCCTCACTCGGTTTGGCAAGGGGCACCGTCGTGGAGGTGTACGATCAATTGGCGGCGGAGGGCTATCTGGACGCTCGCATTGGGGCAGGCACCAGCATAGCTCAAGCCCTGGAGGGTTGCAGCCCGCTCCCACGGCCCGATTCGATGGCCGAGTCAAAGTCTGTTAGGCTGAAGCTCCCTCCCAACGCGAAGCGTTATGCAGCAATCGCACGCTTCCTCGCACCGCTGCCAGCGGTGCCGTTCTCGATTGCGGTCGCGACTGGAGCGGTGGCGCCTGATGACAACTGGCGACGTCTCAGCAACCGGATACAGGCAACTCGTGCAGCTGTGCCGCCCAGCTATGAGGATCCTCGAGGGCTGATTGAATTGCGGGTAGCGATTGCCGACTATGTGCGAAAGGCACGCGCCGTCACATGCGAACCGCGACAGGTCATCATTACGGGGGGCACGCAACAGGGCCTTTACTTGGCCGGGCGCGTACTCCTGGTGCCTGGTGATGCAGTGTGGACAGAGAATCCTGCCTATCCTGGACTTACCGCTGTACTCGGCGACTGCGATATTCGCACCCATCGCCTGCCTGTGGATCAGCAAGGAATTGACGTGGCGCAGGGCATAGCCGACAGCCCGAGTGCGCGCGCCGCATTCGTCACACCTTCCCATCAATATCCGCTCGGAATGCCGCTAAGCATGTCCCGGCGGACTGCCTTGCTTGCCTGGGCACGGGAAAACGGCAGCTGGCTTGTTGAGGACGATTACGACAGTGAGCTGCGCTATGCGGGCCACCCTTTCCCTTCATTGCAGGGAATGGATCCTACGCGAGTAGTGTATCTAGGCACCTTCAGCAAGGTTCTCTTTCCCGCACTTCGGCTCGGCTATGCCATCGTTCCGGAGCCTCTTGTCGAAGCCTTTGCCGGCGCTCGCGCTCTCATGGACAGGCATTCCCCTACAGTCGATCAGCACGTCCTCGCCGCTTTCATGCGTGAGGGATATTTTGGGACACATATTCGGCGCATCCGAAGCGTCTACGCCGAGCGACGTACTGCACTGATTGCAGCGATTGGAAAAGAGCTTTCGCCGTGGGTCTCTCTTCAACCCAGCGACCAAGGCATGCACCTTGTAATCTGGTTAAGAGCACGGATCGATGATATCCAGGTCGCCGCCCTGGCAGAGGCGGCCGGAGTAGTGGTTCGGGCTGTCTCCCCGATGTATGGGGAAAAGAGTCGCCGTTCCGGTCTCATGCTCGGTTTCGGAGGCTTCCCTGCAGATCAGCTGGAAATGGCCGTTGGTCGTCTTCGGGCTGTGCTGGAAACGTTACAAAAGCTCTGAGGTCATGTATGTCGCTGTGCTTCCCGAGAGCACGATTGACGAGCCCACGTTTCCACCC
>JBKQNQ010000289.1:0-21089 GCA_052145875.1 Thiobacillaceae bacterium
CCCGGGTGGATGGCTTCGGCGTCAGTAACTTCGGCAGCTGCAATAATCGCGGGAACGTTGAGGTACGACAGGGCTGACGGTGCCGGGCCAATACACACGGATTCTTCAGCTAGCTTGACGTACTTGGCGTCCCGATCCGCCTCCGAATGCACCGCGACGGTCTTGATACCGAGTTCACGGCAGGCGCGCTGGATTCTTAGCGCAATCTCGCCGCGGTTGGCAATGAGAATTTTTTCAAACATGGAGATACCCAAGTGGCGGGAAGAACCGCGAGGGGTGCCTAGGTTGGCCTTGGCCCCTCACGTTTCACTCCTCACCCAATGACAAACAGCGGCTCGCCGTATTCGACCGGCTGGCCATTTTCGACCAGAATGGCTTTGATGACGCCGCCCTGATCCGCCTCAATTTCGTTTAGGAGCTTCATGGCTTCGATGATGCATAACGTGTCGCCAGCGGCCACGGTTTGGCCCGCCTCGATAAAGGCCTTTGCACCCGGAGACGGCGCGCGGAAGAAGGTGCCCACCATCGGAGAGCGCACGATATGGCCTTCAGGCTCGGTTGGTGCGGCGTCGACGACGGGCGGGGCTGGCGCAGTGGTCGGCCCCGCAGGTGCAATCCCGGGCGAATAGTACATCTGTGGGGGTGGCGCCATCATCATGCCCGAACTGCCCTTGGAGATGCGGACTTTCTCTTCACCTTCAGTGATTTCGAGTTCTGTGATGCCGGACTCTTCCACCAGGTCAATGAGTTTTTTCAGTTTTCTGAGATCCATCGTTCAAGACCTTGACATGTAAATGACGCAGCGCAAATTCAAGCGCCAGTTCGTACCCCTGCGGACCCAGCCCGGAGATGACACCGATGGCCAGATCAGAAAAGTGCGAGTGACGGCGAAACGCCTCACGCGCATGCACATTGGACAGGTGTACTTCAACGAAAGGTATGGCAACGGCCGCCAGTGCATCGCGCAGCGCGACGCTGGTATGCGTGTAACCCGCCGGGTTAATTAAGACAAAATCCACGCCATCGCGCCCAGCGACATGGACGCGTTCAATCAGGGCACCCTCGTGGTTGCTCTGAAAATCCTCCACGCTCACGCCGCAAGCTGCGCCACGAGCCTGCAGCGCGCGATTGATCTCGTCCAGGCTCGAGACACCATAATGTTGCGGTTCGCGCTTGCCGAGCAAATTTAGATTCGGGCCATGCAATACCAGGATGGTCTTGGGCAATTCGGGCGACTTGCGGCCCAGCTTGCGCGGGGAGGCTTTGGTTGGCATGGGCGCAAGTTTGCAGCAAGTTACCGCAAGTTGTCCAGATGTTACCGGTAAATGGCGTTTTTGGGCACGCGTGGAGTGGACCCGAGCGGCGGTTCGCGCAACTGCGACCCTGGGCTATTTGCTACAACTATGGGCAGCAGCGCCCTAAGTTGCTCAGCGCTCAGTGCACCGACATGACGGCCGACCGGCCTTCCCATCGCGTTAACAACCACCGTGAACGGTAATCCGCCAGAGCGGTTGCCCAAACGGCTTTGCAGTTCAAAAGCCGCATCCCCGCCTAATAACAGCGGGTAATTAATTCCAAGTTGACGTGCAAAATTATTCACGTTGTCGGCTTGATCCAGCGCGATACCCACAAATTGAACACCGCTGTCGGCCAATTCGCGCTGCAGCTTCATAAAACCCGGGATCTCTTGACGGCACGGGGGACACCACGTTGCCCAGAAATTTAGCACCAGCACCTTGCCTCGCCACTGCGACAGGGGTTGACGCTCCCCGTTCAAGTCTGGAAAGGCCGCAGCCAAGATCGTTTCGCCGCGGGAAGCGGATGCCGCGTGATCTAATCCCGGCGCATGCAGACGGGTTGAAACCAGTATCCCGCCGGTGAGCGCGATGGCTGCAGCCAGGCCGACGACGTAATACTGGGCTCTCACCGGAGGGCCTGATCTAAGCTCGCGCGAAACGTGTCGGCCGGTTCGTAACCCACCACCTTGAAGTCTGATTGCTGGCCTGCGGCATTCCAGAAAATGATCCCCGGTGGCCCAAATAATCCGAAGTGTTTGAGCAAGGCCTTGTCGTTATCGGTGATACCGGTGACGTCGGCTTCAAGAAGCACGGCTGTCTTGAGGCGATCTTGCACTTTCGAATCCGCGAGGGTGAACTTGTCCATTTCTTTGCAGGAAACGCACCAGTCAGCGAAAAAATCCAGCATCACGGGCTTACCTGCCGCCTTGGCTTGGTTCAGTAGGGTCTCAAGGTCCGAAATGGATGCGACCTTTTCAAATTTCAGGCGCGGCGTCGTTGCCACGACGGACGCAGAGGCACCGGTGGCCATTCCGCCTTTGTATACGGCAAGGGGCTGCAAAATGTCGCGGCTGCCACCTAAGGCGCCAAGCACGAGTGAGAGCCCGGCGATCAACGACACTACACCCACGCCCTTCCAGAGCCGCATCCAACCGTTTGAATTTGGGGGCAGGGAATCCAGCGCATGGAGATAGACGGCCGAGATTATGAGCAGGGCGGCCCACATTAGCATATTGACCCAATCTGGAAGGAGAGGCGATATCAACCAAATGGCGACGCCTATCATCAGCACGCCGAAGAACGCCTTGACGCCGTTCATCCAACGCCCGGCCTTTGGCAACAAGGCACCCGCGGATAGGCCAACGGCCAACAATGGCGTGCCCATACCTAAAGCGAGACTGAACAACGCCCAGCCGCCAAGCGCCACATTGCCGGTTTGGGCAATGTAGGCCAAGGCGGCCGCGAGCGGGGGCGCCACACAGGGACCCACAATCAGTGCGGACAGGGCGCCCATTGAGAAAACCCCGGTCAGGTGGCCGCCCTGTAGCTTATTGCTGGCTTCGGTCAGCTTGCTTTGCAGCGCGGAGGGCAATTGCAGCTCAAAAAAGCCGAACATAGAAAACGCCAGCGCCAGAAAAATCGCCGCACCGATCCCAAGCGCAATGGGGTTTTGCAAAGCGTTGGAAATCATCGTGCCGGATTTTGCGGCGAGCACGCCAGCGATGGCATAGGTGATCGCCATCCCAAGCACATACGCCAGCGCCAGGAAGAATCCGGTAGATTTGGTAACCCCTTTTTTTCCCGCGATGATCCCGGACAGGATCGGAATCATGGGAAATACACAGGGCGTGAGCGAGAGAAGGAGACCAAACCCGAAGAACGCACCCATCACCGCCCAGAAACTGCCGCCCTTCAACACCCGTTCGATCTGCCCCACTTCCGAGCCGCTTGTCGGCGGCTCGGCGGGTGCGGCCGTCATTTCAGGGCCGGGCGGAAGGACGGCTGGCAGAACCTTGCCCGTGATGCCCGTCAGGTTGAAGGTTTGGGTAGTGGGTGGGTAGCACACGCCCACATCCTGGTTGCACCCTTGGTAGGTGGCTGATACGTCCAGGGCCTGCCCCACCGCGGGTGCCCGACTCAGGTGCGCCTTCACCTCAAAGTTGTGGTGATAGACTTCGATCTTGCCAAAGGCCGGGTCATCCTTGATGTCCCCGGGCGGACTGGTGCTTTGGTCGATCGTGATTCCGGCGGGAATCTTGACCGCGAACTTGAGGCGGTCCCGGTACAGGTAGCAGCACGGGTCGATCGCGTAGTTCACGGTAAGGGTTTGTGGGTCGGTAAGGGACGCCTCCGCATGAAACGCCTTATCAGGCGGCACGATGTCCATCGGGCCCACTGCGTTCTCAGTCAGGCTGGGCAAGGCGGGACGCCGGACTGGCGTCTGCATGGCAGAGGTTGCCGACGGTGCGGTGGACTGCGTGGACGAATGTGGGTACGCCCGGGGGGCCCTTGCCACAGATTTCGGGGGAGGGAGCGCAGCCAGCACGACCGAGCGCGTCTGCGTAATCGGCGTATAGCACAGTCCGGCGTCAGCGCATCCCTGATACGTGGCTTCCAGCGTTACGGGCAATACACCCCCGGAGCCGCGTTGCACGGGAAGTGTGATGACCACTTCCTTGCGGTGTACTGCGATTTTACCAAAGGCGTCGTCCCGCTTAATCACGCCCGCGGGGATGACAGGCTGACCAAGCTTTGCTCCGTTCAGTACGAATTTGAACTTCTGGTGATATAGATAATAGCCGTCCGCAATCTCCCAGCGGGCTTGCAGCGTATGCGCATCGATTGCCTGAACGGAGAACTTAAAAGCGTCATCCGGATCGAGAAAATCGTCCGCGCGGGCAGGCAACCCGGTCAGACTGAGCAAAGTGAAAACAAAACGCAGCAAAATAGTCATTAGGAGCGGCTTTCGGCAGATTCGATGGTTCAAGAGTCGGTCTCGCGTGCGATCCATTGCAGGTATTCATGCAATCCTTCTACCACCGGGATGGCGAGGATCTCTGGAAGTTCGTAAGAATGGCATTCCCGGACGCGTTGCTCAAGTCCGGCGTAGGCTTTTTTTGTGGTCTTGATCACCAGGAGGACTTCGGCAGCGGTTTCCACGGCGCCCTGCCACCGATAAATGGAGGTGCCAGATGGCAGAACATTGACACAAGCGGCGAGCCGTTCGTCCACCAGAGTGCGAGCAATGCGCTCTGCGCTTGCCCTGTCCGGCAGCGTGGTTATTAGCAGCAGAATTTCAGAAGCCATCATCATAACCCTGGATCCGCGAGCATTATTGTGATCTAGTTATATTGTGACCGGTAAACTGCATCGTCGCTTTAACCAATGGAGGGTGGGCTGTTCATGCGTCTTTGGCCGATTGTCATTCTAACCTTGGGTTTCCCGGTGCTCGAAGCATATATCCTATTTAAGCTGGCGGGTCAGTTCGGCTGGTGGGTGCTGGTCGGGTTGCTCGTGTCGGCAGCCTTGGGCATCGTATTAATTAGGCTGGAACGTATCTTATGGGGTCCGCGAATGATCCTTTACCTCCAGGCCGGAAAATCCCCCCTTGCGGCGCTATTTGCCAGCGGCCGCATGTTTCTTGCCGGCAGTTTGTTGATATTCCCAGGCGTCCTATCCGATATGATCGCATTCTTCCTCTTGTTGTTTCCCGGCACTTGGCGGCGGCCTACGGATTTCGCGCCTCACGCGGCTAACGACGAGGTAATCGAGGGGGTTTTTCGTCGGGAGAGCGACCCATTGATTCCAGGGCGGCCGCCACGTGAGGATAGGTAAGCCGAGCCTTCAACTCTTTGGTCAGACGGCTGTTGTCGAGGATGCGCGACTCATCGAGAAATGAAAGTTGCGCGGCGGACAAGACCTGTTGGGCCTCGGCACGCGAGATCCGAGGCGCGCGCCGCAGGCCAAAATGGTCTGCCACGGCGTCAAAATAATCACCCATCTTTGTGACGCTGCCATCTGCGGCGTGGTAGATGCGGTTGGGGCGGCCACGAAACAGTGCCAGCCAGAGTATCTTTGCCAGATCATCGGCATGAATGTGATTCGTATAGCTGTCTTCTTCGTTTCGCACGACGGGCGTTTGCTGGTTGATCCGGTCTAGGGGCAATCGATCACGGGCATAGATTCCCGGTGCGCGCAATATGCTGAGGTGAATACCGCGACGCGCCGCAAACGAGCGCAACTGGCGTTCCGCGTCGACTCGGCGTTTGGCGCGCGCATTCCTTGCCGCTGTGGGCCGCGTCTCATAAACCCTTTCCCCGGCGCAGTCTCCGTACACGCCGCTGGTGCTGATGTAGACCATCCGCCGTGGTAGACTGCCCCCCTTCGCAAGCGCGGCAATCAAGCGGCGGGTCCGCGGGTCGCCGTCGGAGTCGCCGGGCGGCGGGCCAAGATGCAGTACCCAGGGTGACAAGCGGGAAATGCGATTTAGGCTGATGCGCCGGTCGAGATCGCCGCGTACCGGTGTAATCCCGGCTGATCGCAGCCGGCTTGCAGACTCGGGGGTACGTGCCAGACCGCGAACTCGAGTGCAGGGTTGCTGACGAGCTAAGCGGATGCCGATGTCGCCGCAACCTACAATCATGAGCGTTTGTTTGTTCATACCAGAAGTTTAAGCTATGCCATATCAGGTCACGATTCAACCCAGCGGCCACCGCTTTGCCATCAACGATGATGAAACCATCTTGACGGCAGCGCTTCGGGAAGGGTTTGCCATGCCCTATGGATGTCGCAATGGTGCATGTGGTTCCTGCAAAGGAACGATCCTGCAGGGCCAGCTGGATTACGGCGAGTATCAGGGAACGGCGCTCACCCCTGACGAAAAGGCTGCGGGTAAAGCGCTGTTCTGTGTCGCACGGGCCAGTTCCGATTTGGTGATTGAGGTTCGGGAAGTTTCAGCGGCGAAGGACATCACTTCAAAAACCTTGCCATGTCGGGTGCAGACGCTCGAAAGGCTTGCCGATGATGTGATGGTGATGCACGTGAAGCTGCCCGCGAATGAGCGGCTGCAATACCTGGCTGGGCAGTATCTCGACTTCCTGCTTAAAGACGGCAAGCGCCGCAGTTATTCGATTGCCAATCCGCCGCATGATGACGCCCTCATCGAGCTGCATTTGCGCCACGTCCCGGGCGGACTATTCACCGACCGGGTCTTCTCCGTCATGAAGGAAAAGGACATTTTGCGCATCAATGGTCCGCTGGGCAGCTTTTTCATCCGTGAAGACTCTGACAAGCCGATGATCTTTGTCGCTGGCGGCACGGGTTTCGGCCCGATTAAAGCCATGTTGCTGCACCTGTTTCAGGAGAAATCGCTACGCCAGACAGTGCTCTACTGGGGCGCGCGGCGGCCGAGGGATCTGTACATGGCAGACTTACCCGGGCAATGGCAACGGGAACATAAGAATTTCACGTTCATCCCCGTCCTTTCGGAACCTCAACCTGAAGACCAATGGGGCGGGCGAACGGGTAATGTGCACCAAGCTGTTCTAGACGACTTCCGAGACTTGTCTGGCTGGCAGGTTTATGCCTGCGGTGCGCCCATTATGGTCGATTCCGCCCGTGCAACCTTTGCACAACGCGGTCTGCCGCAGGACGAATTTTTCTCCGACTCATTCGTATACGCCGCGGAAAACGCAGGCAGGTGACGATCCTTCCTGTCAATGGCGACGGTGGCGCGGCGATGCAGCGGGCCGCGCTCGAGTTGGCACCCGATGGCACGCTCATCCATCGCGACGGGCTCGCATGTGGCCCGCTGGGGCGACGCGGGAACGCCTCCGTGCTGCCCCGTCTGGGGTCAGGTCGCGGGCAAGAATGCCATACACGAGTGGTTGATTAAGGGGCTCGTCTTTGCGGCAGGCAGGATCTTCTGGGGGCGTTTTCGATAACTCGCGGAGCAGGGTGTCCTTCGACCCCGCCGCGTTTTTGTTCAGGCTCCATCGACGGGAACTCTGTGCCAGGCGCGGCTATTGATTCCGGCAAAGTTCGAGCGCCTGCCGGTAATGTGTGCAGGCTTCCCCGGGCTTACCTGACTTCTGCCTGATTTCGGCCATCGCGATATGCGCTTCGGTGCTAGGCGACAGGGCGAGGCTCGCCTCCAGGTAGCCTTGCGCTTTGCCCCACAGGCTTTCGCGTTCGCACAGTTTAGCGAGCGCTAGCAGCAGCCCGGCATCGCGCGGCTTGTCCTTGAGCCAGGCCTCAGCCTTTTCAATTTGCCTTAAAGGCTGGCTGCCGCTTTGCGCATAAAGCGGCAATAACGCCTCGTGCCATTCCGTCGCTAGGGCTTGCTCCAATAGATCGCGTGCCGCATCGCTTTCGCCGGACTGCAACAGGGCCTTAGCGGCGGTTTCTATGGTTGGCAGCCAGGTTTTGTCCTCCGCGGGCAACTTCTTCCAGAAGGTTTGCAGGGCCGCGGCATCGCCTGTTTTGCGGCGGATAAGCTCGAGTTGCGCGCGGCGACGGTTTTGTGCGGCGACGCCCTCATCAAGTGCATTGGCCTTGCCAAGCTGTTCGACCAGGCGCAGCGATTCTTCCCACTGTCCGAGCATTTGCCGCGCGGCCAGTTCCAGTTTGAGCAGGGCCGTATGGTTGGGCGACAGGCTGCGGCCCTTGGTGATCGCGGAAAGCGCGGCGGGGATGTCACCGTCTTTTAGCCGACTTTCCGCTTCAAACAAATAGGCTCCAAGCGGGTGCTTGCTCTCAGTGGCCTGGGCCAAATAGGTATTACGTTTCGCAAACGCGCGGGTTTCCTGTGCGGCGCGGGCGGCAACAATCCGGGCGATTGCAGTCTGCTTTTCATTTCCCGAGTAGGCAGCGGCAAGCTTCTCCGCGTCCTGATTCCGACCCTCGAGGTAAGCCTGAATGGCATTCTCCAATTCGGCTTGGGCTTGGTCGCGACGAATCCGATCCCGATGCGCTCGGACCGCCTCAGGCAGCCCCAGAGTCGTGAGTGCAATGCGCGTTAGCCAGTACGCAAGAAGACCAAGCAGTGCGAGCAACATGACGAAGGTGATGAAGGAAAGCTCGATGCGCCACGGCGGGAAGACCAACACCGCATAGCCCGGGTCGTAGCGTCCCGCCAGTGCGAGTCCGACTGCGGCCACGGCCAGCACCAGTAGTGTCAGTAGCCACCGCATCAGTGAATCTGCCTAAGCTGTTCGAGCGTGCTTAGGCTGGCTTCGAGACCCGGAAGCGGCGGGGATATGTTTAGGCGGGACATCTTGGCCAGCTCCTGACTGGCCGATGCCACGCCACCGTCACGCTCGTTGAAGTAGCGCGCAAGTAGCTTTTCCGCCGCAGCAATGTCTGCGGTGAAATTGGCTTGATCACGATTGAGCAGACACAACCGGGCCGAAAGTAAACGCAGTTGAAGGTTCTGGCGCAGAAAATAGCTTTGCTCGGGCGTAAGCAGGGCAGGCTCCCCCCGATCCAGCCGGCGTACCTGAACGATGCTTTTAATTTCGCTCAACAGGTCTTCGCCGAAGCTGTGTAGCTTGTTGGGTGACGCGATGTTCCCGATCTTGCGCGCGGTGGCCTCGCTCACCAGTGGCCAATCCTCGGCGCCGGCAACCAGACTGTTTAGCCGGATTGACAGCCCGGTATAGTCTACCTGCGACAGGCCACGCAGCTTCGCCAAGTCTTTGGCAATGGCCGCCCGCAGGATAACAAACTGCGGCAAGTCCTTGCGCGCGAGCCGGGCATCCGCCGTTTCCAACCCCAGAATTGCTGCTTTGACATTGCCTTCCAGAAGCAACTGCTGATTGACGGTAAACAGGATTTGCTCGATTTCTGCCAATGCCCACTGGTCCCGGTCACGGGACAACTCCTTATAGAGCGCATCGAGCGCAAGTTGCTGTTCCTTCGAAGTGGAAAGCTGGGTTTCC
The DNA here is from genome assembly GCA_052145875.1 of Thiobacillaceae bacterium. Lineage (GTDB taxonomy): Bacteria > Pseudomonadota > Gammaproteobacteria > Burkholderiales > Thiobacillaceae > DASQBT01. The sequence goes on from JBKQNQ010000289.1 coordinate 9,236, forward strand.
AGATCCGTTAGGCGTTGGTCGACTTGGCGGTAGGATTCTTCTGCGCCATGGGTCTCCAGCCGGTCTGCCGTGATGCTGGCCTGAAACTCGGTTAGCTTCTGCGACACGGCGGCGCGTACGGTGCGGCCTTCATCCCGACTGGCCAAATAGCCCGCCACCGCCATTACAAGGGCGATAATGCCAAGTGCGATGCCCCAGTTAAAGGCGTGGGGGCGTTGCGTGAAAGCGGGCGTGCCGGGTTCGTTCATATCGATTTCGCAAGAAAGGTAATGATACCCCGCAGCAGCGCCTCATCCCCTCCCTCTAAGACAATCACGAGAGATAAGCCCGCGTCGCGGCCGGCCAATTGAATGTTGGGGTGGGGGACAAAGATTGGCGTGGTCCGCAGCCAGGCGTTACCCGATTCGCCGACCATTTCGAGCAGGTTGCGCAAGCTTTCACTGCTGGTGATGACAAGGCCATGGATCTCGGTCTCCAGCGCCCGCTTCACCAAATCGGTGGCAGGTAAGGTGGGACGGGCACGCCGGTAGCATTCGGCGTAATCGACCGTGGCACCCCGCATTCTGAGCGTGTCCGCCAACAGCTCACGTCCGCCTTCTCCACGAAAAATCACCACGCGTTTCCCCGTCATTTGCTGCATTTCGGGTAGGCTCAGCAATGCCGCGCTGTCAAAGCGGTGCTCCGGAACGAGGACTTCGGCCACGCCAAGGCGCCTGAGCTCCCGTGCGCTGCCTTGACCAATGGCGGCGATTTGCAGTGTGGGCGGCAGCGTATGACGGCGGGTAATTCGGGCAATGCCTCGCGTGACCGCGGTCGGACTGACGAAGACCGCCAGGTCATAATCGTTTAGGCGGTCGATACGTTCATCGAGCGTTTGGCTATCCGTCGGATCTTGTATTTCGATCAGGGGAAAGAGGACCGCTTCACCCCCTGCTTGCCGGATAAGTTCTGCCAGGTGCCCCGCCTGCTCCTTGGGGCGCGTAATCACGATCGTCTTGCCGACGAGCGGTGCTTCGCTCATGTCCCGCCAAGGGCGGACAGAATCGGCCCAGCACCCAGGGCGAGGAGTTTTTCCGAAAGCGCGTCGCCGATCCCTTCGGGATGTGACGGATCACCCTGGACCTGATCGTGAACGAAGTTCTTGCCATCCGGGCTGGCGACAAATCCGGTCAGCTGAAGTTGGCCGGACGCAAGGATGCCATGCGCCCCGAGTGGCACCTGACAGCTGCCGCCCAATCGACGGCTGACCTGACGTTCGGCGCGGACACAGGCGGCCGTATCGGCATGGTTCAGCGGCGCAAGGAGTGGCAACAGATCGTGGCGTGCTGAGCAAATTTCAATGCCCAACGCACCTTGGCCGACGGCAGGAATGCTTTGTTCCGCTGCCAGGTAGGCAGTAATGCGGTGCTGCAGCCCCAGACGGATCAGGCCCGCGGCGGCTAGAATTATCGCGTCGTATTGGTTTTCGTCGAGCTTTCTTAATCGGGTGCCGACGTTGCCGCGCAGTGGCTGAATCATGAGATGCGGATAACGCGCGCGCAGCTGCGATTCTCGGCGCAGGCTCGACGTGCCAATGACTGCTCCGGGCGGCAATTCCGACAGATCCCTGTATTTGTTGGAAAGGAACGCGTCACGGGGGTCTTCGCGTTCGCCGATAGCCGCCAACGAGAAACGCTCAGGCAATGTCATCGGCACATCTTTCATGGAGTGGACGGCCAAGTCGGCGCGACCCTCGTGCAACGCCAGCTCCAACTCCTTAACGAATAGTCCCTTGCCACCGATCTTGCTCAACGTGACATCCAGTATCTGGTCCCCTTGGGTGGTCATCCCCAGGATGGACACCTTAAGCCCTTGATGCAGGGTTTGCAGCCGCTCGCGTACATGTTCGGCTTGCCACATGGCAAGCGCGCTTTCACGCGAGGCGATGATGAGGGAACGAGGTGTTTGCATGAGAGGGTCGCTGATGGTAAACAGTCATTTATTGGGACACGCGCGCTTAAGGTACTAATCCGTTGACCTGTATTAGCCAGATGAATTCAATGAGAAGATTGTTATTGCCCATGGCAATTTTAGCATGGGGCTTTTCAGGCCAGGCTTGGCCTGCTGGCGAATTGAGGGAAGTTCCGCATAGTCGGAGCCTGAAAGCTGACGCGAGGCTTGGGGCGGTGCATTCTGCGCCCTTGATGGTACTGTTCGCCAGCCCGGGGTGCCACTTCTGCGCGAAGGTTAAGACGGAGTACCTGATTCCCATGCTCAATGACCCGACCTATCGGCACAAGGTTGTGATTCGCCTCGTGGAGGTTGGCTCAAATGCGCCCTTAGTTGGGTTTGACGGAAAGCAACTCACCGAGGGTGAATTTGCGGCCGAGAGCAACGTCTTCATGGTGCCCACGATCAAGTTTTTCGACGCAAGGGGCCGCGAGGTCGCCAAGGGGATTGTGGGACTGCTCATACCCGACTATTACCAGGGCTTTCTTGATGCGGGCATTGAAGCGGGCAGTCAGAACATTAAGGAGGGGAAGGCCTATGCGGAAACGAACTGATGACCGATGAGTCAGTCGCCCAAGATCTCCCGAAGGGCGGAGTACTGGCGGCGGCTGACACTGAGTTTTTCGCCTAAGTCGTGCAGCCGGACGTAATGGGCGTCCTGTTCGCCGGGCTGCTTGCCGATTTCCAAGATCCGGTTGCGTGCCACCAGACAATTGCGGTGGACCCGCATGAATTTGTCACCAAACTCATTTTCCAGCCGTATCAGGGATTCTTCAATCAAATATTCCCGGGCGTGTGTTTTTACGGTGACGTATTTGGCTTCGGCTTTCAGATAAAGAATCTCTTCGACGGCAATCAAGAGCATGCGTCCTTTCTCCGTTAGCGAGAGATGGGTGCGCGCCTTGGGGTGAGCCTGACGTAGCGCATCCAGCGCAACCTGGCTCAGATTGTGCGCCTTGCCCAGCGCCGCCTTGAGTCGTTCCGACCGGACCGGCTTCATGAGGTAATCCACCGCATTCACCTCAAAGGCCTGGCATGCGTAACTGTCATAGGCGGTTGTGAAGATGACGGCGGGTGGGCGGTGCAGCTTCTGTGCGTGCTGTGCGACCTCTATTCCATCCATTCCGGGCATGCGAATATCCAGCAGCATGGCATCAACCGTCTGTTTTTGCAGGAAATGTATGGCGTCCAGACCATTGTCAGTCTCGCCGATGATCTGAACAGGCAGGCTATCGGCGCAATCAGACAAAACCTCCAGTAGCCGGCGGCGGGCTGGTGCTTCATCATCCACGAGCAGAAGTTTGAGGGGTACGGGCACGGGTATACGGAAAAGTGATATGCACTTGATAAACGGCCCCCAACAGTTCGGACTTTAATGTTGCATCAAGATCAAAGTGCAAAGCGAGGCGTTCCCGGATGTTTGCCATGGCGAGTTTGTTGCCGGCATGGTGGCTCCCCTCCCCGGCGTAGGGGTTGCGAATCACAATGTGAACCATGTCTTGGCTGCGGTAGATATTGAGGCTGATTTCTCCGGGTTCGCGATGCGGCTCAACGCCGTGATAGACCGCATTTTCCACGATAGGTTGGATGACGAGCGGCGGAATCAGGGCGTCGGCCGGCATTTTTTCGATATACCAGATAACCTTTAGTCGTTCGCCCAGGCGTAGCTCCTCGAGGTTCAGGTAGGCGCGGGTCAGGGCAATTTCGTCTTCCAACGGCGCAAGTTGTCGGGTGTCGGACATCAGGGCGCGAAACAGGTCGGACAGGTCTTCAAGTGCGCGCTCTGCGCGGGGCGGATCGGAGCGAACCAGGGAAAGTACAGCGTTGAGGCTGTTAAACAGAAAGTGCGGACGGATCCGGGCCTGCAATGCCTGGAGCCGCGCTTCGGTAATGGCCGGCGATAGGGCCTTGCTGCGCAAGTGAAAGTAGCCTAGCAATAATACCGCGAGGGTTGCGGAAAATGCGGACACGTTGAGTAGGCTCGCCAATCGAGGGGCGCGAAAGAGTCCGCCTACCCCCAGGTAGACCACGTTTGGAACCGCGATTGCCAAGGCAAACGTTGCGGCGAGGCCTGTCGAATAGGCGAGTTTGCGCATCAGTGGGCCGAACAGGCAAAGCGCGGTCAAGGTGAGCAAAAGCGCGGGTTGGAGCAGTGCGGATTGCTCGGTCAACTGGACGAGAGCCGTCGCAATGCCGCCGGTAGCGGCCCAGGCCGCCCCTAAAGCGGCGATTTCCACCGATAGCAGAATCTTCAGGCTGACACCCAAATGACAGAAATTGGGCAAAACCCCATCACGGTTGTTATGATTTTTGTTTTGCACGAAAAAGCTCCCATCATGAATCAAGAAACGAAGGCCCCAGGAGTCTGGTCAGGCCGGTTCACCGAGCCGGTGAACGAGAAAGTCAAACACTTTACTGCCTCGGTATCGTTTGATTATCGGCTGGCCGAGTTCGATATTCAGGGTTCGCTCGCCCATGCCGCGATGCTGAATCGGGTTGGGGTTTTGTCTGACGATGATCTGGGGAACATCCGCCGGGGCATGGAGGCAATTCTCGCAGAGATTCGTGACGGGCGCTTCGAGTGGTCGATTGATCTGGAAGACGTGCACCTCAATATCGAAAAATCATTGATATCCAGAATCGGTGACGCCGGCCGGCGGCTCCATACGGGGCGATCGCGGAACGATCAGGTGGCGACGGACATTCGTTTGTATCTTCGAGCCGAGATCGACCGGCTTCTGGGTCTGCTGAGGGGGTGCAAGTATGCCTTGCTGGATCTGGCTGAGGCCCATGCCGATACAGTCATGCCGGGCTTCACCCATTTGCAGGTGGCGCAACCCGTTACCTTTGGGCATCACATGTTGGCCTATTTTGAAATGCTTTCCCGCGATGCGGGGCGTTTGACGGACTGCCGCAAGCGAGTGAATCGTCTGCCGCTGGGCGCCGCGGCCCTCGCCGGCACGAGCTACCCCATCGACCGGGCCTATGTGGCTGAACGCCTTGGCTTTGACGGCTTGTGCGAGAACTCGCTGGACGCAGTGTCGGACCGGGATTTCGCGATCGAATTCACCCACGCGGCTTCATTGATCATGCTGCATTTGTCGCGGTTGTCGGAGGAGCTGATAATTTGTATGAGTCCCCGGTTTGGCTTTATCGACTTGGCGGATCGGTTTTGCACGGGTTCGTCGATCATGCCGCAAAAGAAGAATCCGGATGTGCCCGAACTGGTGAGGGGTAAGACCGGCCGCGTTTTTGGCCATCTGATGAGCCTGTTAACCCTGATGAAAGGTCAGCCGCTGGCGTATAACAAGGACAATCAGGAAGACAAGGAGCCACTATTTGATACCGCCGACACATTGGCGGACACCCTGGCCCTTTACGCGGAATTGCTACGGGGCATCACGGTTAAGCCTGAGGCCATGCGGGAGGCCGCCCTGCAAGGATTTTCGACGGCGACGGATCTGGCCGACTATTTGGTGAAAAAGGGCTTGCCATTTCGGGCTGCCCATGAAGTCGTAGCGCGCGTGGTGAAGGCGGCTGAGGCAAAAAACTGCGGGCTGACGGATTTGCCGCTATGGGAGTTACAAGAATTCAGTGATCGGGTGACCGAAGAGGTCTATGAAGTGTTGACCTTAGAGGGATCCCTGGCGTCACGCAACCACATAGGGGGTACCGCTCCGGATCAGGTGCGTGCCGCAGTGGCCCGGGCGCGTTTGGCGGGCGATTGATCGGCAATCAAGCGGGCGCTTCTTCCGGCGGGCTGTGCTCGCGGCAAATTTTCCGCACTTCGCTGCTAGCCAGTTTTTCCTTGGTCAGCCCGCAGACATAGCTGCGCGGTCCGATGTGCATGTGATGCCGGCAAGTGGTACAGACGCCAAAAGTCTTGTGGCCACTGCGGGCCTGGAGCGTGCTGAGGGCCTCCTTCAACACTTTGACCGCAGAATTTAGTCGAGCGGGGCTGGCTTGGGCCATGGCATCGCGCCAGTGTGCTGCCAAACCGAGTTCCTTTAAGACATCCTTTCCCCTTTCGGTCAGCGCCAGGCGGACCACCCGGCCGTCTTTTTCATCCGAGTAACGCGAAATCAACCTGCGGCGTGACAGTAGCAAGAGGCTTTGCGAAACGGTGCCCTTCGTCAGGCCCAGGTATTCAGCCAGGGCTTGAGGGGTGTTGCTATAGCGGTTGGCCTCGCTTAGGTACATCAAAGCCTGGATGTGGATCGGCTGCAGGCCCTGTGCAGCGCCTGCCTGCCTAAGGCCGATCCGAAGCAGGTTTCCCAGGCGCTCAACGGTGTCGAGTAGGACGAGCGATTGGTTTTTCATGGCTTCATGGTAGGGTCCGACCCCGCTATTGACAAGTGCGAAGCATCGTGGGCGATTAGTATCGACACGCTACGTATCGTGTCGATACTATACATGCTTATCAAAAATACGCTAGATGGATTTAATTTGGCGGGGCCCCCTTCTTGGGCCGAGCCGGCGCCAATTTCGCCCCGAATCAGTCCCGTCGGACGCCACACATGGCAGACCGCATGGGAATCTGGGCATCCCCTCTCATGCGGGTGCGTTGGAGAAACCCAGGCGGGATCAGCCCCTGGGAGCCGCTGGCATGAAACCCCTGCGGGGAGCGTTGCCGCTAATTCGGGCAGACCGCTCGGGGGCTAGGCCTGGCAGGGGCGATCGCCCAGCAAAAATAAAGGAGGTGGCGTGTTTGGGAATCCCGGAGGTCCGGTGCCGCGCCGCCACGCTTACGGAACGTGCGCTCCTGTTTCGGCGCTTCCGGAGCAGACCTAGAAGAGGATGTTTCCGCCGCCCTGCTGCGCAATGAGTCTGGCGAGCTTGGCATAAAGGGCTTCTCCATCGCGGCTATCGACCCAGCCGCTATTTGCCCGGCGGAAATGAAACCCCCCCGAGCGAGCGGCCACCCAGATTTCCTGCGCCGCGTTGTGGCGGTTAACAATAACCTTGCTCCCGTCCTTGAACTCGATCTCCAGAACGCCGTCGGCGGGACTCTCAAAGTCCAGGTCGGCATGCTCCAGAACGTCCTGAATATGGGAGAGCACTGCCTGGGCCAGAAGCCCGAATTCCTTGTCGTCCATCAATTAAAGCTCAAGCACCGGGGAGTTTCAATATACCCCATCGGCGTCGCTCCGACGCAGCTTGGACGGTGCTAACATTCGCAACATGAAAAAACTTCACTTAATCCTTGCAGTTGGATTGCTGGCCTGGCTCTGCGGCTGCGGCTCCAAGGGCGCGCTACGGCTTCCGAATCCGCCTCCCCCAACCTCCCCCACGAGCCAGCAATGACTCAACTGCATCGTATCGACGGGCGCCTTTACATGGAGGAGGTGCCCCTGGAAGATTTGGCGGACCGCTACGGAACGCCGCTCTATGTCTATTCACTGGCCGCTTTGACCGAGGCCTATCAGGCATATGACCGGGTGCTCACGGGCCTATCCCACCAAGTCTGTTACGCGGTCAAGGCTAATTCGTCACTTGCGGTTATTCAACACTTTGCCCGCCTGGGTGCCGGCTTCGATATTGTGTCGGGGGGAGAGCTGAGCCGCGTGCTCAAGGCGGGGGGCGATCCCAACAAGGTGATGTTCTCGGGGGTCGGCAAGACCTCGGGTGAAATCGGTCAGGCCCTGGCCGCCCGGATCCATTGCTTCAACGTGGAGTCGGAAAGCGAACTGCATCGGCTGAACAGTCTGGCTGGCGAAATGGGTGTGCGCGCACCCATCTCATTCCGGGTCAATCCAGACGTAGACCCCAAAACGCATCCCTATATCTCCACCGGCCTGAAGGAGAACAAGTTTGGCGTGCCCATCGCCGATGCGCCCGCGCTCTACCAGATTGCTGCAGCACTCTCCAATGTCCGGGTGATTGGGGTGGATTGCCACATCGGATCCCAGCTCACTGACATTAGCCCGATTGGCGATGCCCTGGACCGGGTGTTAACCCTCGTCAATGTCCTGGAACGCGAAGGCATTAGGTTGGAACACATTGACCTCGGAGGGGGGCTAGGCATTCGCTATCAGGATGAAACGGCGCCGGATATGGCTGAATATGGCGCCATGCTTAAAAGCAGGATGGCGAGCCGCCACGAGATGCTGCTCGTCGAGCCGGGCCGCTCCCTGGTGGGAAATGCCGGTTTGCTGCTCGCACGGGTTGAATATCTGAAGCGGGGAGACACCAAGAATTTTGCCATCATCGACGCGGCGATGAATGATCTGATGCGACCGGCCCTATACGGGGCCTTTCACGAAATCCAACCCTTGAAGCTCCGCGAGGAGGAAAAAAAACAGTACGACGTCGTCGGTCCGGTTTGCGAAACCGGCGATTTCATTGGCTTGCAGAGGAGTTTGGCAATCCATGAAGGGGACCTCGTGGCCATCCTGTCGGCCGGGGCGTATGGGATGAGCATGAGTTCCAACTACAATTCTCGTCCCCGTGCTGCAGAAGTTGTATTGGACAGTAGAAAAATATTCCTGGCAAAGGAACGTGAAACGCTGGAACAGCTTATGTCTGGAGAACGGCTAATTGATTAGGTTTGGCGTTTGCCTGACTTCGATATTATTATTCAATAATAAGTATCGATACGATACCGTTTGTTAACTAGCTACATTTTTTTTCTAAACAGCCGTTAAGGGATTCGACATCTTATTGAAGCTTCGCGAAAAGATTCTAGAATGAGATTCACCAAGCGGAGCTAAGTTTGTTGCGACCATCTGATCGATTTGAGTTGGCGACGACAGTAGATGCCACGCATTGGAAGTGCATTTACAACCTCTGCACGTAGCAAGTGGTAATGACAAGGTAGTTAAGTAGTGAACATGTTCAACTTCAAAGGAGTGCAATATGGCGACTGCCAAGAAACCTGCCGCCAAGAAAGCGGCACCTGCAAAGAAACCTGCTGCAAAGAAGAAGGCAGCACCGGCCAAAAAGCCTGCTGCTAAGAAGCCTGCTGTAAAAAAGGTCGCCGCCAAGAAACCTGCGGCCAAGAAGGTAATGGCCAAAAAGCCGGCCGCCAAGAAGGTAGCGGCTAAGAAGCCCGTCGCTAAGAAGCCGGCCGCCAAGAAGGTAGCGGCTAAGAAGCCCGCCGCTAAGAAGGCTGCAGCAGCCAAGAAGCCCGCCGCTAAAAAGGCTGTAGCAGCCAAGAAGCCGGCAGCCAAAAAAGTTGTAGCCAAGAAGCCGGCAGCCAAAAAAGTTGTAGCCAAGAAAGCCGTCGCAGCCAAGAAGCCCGCCGCCAAAAAGCCGGTAGCTAAAAAGGTTGTCGCGGCCAAAAAGCCTGCGGCCAAGAAACCCGCTGAGAAGAAAGTGGCGGCGAAGAAGCCTGCAGTCAAGAAAGCTGCCCCCAAACCGGCCGCGCCCGAAGTGGCGCCCGCACCTATGCCTTCTACCCCGGTCATCAAGCCTTTCGGCCTGTAATCTCGGGATTTAAGGTAAAAGGGGCCTTCAGGCCCCTTTTTTTACGGGTGCGCCGGCAGGGCGCATTCATTGGAGGTGGAAGTCCTCCACTCGCCCGGCAAGGGGAAAAGTTAGCTAACGGCAAGGCTGTTCTGGGCGACAGGAAATCTGGAGGAAGCCGAAGGCGAAAGTGCTGGCCTGACCAACAGAGGCCGGATGGGAGGCTTTGCAGCGGGGCAAGACGCAGCTATCGTAAGCGCCCCCAACTTTTCACCCAAACTCGCACGGAGCGTTTTTACGTACCCTCCACCCGTCACGCGATGGGCGCGCCGAGGCGGGGGCGCGGAGCGTTGACTGCTTAGAGGATCCATAGAGCTGCGAGACGATGGATGTTAAGGCGAGCGGCCACGCGGCGCGCTGGGAACAGGTCAACCCGGGCAATCGGAACGGGCGTGGGCCGCGATCCAAGCTGGGCTCGTCCAAGGCGCAACTTACCAGGCCGGCGCGCGCTTCCTCGTCGCAAACCGTGGCCCGGCGCCCGGTAAGAGCTCATTAACTTGCACAGCGATCGCCCGGGCGCGGCGCGGTCACTCACCTTAAAGCGGCCTGACCCTTGAGCACAGGCTTAGGCTATCGGCCACGAGCTGCCGAGAGCGGCACCATCAATCATCGGGCCTCCTCCTGCAATGCATGCCGAACCGGCATCGATGGCCCGGGACTCGACCCAACGCATCAGTGTTCCCCAATCGTCGCGTCGCTCTTCCCGGTGGTCATGGTATGCCCCATTGAACGTTTCCCAGACATATGGACGCCAGTGCCCCAACCCATCCCCGGCACCTTCCGCATCGCATCTGCCACCGCAGGGCCCTACACATTGTTTGGGTCTCCCTACAGAGCCTATAACTTTTGGTCTAGAGCCTGACGAAAGTATTTGAGGTATGTTGGGCCTTCGTCAGCATTTGCCTACTTTGACGTCGCATGATGCTTCAATGGTTCAAAAAACCCGTTGATTTAACAAGAGTTTCATTTGCGCGCGCTAGGGTGTCCCCATGGCACGGTGTCTGCATATAGGAAAGCGTAGCCAAAAGGAGCGCAATCATGATGGAACTGAACAACGGTAATAAAGTGCAAATCACCTTGGAAGAAGACATGGGGGGCAAGGACCAAATTGTCTTCTCTCTCGACGATCTAAGCCGGATGACGCTGACCCCACACCAGGCACGAGTGCTGGCAACGGAGCTGATTATGGCAGTTAACCGGGCGGAAGTGCGTGGCAACCTCAAGCGAAGCCACAATTTCTCCCGCAAGGTGGAAGCACATCCGGGTAGCGGTGTTTTTCAACAAGCATTCGCCAAGTAGAACTCGAGCGCCCTGGCTTCGGGGCGGAAAAAAGGGGGTAACCCCACACCAATAACCCGCGCATTTGGCGCGGAGCCGGCCCCGTGATAGGGTGCCACTTACGGCGCGGCCCAGAGTCGCGCCGCATTTGTTTTTTTCAGGAAAATATCAATGGCTACGGTTGAACTTACACAGCGTAATTTCGAACAAACGATTAATGGCAACGATGTCGTCATCGTCGATTTCTGGGCGCCATGGTGCGGCCCGTGTCGTGCGTTTGCCCCGATCTATGAAGCCGCCTCCGAAAAGCATCCGGGCGTAGTCTTTGCCAAAGTCAATACGGAAGAAGAGCAGCAGCTGGCCGCGTCATTCAATATCCGTTCCATTCCAACGCTGATGATTTTTCGCGAGCAGATCATCCTGTTCTCCGAGCCCGGCTCCTTGCCCGCACCGGCACTCGACGACGTTGTGGGCAAGATCATGGAGCTGGATATGGACATGGTGCGAAAGGAGATCGCCGCGGAGCACGCCAAGAACGCCTGATCACGATCGGGTAGGCAACAGCGACTTCAACAGCCCCAGACTTACCTGCCGATGCTGCTCCAGGCTGAAACGGTCGAGCGCCTCCACGATGGCAAGCAACTGGCGCAATTCCCTTGAATAGCGGGTTAATAGGTAATCCGCGATGGCCCCGTCAAGGGCAAAGCCCAGCTGTTCGGCGCGCTTGAGTAACGCCTCGCGCTTTTCCGCGTCATTTAGCGGGTAAATCTGATACACGAGGCCCCAGCCCAAACGCGTACGCAGATCATCGCGCAGTGAGGTGAGGCCCGAGGGGGCCTGCAGCCCGGAGGCGACCCAGACCTGTTGGTCTGCCCTGTTGCGGTTGTAGTGGTCAAACGCCCGAATCTGGTTCTCCTCCGTCAATCGATCCGCGTCATCAATGAGGAGTGGTTGCGAGGCTTGCGGCCAGTCCGGGTTTTCTCCCTGTAACAAGCGAGCATTGGGCAGACACTCCGCAAGGGCATGAAGCATCAGACTTTTCCCGCAACCCGCGGGGCCCCACAAATACACAGGTTCGTGATCCCGTCCTTCACAAATGGACTGAAGCATCGCGAGCGCCTCG
>JBKQNQ010000290.1:0-2762 GCA_052145875.1 Thiobacillaceae bacterium
CGTCGTGCCGTGCGATGTTTTGACCCAGCGCCCGGTAGATTTTTTGAATTTTGCGTGTGTTCCAGTTTGCGAATAGATTCGAGGCCGCCTGCGGTGTTTTGGCGAAGAGGACGATGCCGGTGGTGGCTCGGCCCAACCGGTGGACAGGGTTTGCGTCGGGGGTTCGCTTTTGCACCAGGCGCAGGAGGGTGTTTTCCATGAAGCCGCCGCCGGGGAGGGTGGGGAGCCCGCTGGGTTTGTTTACGGCCAAGAGATGGGGGTCTTCAAACAGCACTTCGAAGTGCCGAGGGGAGTCTGGTTCGATCCAGGGTGGACGGTTCCAGACAAGGGTTTGGCCTAAAGTGACCGATTCGCTTCCGGTGGCGGTGACGCCGTTGAGGGTGACTTCGCCGTTGTTTAGTTTTTGTTGCCAGGCTTGCAGGGTTGAGTGGCGGTAAAGGCTTGCCAAGTGGGAGATCAGGGTTCGTCCATGGTATTTGCTGCCGATGATTGTGATATACGCATAGCCACGATTGAGCATGTAGTTCGAGTGTAAGGTATGGGATCTGGGTAGTGGTCAAACTTTGGGCCATTACCCGACGCCTAGCGCGGTTGCCTGGTCCAATTGATGGACCCACCCGGAAAGCCCCGCCACGTGCGGCTGACAATTTCACGACGGAGGGGCCAAGTAATCCGCGCCAAGAACACTGCTTCACTGCATCCAAACATCCTTGGTCGGCGGCGCCAGTCGCAGGTTCGCAACCTGCTGAGTCTGTTGTTGAGCAGATTGAACCCAATCAGGCCATTTATGAGCACAAGTCCTAAACTTTTATACACAGTCGAGGAGGCCGCTGAGAAACTCGGCGTCAAGAAGAGTTGGCTCTACGAGCGCACGCGCCGAGCGGGCCTGCCTCATCGGAGGCTCGGCAAATACGTGCGATTCTCTGAAGCCGATCTGACCGCTATCATTGAAGGCACGAAAGCTGGTATCGAGGAGGCCCAGTGAGACAGCGCGGAACGATCCTAAAGCCACGCGGTGCCCGCCAAACCTATAGTGTCAAGTACCGGACCGCTAGCGGAAAGCAGGTCTTCAAGGGCGGTTTCCCCACAAAGGCTACTGCGCAGGAACATCTGAATGAAGTGCTAGGCCAAATTGACAAGGGCACATATTTTGAACGCGCGGTGATCACGTTCGAGAAGTTTGCAGAGCAGTGGCTTGGCGGTCGGCACCGCATTCGCGGTTCGACTGAGTCTGCGTACGGTTCGATGATCAGATGTCAGCTTGTGCCACGTCTCGGGGAGTACCGGGTTTGTGATCTTCAATTGGAGCATTGCCGGGATCTGGTGTCGGGAATGATAGAAGACGATGAGTTGTCGGTTAAGTACCTTCACAACACTGTGACGCTGTTGCGCACAATGCTCGTGGGCAGAAAAGCAGCTAGCGCGATTCGCTTGGGCTACATCGGTCATGACCCTACACTTGGACTCGAACTGCCCCCATTAGAGACGCGTGAGATCATCCCACCCACACAAGAGGAGATCTGGAAACTGATAAACGCGGCGAAGCAAATCGGCGGCGTTGGTTACCCGATGACGTTTCTCGGGGCATTCACGGGTTGGCGGCGGAATGAAGGTCTCGCCCGCGAGTTCGCCGACGTGGATTGGTTTAACCATGAAATCCGAATAAGTACTGCGATTTCGAAGGAAAGAGCCAAGGACGGCGCACACAAGTGGGAATGGGTCGTCGGGCCGTCCAAAACCAAACGGTCCGTTCGGCGAGTGGCGTTAACAGAAAGTGCGTTAAAGATGCTTGCTGATCTGAAAGGGCTCGCCCCTACGACCGACGGATTCATTTTCGCAGGTCAAATCGGTGGTTTCATCGATCCGGACAAGTTCAACGCGGAAATCTGGAGGCCAATTGCCGAGCGCGCGGGGACGAAGGGGACTCGATATCACGATCTGCGCCACTTCTTTGCATCGCAGCTAATCGCTCAGGGTGAGAGTCCCGCCCACGTTCGGCACCAGATGGGTCACAGTAACATCAAAGTCACTTTCGATACCTATGGACACCTATTCCCCGGCGCTGGGCGCGAAGCAGCCTCCCGTTTCGATGATTCAATGAAGAGGGCCCGGGAGAAAGCTGAGCGCGCGGTAGCAATTTGGTAGCACCGACGCATGAGGGCGATAGCGTTAACGGCCAAGAGCAAATTGAGAAACGTTCCTCAACCAATTGAAAAGGTTCTTAATGTTGATCGGAAGAAGGTTGGTTGCGGGGGATGGATTTGAACCACCGACCTTTGGGTTATGAGCCCAACGAGCTACCAGACTGCTCCACCCCGCAGTTAGATTCTAACGCACGCTGGTAGGAGCGTCAATCAGCCGCAGGCTTTTCAGCTTTTGTTCTCACGTCAATGCCAAAGCTGATCCGCCCCCGGTAAACGATATACTGGATCTCGCCATCGAGAACTCCATGAGCACATCCCGCGCGGTGAACATTTCCGAAACCATCGATAACAGCAGGTTCGGAACTTTTCAACTCGGCCTGTGTATCCTTTGCGGCCTGTGCCTCATCATGGACGGCTTCGACGTGCAGGCCATGGGCTATGTTGCGCCCGTCATCCTCAAGGAGTGGCACGTTGGGAGTGCGCAGTTCGGGCCGGTCTTCGGCGCCGGGCTATTCGGGATTCTGGTGGGCTCGCTGCTGTTCAGCATGCTGGCGGACAAAATCGGCCGCCGGCCGGTGCTGCTCGCCGTGACCTTGTGCTTCTCAACCCTGACATTTT
>JBKQNQ010000291.1:0-11966 GCA_052145875.1 Thiobacillaceae bacterium
CCGCGCCATGCAACGGGATGAGTGGCGAACTAGCCATAGGTTTGGACACCTGGTGATTTCTCCTGAAGCAGCTGAGCAACGCTTGTGCCATGGCGTCAATTCTCCCGAGCTCGTTTAATCACGCGCCCACTGGAGTTCCGCTGAGTCCGGCGAACAGACAAAACCGACAGGTACGCCGGCTTTTGTAGCATCTGCGACACTGGCCAATCCGGCGTTGCGAAGCATGCTGCCGGAGGAACCACTTGTCGTCTTCAACACAAGACCGATTCTGCCCAATGTGATGTTTGCAACACCCACGCGCTCGCGCCTTACATGCCCAATGGACTGTTTATTAATGTATTTCTGTCAAGCACCGATGCGGGCATGAGGCTTGCACTGAGGGGATTGTACCTTTCGGAGGACAACCTGTGGACCTGCCCGTACTCAATACCGCTTCGAACGCCTCTGGAAACGGGGGCTGTGATTCCCACTCCTGTGGTTCAACGGACGACCAGCTTTCGCACCTGCCGGAGCACATCCGTTCCAAGGTGCACAATCATCCCTGCTATTCGGAGCAGGCACATCATTACTTCGCCCGCATGCATGTCGCCGTGGCCCCAGCCTGCAACATTCAATGTCACTACTGCAACCGGAAGTACGACTGTTCCAATGAGTCACGCCCTGGCGTGGTATCGGAGGTACTGACGCCGGATCAGGCAGTGAAGAAGGTGATGGCGGTCGCGGCCAACATTCCGCAGATGACGGTGCTCGGCATCGCAGGACCCGGGGATCCACTCGCGAACCCGGCGCGCACTTTCGCCACTTTCCGCGAGTTGTCGGAGAAGGCGCCCGACATCAAGCTCTGCGTTTCTACCAATGGACTTGCCCTCCCGGAGTCGGTCGAGGAACTGGCCAAGCACAATATCGACCACGTCACGATTACGATCAACTGCGTGGATCCCGACGTTGGGGCCAAGATCTACCCGTGGGTGTTCTGGAAGAACAAGCGCATCCTGGGCCGCGAGGGCGCGGCCATCCTGATCGAGCAGCAGCAGAAGGGCCTCGAGATGCTGACAGCGCGCGGCATCCTCGTGAAAGTCAACTCGGTCATGATTCCCGGCGTGAACGATGCGCACCTCGTTGAAGTATCGAAAGTGGTCAAGTCCAAGGGCGCCTTCCTGCACAATGTCATGCCGCTGATCGCCGAGCCTGAGCATGGAACGTTTTATGGCCTGATGGGCCAGCCTAGCCCGTCCCACGATGAGTTGCAAAGGCTGCAGGACGCCTGCGCCGGAGACATGAACATGATGCGGCACTGTCGGCAGTGCCGTGCCGACGCGGTAGGCCTCTTAGGCGAGGATCGCGGCCAGGAGTTCACCATGGACAAGATCGAGGACATGGAAATCGATTACGCGGCTGCCATGGTCAAGCGTGCGGAGGTCCATGCCCAGATTGCGAAGGAACTGGAGATCAAGGATCAGGCCCGAATGGCCAAGGGTGCCCGGGGCGCCGCCTCGGCTGCCACGGCCGACAAGCCGGCTACCCGGCCAGTATTGATGGCCGTTGCCACCAAGGGTAGCGGTCTCGTCAATGAACACTTCGGCCATGCCGCCGAATTTCTCATCTATGAGGCCTCCGCCACCGGCGTGCGCTTCATCAGCCACCGCAAAACGGTTCCCTATTGCGAGGGCGGGGACACCTGCGGTGACGGCGAAACGGCCTTGGATAAGACGATCCGCGAGTTGGCCGGCTGCGAGGCTGTGCTCTGCTCCAAGGTGGGGTATGAACCCTGGGGGCCACTGGAAGCTGCAGGAATCCAACCCAATGGCGAGCACGCCATGGAAGCCATCGAAGATGCGGTGGCCGCAGTATACGAAGAGATGCGTGTGGCCGGCAAGCTCGATGCTCGCGCGGAAATACGGCAGAAAGTTGCATAAGGAGAAACGCTCATGGCCCTGGAAATCATTGAATCCTGCGTGAACTGTTATGCCTGCGAGCCGTTGTGTCCGAACGAGGCCATATACATGGCTAGCCCGCACTTTCTCATTGATCCCGACAAATGCACTGAATGCCTGGGGGACTTCGATGACGCCCAGTGCGCCAGCATCTGCCCCATCGAAGGCGCAATCGTTGACGAGCTGGGCACGGCACTGAACCTTCCTGGCTCCCTCACCGGGATTTCACTGGACCTGCTGGCCAAGTATCAAGCTGCCGTCGAAGCCACATATAAGGCGGCCTTGGAGGCCAAGACGGGTTAACCCCTGAACCATGGCCTCCATCGTTTTCTATGAAAAGCCTGGCTGTTCCAGCAACGCCAAACAAAAGGTGTTGCTGGCTGCCGCAGGTCACAGCGTCTGGGCGAAAAATCTGCTTACGGAAAAGTGGACGCCCATGCGGCTGCGCCCCTTCTTCGGCGATCTTCCTGTTTCCCAGTGGTTCAACCTGAGCGCACCCCGCATCAAATCCGGCGAGTTGGATCCCGCACACATGAGCGAGGATGAGGCCCTGCTGCAAATGGTGCGCGATCCCCTGCTGATTCGTCGTCCCTTGATGGAGGTCGGCAATGAATGCCGCGCCGGGTTCGACCCGGGGGAAGTGGATCGCTGGATTGGATTACAAAGTTGGTTGAGTGACCTCGATCTGGAAGCGTGTTCGAAGTCACTGCTGCGCCAGCCTTGTTCGGACTTCCCGTCATGAACATCGATCCTGGTGCAGTGGAACTCGCTCCCGGCGTTCACTGGGTGGGTGGACTCGATCCTGCACTGCGGGACTTCGACATCATTCTAAGGACGGCAAATGGCACGAGCTACAACGCCTATTGCGTGAGGGGCAGCGAGGGTGTGGCCGTAATCGACACCGTAAAGGAATCCCGTTCCGGTGATTTTTTCACGCGCATCGAGCAAGTCGCCGAGTACGCCGAAATCACGGCGATCGTGCTCAACCACCTCGAGCCCGACCACACCGGAGCACTCCCTGAACTGATGCGCCGTGCCCCTCAGGCTCGGTTGTATATCTCGGTTCGGGCTCAGATGATGCTAAAGGGTCTGCTGAAAAGTGACGAGCTTGTTTATACGCCGGTCAATACCGGAGACACGGTCAGCTTGGGCAACCGCACCCTGCGCTTCCTCCATACCCCGTTCCTCCATTGGCCCGACACGCAATGCACCTACCTCGAGCAGGAAGGTATGCTGTTTTCCGGCGACGTCTTTGGCTGCCATTTCTGCGATGTGCGACTGTTTAACGACCGAGTCGGCGATTTCCGCTTCTCCTTTGAATACTACTACCAACACATCATGCGCCCCTTCCGGGAACATGTCCTTGACGCATTGGACCTGATCGAGCCGCTTGAGATTCACCTGATCGCGCCGGCTCACGGGCCCATCTTGCGAGACGCGCCAATGAGCTATGTGCAGCGTTACCGGCAGCTCGCCGCGCCTCTGCTGGCCAACGAAGCCGCCGGCATGGACAAGACGCTGATCATTTTCTACATCAGCAGTTATGGCAATACGGCACGCATGGCTCAAGCAGTGCGGGAAGGAGCCGAAGAAATCGCCGGGGTGCGCGTGTCGCTCTACGACCTTCAGGGCGGGGAGGTCTCGCCCTTCGTCGATCTCGTTGAAGAAGCCGATGCCATTGTGTTCGGTTCGCCCACCATCAACGGCGACGCGGTCAAGCCAATATGGGATCTGCTCTCATCACTCGCCGTAGTCAAGGTCAGAGACAAGCTGGGTGCGGCTTTTGGCTCTTTTGGCTGGAGTGGCGAAGCCGTGGCCATGGTGGAAGACCGGATGAGGGGACTGAAGCTGCGTGTGCCCGTCAAAGGGATAAAAGTCAAACTCATCCCAACCGACGCGGAACTGGCCCTGTGCCGTTCGTTTGGCCGCGACCTCGCGCTGCATCTTACAGGCCAGATCACCCAGCGAACCATTTCCATGGAAGAACTCAACGCAAAGGAATATCCCCATGCCTAAGGCTAACGTCACGTTCGAGGATATTGGCGTCACAGTCACCGTACCGGCCGGCACGCGGCTCATCGAAATTTCGGAGAAAGTGGGTGCAGGAATCACCTATGGCTGCCGCGAAGGCGAGTGCGCGACGTGCATGATGAAGATCGTCTCTGGCATGGAAAACCTCGCTGAACGGTCGGTCCTGGAAGACAAGGTCTTGAAGGAGAACATGGCCGGGCGCCAGCATCGGCTCGCGTGCCAGGCTCAGGTACTGGGCGGGGAGGTCATCGTGAGGCCCGGGTAGCCCCCCATGCCAAGAACAAGAAGGAAGATCCAAGACGCACCGGCAGCCCCGGGATGTCCTGACCGCCTGAATCTTGCATCTTCTTTTTTTTCACCAAGGAGCAACCAACATGCCCAACATCACTTTTTCCAGCCCGTTGCATAAGGACAAAACTGTTTATGCGATCGCCGGTAGCCACACCAAGACGCTGCTCGCCCTCGCCAAGGAAAACCACATCCCCATCGACTTCAATTGCCAGGACGGCGAATGTGGCACTTGCGTCGTGAAGGTCACGAATATTTCTCGCAAAGGCCCCATGGGCGGACGCCTTACTGACCGGGAAATTAAGGTGCTCAAGGAACTCGGTAAGATCAAACAAGCGGATATCGATGCCACGATGGTGGACGACGTGCCCCATACGGCTTGGCGTCTGGCGTGCCAGATGGTGCTGCGCGATGAAGACATTCTGGTGGAATATCCCAGTGCCAACCAATGACCCCTTTGGTCTGCCGGAGGATCCCGGGCGCCTCGGAACGCGGCTGAGCCGCACGCACGATTTATCATGAAGCTGGCCGCCACACCGGTGCCTCACGCTAAACAGGTGGCGGGCCTCCACGCGCGGCTGATGATGCACGCCGCCGGTCTTGCCAATGATGATCTGTTTGCCCGGATGCTGGCCTGTCACGGTGCGGGGGCCGGGGTGCTGCCCACGGGCCTGGGTCTGCCAATGAACGAGTTTGTCCGGCTATCGCAGCGTCATTTCCCGCGCGTTGGGTCGTTATTGAAGTTCGATCCAGCCCTGTGGCCCGATGAAGCGCGCGTGGCGGAGCGCCAGGACCTCATTGACCTGATGATTGAACACCGCGCCGGACGGGATGATTCGGAAATTTGGATGGCCCACATTGTGGCCGCGGCCTGCATGGGCGGAAATCATCTCTGGGAGGACTTGGGCCTGTGGACCCGAGCGGATCTCACCCGTCTTATGACGGACAATTTCCCCAGGCTTGCCGCCAAGAACGTGCCAGACATGAAATGGAAGAAGTTCCTTTACAAACAACTTTGTCAACGAGAAGGCGTCCATGTTTGCCGGGCCCCATCGTGCGATGTCTGCCCGGATTATTCAGCCTGCTTCGGGCCTGAGGAATGAAGCGGTGAGGCGCGAGGACATGAGCTTCGCTGGTTGGGAACCGACCGGCGGAACCGGCGTCGCAACGCAGGTTCCTGACAACCGGGGAGAACGCCGCCGCGTACTTGCATCAGCGGATCTCGAGTCACGCGCGGTCGTCGCATACGTGAGCCTCGCGATGGGTGATGCCCTCGGTGCCACCGTGGAATTCATGACCCCGCGGGAGATCGTGGCAGCGTACGGCACCCACGACCGGATCCGCGGCGGCGGCTGGCTCAGACTCCGGCCCGGCCAGGTCACCGACGACACCACCATGTCGCTGGCGCTTGGACAGGCGATCCTCGCGGCCGGCCAGATCGATGCCCTGAGCATTGCGCAGGCTTTCGATGGGTGGATGCGAGCCAAGCCCGTCGACATCGGCAACACCGTGCGACGGGGGCTAATCCATTTTCGCCATACCGGCATCCCCCAGGTCCCACCCAATGAGCAGGATGCCGGAAATGGCGCCGCCATGCGCGTTCTGCCTGTTGCTCTCGCCACGCTGGGTCGGCCAGAAGAAGCGGTGCGCACCGCCTGCCAAGTCCAGGCTCACGTCACGCATCACAGCGCCCTGTCCGACGCGGCCACCGAATGCCTGGCACTCATGGTGCAAGATCTGCTACAGGGCGCGAATAAGGCCGAGGTCCAGCGTACCCGGGTTGCATCCCTCATCGATCACTACCCGCAATTCGAATATCGTCAACGGCGCCGCGAAAATCCGACAGGCTATGTTGTTGAGACCCTGCAGGCGGTGTTTCAAGCTTTCTTTTCGAACGACAGCTGGCGTGATTCCTTGGTCGATGTGGTAAACCGCGGGGGCGATGCCGATACGACCGGCGCGATCACCGGAATGCTTGCGGGCGCCCTTTACGGCCTGGACGGACTGCCGCGCGGCTGGCGCTCGGAACTGGAACAGGAATGTCGCCAAGCCTGCAAGGCCCAGGCGCAAGCCCTCCTCGAACTTGCATTCCAAACATGCAGGCCTGCGTGAAGCCGCGGGCCTCAAGGCAGCCATGATTTTTTCTCGCAGCAGCCAATACGCCATTCAGGCCCTCGTCTTTTTGGCGACGCGGTCGGCTGGCGGCTATGTCATGTGCCGGGAAATGGCTGACGAGCTGAAACTACCCCAGCCGTACCTGAGCAAACTCATGCTTCAGTTCGCCCATGCGAAGATCGTTGAATCGTCGCGCGGACGCCTGGGGGGATTTCGTCTATGCCGCAAAGCCGATGAGCTGAGCCTCAAGGAAATCATGGAGGTGATCGGCGGGGAGCGAAGCATGAAGGAATGCCTTCTGGGCTTCAAGGATTGTTCGGATGAGACGGCTTGCGCGATGCATGCACATTGGTACCCGGTGAAGCAGGTGCTGTTCCTACTCCTCCAGGAGCAAAGCGTCGGTACGCTCGCCAAGGCGGTAAATCAGGGCCACTATAAGCTCGAGGAATTGAACCTGAATCTGCTGCTGCCACGTGAGGTCACGCGTGTCGGAAGGAGCAAATCCCATTAACGGACATCAGTCCTCGTCGTCATCACTCATGCGACGCCGAGGCACGGTTTTAGGGTCAGCGATGATGCTGCGGTAGATTTCCACGCGATCGCCCGGTTTAAGCGGCGCATCCAGCTTGGTCAGTTTCCCGAAGATTCCCACCTTTTGTTCAGTCAGGTCGAGCGTGGGAAATTGGCGCAGGATGCCGGACTTGATGATGGCCTGCTCGACGGTGCTGCCTTCGGGCACCTCAAGGCGCAGCCAGATTTGTTGGGACGGTTCGGAATAGGCGACGGCGATTTGCATGGTGTTCGCTCCTCTAAACGCTTATCCCGCAACCGGTTCTGGCAGTGCCACCAGCGCGGGGCGCTCCGCCATCCGCCGGTCCAAGATGCGCTTGCCCGCGATTAAAAAGCCCAGGACCAGGAAACCTCCGGGCGGCAGGATGAAGAGGAGGTAACCCCGATAGTGCGGGATAACGGTGGTCTCCAGGAATGCAAACGACTGGCCTAGCAGCAGATGGGCGTTGGCGAACAGGGTACCGCCGCCAATAACCTCGCGGATGCCCCCTATAAGCGTAAGTGCGAAGGTGAAACCAAGTCCCATCATCAACCCGTCGAGAGCCGCCGGAATGACCCCCACCTTTTGCGCGAATGCTTCAGCGCGCCCCAGCACCGCGCAGTTGGCGACGATCAGCGCGATATAGAGGCCCAGCACCTTGTAGAGGTCATGGGCCCAGGCGTTCAGGCTGACGTCGACCAGGCTAACGAGGGTGGCGATCAGGACGATGTACACCGGGATTCTCACATCCGGGCTGACGAGATTGCGCACTGCAGACACCAGGGCATTGGCAGTTACCAGCACCGCAGTCGTGGCGAGCCCCATGCCCAAGCCATTGGTCGCCGAGCCGGTGACGGCCATCGTTGGACACATGCCCAGCACTTGGGCGAAGACAATATTGTTGGTCCACAGGCCATCCTTGGCAATGCGGGCGTAATCATTGCTCATGTTCATTCTCCTTTGGAGCATTCTTGGCCGCGATGATCGAACCGGCATGGGGCTCCGCGGCCGCTGCGCTTGCGTTATCGTCCAGTAGCCGAGTTTTCTCATTTTGAAAGAACTCAAGCCCGCCCTTGACTGATTTCACCACCGCACGCGGCGTGATGGTGGCGCCAGAAAACTGATCAAACACGCCGCCGTCTTTCCTTACCGCCCACTTGTCGGCTGGCGGATTGCCAAAGAACTTGTGTTCAAAGGAATGAATCCAGTCGCTTTTTGCCGGCTCGACCCGATCGCCGAGCCCGGGTGTCTCCTTGTGCTTGATCACCCTGACTCCGAGCACTTGTCCCGTCCGATCAACACCCATCATGCTCACCACCGGACCGGCGTAACCCTGTGCCTGGACCTGGAAAACCACCGCCTCCACCTTTCCAGCGCGGCGCGCACGGTATACCGTAATGGACCCATCGGGGCCAGGAACTGTGACGGTATCCTTGAGCAGGTCATTGTCGTAGTGTCCGGGCAGCACTTGGGCCAAGGACTGCTGCATGTCCCTAGCCTGGGCGGCCTGAATGTCCGCCTCCGTGGCCCGGTCGGCCAAGGCGAGTGCCCCGCCGGTGAGCAGGGTAACCGCTCCCAGGAGGATGCCCTGATAGACAAGCTTGCCCCGCAGGTCGCCCAGCTTCATGTCAGCCTTCCTTCCCTGACGATTCCACCAACAGCGAGCGTCCCTTGCGGTCACGCCCGTAAATACGGGGTTTGGCATATCGATCGATGACAGGCGCGGCGGCATTCATCAGCATTACCGCAAACGCCACCCCTTCCGGGTAACCCCCCCACGTTCGGATGATCCAGGTTAGCAGGCCGCAACCCAGGCCAAAGATGAACTGACCGAGCGACGTATTGGGTGAGGTGACGGGATCGGTGACAATGAAAAACGCCCCCAACATGAGCCCGCCAGACATCAGATGAGGAAGCACGCCCAGGTAATGCGCCGGGCTGATGGCGTGGGCGATGAGCGCCGGGACTGCCACGCCGAGCAGCATGGCCGCCGGCGCGTGCCAAGTGATGATGCGCCGGGCAATCAGGTACAGCCCACCGGCAACCAGCAGTAACGACGCCGTCTCACCCAGGCTGCCCGTGCGATGGCCCCAGGTCGAATCGGTCGGCGAAAAGACCCCGGGCAAGCTGTGGAACAAGTCTATACCCCGGGTAAATTCGGTCTTGACATGACCCAACAAGGAGGCTCCCGACATCGCATCCCACCGCGCGTGGCCAAATGTTATTGCCAAGCCCTCCAAAAAGCCCGGCGCATGGGGCGAGGTGATCGGGAACGGCGCTGCCCAAAGGGTCATTTCAACGGGGAAGGAAATGAGCAACATGACCCGCGCCGCCATGGCGGGATTGAACACGTTTTGTCCCAAGCCACCGAATACCTGCTTGGCAATCAACACGGCAAAGGCCGAACCGAGGGCTGCGATCCACCAAGGCGCGAAGGGAGGCAGCGACAAGACCAGCAGCCAGGCCGTGAGCACGCCGGATCCGTCTGCGAGCGTCGGAACGACCGGCCGATTATCCAATTTAAGCGCGAAGGCCTCAGCCAACAGCGCCGCCCCCAGCCCCACGACCCAGAGATTGATCGCGGGCCAGCCGTATAGCCAGAAGCCGTAGAAGGTGGCAGGAACCAGTGCCAACATCACCGTCACCATGACTTTCCCCACGGTGGTGGGGGCATGCGCGTGTGGGGCGTGCGTGAGGGGCGTCATGTGGCCAGTTCCTCATTCTCACGGACGGCGTGCTGCGCCGGTAGCTTTGCTGCGGCTTCCGCTGCGGCTTTCTTTGCGGCGCGGGCGCGGGCGGCCTCTTCGCGTTCCCGTACGATGCGTTGCAGCCGTTCATTGCGCTGCTCAGCCAGCTTCCGCGTCCCCTCCTGCTTAAGCTTCCCCTTCTCTTGCGCCGCCAACTCGCCTTTTGCATAGCTGAAGTAGTGCACCAGCGGAATATGCGCAGGGCAAACATAGGAGCAGGAACCGCACGTAATGCAATCCCTCAACCCCAGGCCCACCGCGGCACCCAAATCTGCAGCACGAATGTGGGCCATCATTTCCAGGGGCAGCAGCCCGACGGGGCAGGCACGAACGCAGGTTGAACAACGGAT
Organism: Thiobacillaceae bacterium; assembly: GCA_052145875.1. Lineage (GTDB taxonomy): Bacteria > Pseudomonadota > Gammaproteobacteria > Burkholderiales > Thiobacillaceae > DASQBT01. Next base: position 10,016 of record JBKQNQ010000291.1, read on the forward strand.
GCAGGGCGCAGGCTGGGTGAGCCCAATCTCACCCTGGGTTAAGGCCAGAACCGCGCTGCTGCCCTTCACCATGGGGATATGCAGATGCGGAATCTGATGGCCCATCATGGGTCCACCTAGCAACACGCGGGCCGGCGTGTGCCTGAGGCCGCCGCAGCATTCGAGCAAGGTCTGGGCCGTTGCACCAATCGGCGCCTCGACATTGCAAGGCTCGGCCACGGCACCGCCGCTTACGGTAATAACCCGAGACACCAAGGGTCTGCCGTGACGGATGGCCTGCTGCACCGCATAGGCGGTGGCGACATTGTGAACCAGCACGCCGATCTCAGCACTGCGTCCCTCGGCAGGCACTTCCTTGCCAATGAGTACCTGAATCATCTGCTTGTCCCAGCCCATCGGATACATGGCCGGCACCGACACAATTTTCACCGTGCTTCCGATGGCGGCCTGGCGCATCGAGGCCAAGGCTTCGGGCTTGTTGTTCTCGATCCCAACAAGGGCCCGCTCGGCGCCGGCGGCATACTGAATCAGACGTATCCCCTCAATGATCTCGCCGGCGCGCTCACGCATCAGCCGATCGTCGCACGTCAGGTAGGGTTCGCATTCCCCGCCATTGATAATGAGGGTGTGCACCCCGCTCTTGCGCGACAAGTTAAGCTTCACCGCAGAAGGGAAGGTGGCGCCGCCGAGCCCAACGATGCCGGCCGCACCAACACGCGTGGCAATCTCATCGGGCGAAAGGGCAAAGGGGTCGGCGGGCGTGTCCGTCTCCACCCAGCGGTCTTCGCCATCGGGCGCAAGTGTGATGGTGGGAACCGGCAAACCGGAAGGATGCGGCGCCGGATGATCGCCAATCGCAATCACGCGCCCCGACGTGGACGCGTGGACCGACGCGGAAACCGTGCCTTGGCTTGATGCGATAAGCTGACCCTTCAGGACGGTATCGCCCACCTGCACAACCTGCCGCGCCGGAGCACCGACGTGCTGTTGGAGCGCAATGAACAACCGTTCAGGCAAGGGCACTGCGCGAATGGTTCGCGCCGCGGAAAGTTGCTTACGGCCTTCCGGATGCACCCCGCCGCGGAACCTGAACAGTTTCATGCTGCCTCCGCGAGGTCCGGCTTGGTCCAATACCAGGATTGCAACGTCACGGGTACGGGGCGCATGGCAATCGCTTCGGTTGGGCAGGTTTCAACGCATTTGCCGCAGGCGGTACAGGCTTCCCGGAACACGGAGTGGATATGCTTGGCCGCACCCATGATGGCATCGGTGGGACAAACCTTGTAGCAGCGCGTGCAGCCTATGCACAGGTCTTCCTTGACCTCCGCGATGGCGGGAACGGTTTCTTTCACCCCAGCCAGATTGACTTCGACCCCTAGTTTCGCTGCCAGCGCGGCCACAACTTCGCGCCCTCCCGGCGGACACAGCGTCACGGGTGCCGCGCCATTAGCCAATGCCTGGGCCGCGCCCGCACAACCGGGGAACCCGCATTGGCCACATTGGGAACCCGGCAAAATGGCCTGAATCTCCTCAACCAGTGCGTTGCCCTCGACCGCCAAACGGCGGGACGCCACGCCCAGCAGCAGGCCTAAGGCCAGTCCCAAGAGTGTCATGCTGACAATTGCGGTGATCATGGGGTCCTCATCTTAGATATCGCACCTGCATTCAATTGCTGACGAGCCCCGCAAAGCCCATGAAGGCCAGGGCCAGCAGGCTGGCAGTAATAAAACCAATCGGGGCGCCGGCGAAGACGCCCGGTACCCGCGCGAGCGCCAACCGCTCACGCAATCCGGCGAATAGCGCAAGTACCAGCGAGAATCCCACCGCCGATCCAAACCCGTACAGAAGGCCGGCAATAAAAGGCAAGTGTTCCTGGGTGGTGAGTAATGGGATCCCCAGCACGGCGCAATTGGTGGTGATAAGCGGAAGATAGATACCCAGCACCTGGTAG
>JBKQNQ010000292.1:0-11465 GCA_052145875.1 Thiobacillaceae bacterium
ATTAAAGAGCGAGGTGCGACGCTTGATCCCGTGCACTTCGTAGCCCTTCTCCAGCAGCAACTCAGCCAGATAGGCACCGTCTTGCCCGGTGACGCCAGTAATGAGGGCTTTTTTCATGCATATGTCCATTTGGTACCGTTATGGGGAGAGGTGCGGTCGGTGACGCGCGTGGAGATCACCAATATTGTAATGCGGATGCGTAAGTCCGGAGAATAGCGAATTGCCGTGCTTCACCCGCATTAACCCTGATCCCATGTGCCATTGATACAGGTCCTGGCAGTTCCGTGTAACTTGGCTCGCTCAGGGTTAAGGGTTCCCACTGCCTAGTGGAGGTATTGCTTGACCAGATGGATTATACGTGCCCGTGTCTTCTCGTAACCATCCCTGAGCGCATTGCCTGGAGTTCTCTTGCGCAGGGCGTGGCGGGAATAGATGGTCGCGTTGCCCGAGGATCCAAGACTTGGATCATGGCGTTTGCGGATTTCCCGCGCAACAACGGCGAAAAAATTGTATTCATAGAGAACGAGGCGTCGGGCCTTGTGGAGGGACGGAAGACGCCTTTCATATTCGTTGCGCTGAATTGCCCGAGTGATGATCCGAACGGCTTCTTCGGGTTTATCGATGTCAATCGGAATGAAACTATCCGGCGGAAAGTAGTCTGCCGCATTAGGGCAGCCACAATAAAATGGCAGCGTCAGTCCAAGAAAGGCGTCAGCGAGCTTCTCTGTCCAGTGGTGTTCACCAATGAAGTTCTCGATGGCAATGTGGTATCGGTAGGGGTCAAGCGCTTCGGCCTTGTCATCCAGCGGCGTTGCGCCGCGGCCATAGAGGTCGATATCTGGGAAGGCCACGATCATGTGCTGCATGAAGTTGTGGCGTCTTCGATGCAGCGTATGCCACTGTCTTTTCCCCGAGTAGACCATCGAAAGCGGCCGGGTCTTGTCAACCGGAGGATGCGCAATCATTTCGTCGAATGCCGTTTCGCGGGAGGTCCCGACACCATAGAACCAGTGCAGCGCCGGCTGCGAAAAAATTCGGTCCCGGTGGGGCAGGGCCCATTCCTCCTGACTTGTGAGCACGCAGCCAAACTGACCAGTGTAGGCTCGACCATATATCTTGATCGACGAAGGTTCGGTAGTAGTCAGCATTGTATGTGCGGGTGGGCAGGCCAGGTCCTCGAAGCCAACTCCACGACCTCTCCCCCCATGGGACGGCACTTCGTTGTTGACGACCAGCCAGTCATACGCTCGGCAGGCGGAATCGAAAATGAACTCACAGCCATCCCACTGAGGAACATTGCCAGGGAACTGGTGCATCCACCAGCGGGTCGGCAACAGGCCCACCACCTTGACGCGGATACGCTTCGTCGTTTGTATGGAGGGGGTCATTGGCAAGTCAGTGGGATCCCGGGGACCGCGAACTGGCGCGGGCAAGCTTGTTGTAGACAGCGAGGGTCTTGTCTAGCATCTGGCGCAGCGGGAAGAACTCCGCAGTTGTGACGGAGCCCGGATTATCCAGTAGCCTGCGGACAGCGATGAGGGTTGCGTTTTTATCGCCCTTCGGCAATGACCCTTCCGGATACATCGCATGGAGGATTTCGCCGACCCCGCCGTGATCATAACCTGCGACTGGTATTCCCAGACGCAAGGCTTCGAGTGTTGTGCGGCCAAACGATTCCGGATGGCTCGATAACGAGAGCACCAAATTGGACACCGCCAGTATGTTTTTCAGGTCTGCGCGTTGACCGGTAAAGCTGACGTGATGTTCCAGACCAAGCGCATGCATCTTGGTCTTCAATTGCCGCAAGTAGGCCTGCTTCGAGGCACTCGTGCCACCCACGATCAGGCCGTGCACCGGGCGGCCCTCCGCAACCAGTTCCGCGACGAGGTCGAGGAATGCCTCATGGCCTTTCAAGCGAGTGATGCGCCCGGGTAGTGTGAGAATCTGTTTGCCCAGAGCGTCCGGATAGTGTTCGAAGAACGATCGCTTCCAGTTTTCATCAGGATGGTAACCATAAGGATAGGCCTGGGCAGACACGCCGCGATGGATGACTTCGATCCGATCGGCTGGCGTGTCGGGGTAATGCGTCAGTATGTAATCGTGAACCGTGTTGGATACGGCGATAACCGTCTCGCCTTGGGTCATGACCCGGCTGTATGCGTTGACGGAATACATGCCATGCACCGTCGTCACCAAATGTGGCCGGGTGGTCGGATCCATACCGCGCCAGGCCAAATACGCGATCCACGCGGGAAAGCGCGAGCGGACATGCAAAATGTCGACCTGGTGATTAATCAAAAAGCGGCGCAATGGCCTAATAAGGCGCAGGGCGAACGGAGATTTCTTCCCGATGGCCCAGGTAAAATGTTCTGCACCCAGCGCTTCAAGTTCGTCCACCATGGCGCCCCCTTGCGACATGACCAGGGCGACGTGACCCGCTCGTTTCAGCGCGTCGGCGATCTCCAGGGTCCCGCGCTCCACTCCGCCGGACTGGAGCGCCGGTAACATCTGGAGAACGGTGAGGCTTTGGGGGGTCAGAGGGTTCATATCCGGCTGGTTGCCGCTCGCAAATTCCCGCTAAGCGCGCACAGCTTGCGCATGTTAGAAACCAAACATGTGGTCTAGGGAAAAGGCCGTTTCCGGGTTGAGGAGGCCGTGATAGCCAAATAGCCGGCACGTCGCGTCACGAATCAGAATATACGCGTATGCGCCGGCCTGCCGGCGAACCTCAACATCGAATGTCTCATGGTAGCGCCAGAACAGGGACCCGCCGCAGGGAATTTCTGCCTGCCGTATTGCGATCTCGCGGCCTCGCGCATCGTATAACGTGAATGTTGTGGTTGACCTTGCATGCCAGGGCGTAGAGGCACAGTAGATCAGCTGACAGAAAGTATCCAAAGGTTCTTCACCGATGCGCAGAAAGAGACGGGTACTGAGGCCGGGTGGCGGGCCCGCGTAGGACTGTGGCTCGTCCTTGTAAGTCAGAATGGAATTGAAGATGTGCGCACCAAAACTGGTATCGGCGACATGCCCACTGGTCTTCTGTGTATAGCGGAACAGGCTGTGCAGCCAGCCATCTGCCGAGCTCCCCGCGTTGAAGTCATAGCCCAGTTCCACGTGGCCGTAACCACTGGGGAGGGCCGCGCCCTGCTCCCGCAGGAATCGGGTGAGATCAAATTCGATTTCCGTACTGCGGTGCACGCAGCCAAACGCATGGCGAGCGACCTCTCGGCCCGAGGCGTCATAGAGGGTGGCCTTAAGAGGCAGCACCTGCTGGCTTGTCGACATTGGCGTGGGCTGCATGATGCTGTCCCACTGTGAAGTGGGAAGGATGGGCGCCGGAAGAACGAAGCCCTTGCCCAGCTGCGCGCCAAGTTTGGGAATCATCGGATCGTCGGTCAGATCGTCGCGTTCCACATTGACATGCGCAATGCGGCTGCGCCCGCCGGTCACGTGCACCTCATAGCGCGGCCGAACAAAATACCGGCCCGCTTGAACCTCAATCTGCTGCGGCCAGCGTGCCCTGGGCAAGAGCGTGCTGACGTTTAGCGGATAACTGGCGAACGGAGGGATTTCCTCAGCGAGCCAGGCTATCTCGCTTGATCCCATCAGATTTAGGCCGATGGCGTTTCGCGGAATGGTCACCGGATGGCTGTTCTGGATCCAAAGCACCACGGTTTCGTTGACATGGGGGGCCGGCAGTCCTGCATACAGGTCCGCAGGCCAGGCATTTGCATCATGCGTGCAGGACAACTGGGCCGGGTCATCGCCATACGTGTCGAGGGCGTACTTCACGACGTCATGGCCCGCCACACCAAGAATGTGCAAGAACAATGAGCCGGTGAATTCCCCGAGGTTAAAGCGCCGACGCACGTCCTGACTATCCACCACAAGGGTTTCGCCCGGCGTTGTGATTGCAGCTTGCCATTGGGCCAGAACATTGCCGGATTGGTCGAACAGACAAAACCAGACCGAGGGGAGAGTCGTCGCCCCCCAACCGGACCAATAGTCGGCTGTCACGATCCGTGTATGCAGGCCCCCCGCGTCGCGCAGCAGCGCGAAGTTGGTCGCGAAGTTCAAGGGATCAAGATAGCGCCGCCGGTTCGTAAGCATCGCGTCCGGTATGCGAATATCGTCCAGACTGACGATTTCAGTGTCAGAGGAAACCAGATGACGAATCTGCGTAATTAATCGCTTTGAATCAAATGCAGCGACAAATAGTGTCGAAGTCTCTGTAGCCAGCAGCCGCGTAACAGGCTGGGTCTCATGCCCAAAGATGGTCTTGCCCAGGTCTTCCAGACGCTGAACAAACACGCCTTGGATATCCAGCCCTGATAGATCATGGAATTGGGCAAATCCTTCGGCCAATCCGATGGGATCATAGACGGCGACGGGACCACGGCTGAGTTGACGCACCAGCGCGACGGCCTTCTCCGCGGCCAGGGGATGGCCCAACGCTTTGAAAAAACTGTTGCCGCCCTTGGCATTACTGTAGGTCTCGATTTTGATCGGCATGATTGAGTTCCATTTGGACCGGCGTCGCAGCCACGGGTGTGGCGAGAGGGGCGCATGCCAGACAAACAGGCACGACTGCCTGAATTTTAAGGGGCCTGGGGATTTGGTACAAATGACAGGTGGCCCGTCGCTGGCGTGGGATTATTGAAAAAGCCTGATGGACCGTCACAATGAAGGTGGGCATCGGACGGCGGGAAGCCATTTCCTGGTTCGATTTTGCCTTGTATCTGCATCGCGTCGTCGTCGCCGTCTTTGCAACGACGCACGGCTCATAAATGGGCAAAGCGTTTGTGAAACTCCCCTACGACCGTTCCAATTTCGTCAAGCGGGGGGTAGTGCCAATCTTCCAGCGCCCCGGTAAACGGTCGGGTGTAGCCTGCAGCGCGCATCGCATCATGAAACCGTTGGAACTTCTTTGCCCCTCCCTCGAGGCCGACCACGTACACCGGATTGCCGGTAGTACAGGCTTCCGAGACCATGTTGACGGAGTCCGCGGTGACCAAGATGTAATCTGCTAAGCCAAGGAATGCCAGGTACGGATTTTCGCCCTTGCCATCCCACATGTACGCTGGGGTATCAGCCAGCGCGTCACGCAGGGCCGCCTCGGCCTCGGCACCGGTGCGGCGCGACGGCGTCAGGAGAATCCCCACTCCCATTGTCGCCGATAGCGCAGCGAGTTGTTCTCCCAACACCCGGCCAATTTCCGGGGTGAGTCGATAGCATTTGTTTGTGCCACCCACCAACACGACCACTCGCGGGTGAGGCAAGTTGGCAAATTGCTGCGCGAAACGAGCTGTGGCCTCGCGTATGCGTTCAGGCGTGATGGTGTGTAAGCTGCCCAAGGTGTGAATCACATTGGGGCGATTGCAGCGGTCATGACGCGGGGCAACGATGACGTCGAATTGATCGTAGGCCATGTGTGGATTTTGGATGCGTATATTCGTGGTGCGTCCGCCGCTCGCCCGTTTGATGGCAAGGGAGAGCGCCATGGTGAGCCGTCCAGTGCCGATGACGACATCCGGCCAAGGTGGCTCAATGGGATCGCTCCCCGGGCCGAGGGACTTGAAGGGCGAGACCCAGAGTTGAGGGGGCAGGTATTTCCAGGGCGCGACGACGTCAAGATACTTTAGCTCGACTTGCAATCCAAGTGCGTTCGCAAGGCCAATGGACTGGTTGTCAAAGCCAGGAACGCCAATTGTCAGGGCCCAACAGGATTTTGCTTTCATGTCGTGGGATGCATATGGCGCGTTAGGCCGGGGCGGGTCGATTTGCTGCGGTCCAAGGTCGTTGGCTAAACGCTGTCCAGGAATAGGGGGCTGGATCGATTAACGGTTTTCTTCCTTCCATCAAGCCCACCAGCAGCATGGCACTGGCAGGCGCCATCGTCACGCCGTAGCGGTAGTGCCCCAGATTAAGCCACAGGTTGTCGAAATCGGGGTGGCGGTCGATGAGCGGAATGTTGTCCGGGCTACCTGGACGCAGTCCCGCCCAACTCCGGATGGGTTGACGATTCTTCAGTTCGGGGACTAGCTCGCAAGCTGATCGATGAAGGTCGGTGAGCATTCCGGGCACGGTGCTCGAATCAAATCCGACGTCTTCCAACGTACTCCCGACCAGCAGATGACCGTCTCGGCGCGGCACCAGGTACAGGCCCTTGCGGAACAGGATCAGTGCGAGCGTGTGGCTCCCCGGTGGGAATAGCAGCATTTGGCCGCGCACGGGACGGATGGCGGTGAGTCCTGGCAGAGGACCCATATTCAGGCCTCCCCATGCACCGGTGGCGAGCACCACCTGGTCCACACGCAGCTCCCCATGAGGGGTGCGGATGGCCTCGACTTTGCCTTCCCGAGCAATCAAGCCGGAGGCAGGCGTATGAGTAAGTATCCGCCCGCCCTGATTTTCAACCGCCTCTGACAGAGCGCGAACCAGGCGTGGGTTGCGCACCTGGGCGACGTCGGGCAGCCACACCGCTCTCGATTTGAGCACTGCGGCGAGCGTATCAGCGGCATGTTCGCCATCCTCACACTTAAGCGTATGTGTCTTGCACCATTGGGCGGCGAGCGCAGGGTTGGGCTCATCCAGGACAGCCATTCCGCAAACCCAGTATTCCGGATCAGTTTGGGTACAGTGTGTCAAGGTCCTGACCCAGACCGGCCACTGTTCTATCCCAGCCTGAACAAGCTCCTGGACCGCCTTTCCATAGGCCCAAGGCGGTAACGCGGACAAAATTCCGGCACCTGCCCATGACGACTCCGACCCCACTGTGCCGCGATCCAGCACGGTGACCGAATGACCGCTTCGGGCCAGTTCGAATGCGACACTCAGGCCCGCCACTCCACCTCCGATAATCAAAGTGTGGATCTTCAATGCCTGTATGCCTTTTCGACCCTAACGAAAGCGCTGCCGAAAAATTGGCGGGCTTGAACCAACTTCTTTCGGCCGGCCAACTCTCCAGGAACAGGAATCAAGAAATGAGCACCGGGTATGCGGGATGAATCGCCGGGTATGTTAACCATACGGGTGATTTTATTGGGGATTGGTGCGCGGGGCTACGAACATCTTCATTGTCCAGGACAAACCGGTGACGATAGTCGGACAAACGCCAATCGGTGCCTGAATCACGACGGGACCAATGTTTCCCCGGGCGCACTACATTGGCCAATTCCATCTGCCGGAACGTCCCGCGATTCCTGGGTACCTTCGCCAACACGGGCACCGTGGGATCGCATGGCAAGACAAAGCGGGGCTCCAAATCGCTCGAGTTTGCGGGCATCCCGATTGGGCATCCAGCGTCGATTGAGCTTCGCTTGAGAAACCTCCCGTTGCTCAGGATAGGAGGGACGTACCAGTCGCCAAGGAAACGTCGTTTTGGGCGCGGCTCGTTCTGGATCAAGTCCCGCCGAAATGAGCCGTTAATTCTGGATAGGCGCCACTCCAAGACCATCCATACACGTAATTCCACCTTTAATCGGAATTGGCTGGTGGTGCTGCCTAAGGGGAAGTAGCGTGTAACTGTAATGGTAGAGGGAAAAACAATGGGTCATTTTGCAAGGGGGGTCACGCTGGTCGAATTGTTGGTGACATTGGCCGTGCTGGCCATTCTCCTGATGATCGGTATTCCATCGTATCAAAGCATAACGACCTCAAGCAGGACGAGTTCCGAGATCAACGAACTGGTTACCCATTTGCAATTTGCGAGAGCGGAGGCGGTTAAGCGAGGTCAAAACGTGACGGTAAACTCCAACAATGGCAACAATTGGGCAAACGGGTGGGTCGTTGATGATCCCAACGGGAATCCGCTCAAGCAACAAGCCGCGTTTCAGGGCGGGGACACCCTGACGGCGACGGTTGGCGCGATCGCCTATGATCGCAACGGGTTCACCGCCAATGCAACGACGGTGACCCTGCATGATTCGACCAACACGCTAAGTTATAGGAAATGCCTCGTGGTCTCTGCAGTCGGGCAACTCACGTTGAATACCCAGGGGGCATGCCCATGAAATGTTCTGCCCAGGCAGGTTTTACCTTGCTGGAGGTCCTCGTCGCCCTCATCATTATCGCCATTGGACTTTTAGGCATTGCGGGCATGCAGGCGCTCGCGATTAACAGTACGGGTACGGCCCGCACGCATGGCCTGGCCGCGATCCAGGCCGCCAGCCTCGCCGCTGCCATGCAATCCAATGAGGGCTTCTGGACGGCAGGTACGGCACCTGCGCTCACGACGGTCAACGGCACGGTGCTCGGCAACGCCACGCTTAATGGGCAAAACGTGGATTGCACGCAGAACGTTTGCACCGCCGTGCAATTGGCTGCCGATGACCTTAAGAAATGGGGCGTGGCGCTGCAGGTGTTGCCCAATGGCCAGGGTTCGGTTGCCTGTACCACCGTCGTTAACACCACCGTGACTTGCACGATCTCGGTTACCTGGAACGAAATGACGGTCGGACTCAATCAGGGTACCGCCGCCGCGGCTGCGACTCAAACCTATTCCATGGTGGTGCAGCCATGACGAACATTAAGTATCAGCGTGGGGTGGGTGTCGTGGAGATCATGGTCGCCCTCGTGATCGCCTTGTTCCTCCTGCTTGGCCTGGCGACCATCTTCTCCACGACAGAGTCAACCTATGGGTCCCAGCAAGGATTGTCGACTTTGCAGGACAGCGAACGGCTCGCCACGGTCCTACTGACCAATGCCATTCAGACCGGCGGTTACTTTCCTAACCCGGACGTGACCATCTCTGCCGCAGCGTTTCCCGTCGTTGCCAACGCCTACATGATTGCCGGGCAACCGGTCGCCGGTGCGAGTGGACCACCTGACACGGTCCGGGCCAGATACGTCACCGCACCCGGTGACACCATTGAAAATTGCAATGGCGGGGCCAATCCCAATCCGGTGGGCGGCGCCAATGTGCTCTACGACAATGTTTTCAGCCTGGGCGCCTGCCAAGTCAATCCCGTGACGGGAATTAACAGCTGCTACCTGCAATGTTCCGTCAATGGAGGCGCTGCGCAGTCCCTGGTTGGCGGCATTAATACGATGACGGTTCTTTATGGCGTGGATACTACGGCTTCGGCCCCCCCGGCGGGATCGGCAACAACTTACATGACGGCCACTGCCGTAACCAACTGGAACGGAGGCACATCAGCTTGGAACTACGTCAAATCGGTTCGCATTACGCTCACGTTCGTCAATCCAATGGCAGGGACGCCTGGACAGCCCAACACCTTGAGCTTTACCTCCACGATTCCCGTGATGAATCGGATATGAGTAATTGCCGAGATCTACTCACGACGGCCGACGTGCTCCTCAAGGTGCGTCCATCCCGGGGCGGCGAAAGGCAGAAAGGGTTTGTGCTGGTCATTAGCCTGTTGCTGCTCGTGGTGTTGACCATCTTGGCGGTGAGCATGTTTCGCACCTTTGGTCTGCAGGAGATCATGTCCGGCAATCTTAGGGAGAAGACGCGGGCCGTTGATGCGGCGCAAACCGCGATTCGTTACGCCGAATGGTGGTTGACTCAGGGCAACAATGCGACCACTGGCGCTGCATGCGTGGTGGGGGGGGCCAACCCGGTGGTATGCAATACAGCGATCGTCAATCCGACCAGCCTGCCCTGGGGGGTTGGATTGGGCGTGAGCTACAACCCGAACGCGCAAATGACAGTTAACGCGGGGGGGGGTAACGGGAATTACTTCCAGGCGCCGCAGTACTACATCCAGTACGTGGGGCTGGCCGCTGGCGGCGCGGGCGAGCTGTACCGCATTACCGCAGCCGGATGGGGCGGAAACTCTACGGCAGTGGCGGTGTTACAGAGCACCTACATCGTCAGCACCGGGAACAAGAACGTTGGTGGGCCATGATGAGCCTGATATTAAGGGAGTCAATGCAATGAATTTGAAGAACCTGTATAGACAAATAGCCGCGTGGCCAATGGGTCTAACCCTTATTCTGGCTGGAGCCTGTATGGGAACATCCTCGGCTGGAGCAGCCGTCAGCTATCTTAATCTGGCCCAGACACCGCCGACCCTGGCTTCCCAAAACATTGCTCCCAACCTGGTTTTCCTGTTGGATGATTCGGGTTCGATGCAATTCGAATACATCGGTTCAACCGGTAACTTCTCGAATAATTACAGCGACTATGGCTACCCCGTTTATGGCTATCCCTTGGGGAATTCCGAGCCCTTCGGCAGTGGGGGGACCTATGTAAGTTCATTCTCCCCTTCGACGGATATTGCGACGTTCAGCGTCAGCGACACCGACGACGCGCAATTTCGGTCTGCCGGGATCAACCCCATCTACTATAACCCGTCGACCACCTATATCCCCTGGGCCTGCGCGGGTCCTTATCCCGAAAGCTCCACGGGCACGGGGTATACGGTCCCATTAACCAGCAATCCGGCTGGCATCACCTGCGTCTGGAACACGACGGCCAACCTGTGGGTGATGTCCAATGCCAATCCCAATAAGGTCTATCTGAATCCGGCGCTCCAGAGCGCCGGCTACCGATCCGTGAATGTGTGGAATGACGACAGCGACAATACCAATGGCACCACCGCCAACAATGGCTATGTTGCCGGCATGAAAACGAGTTTCAACGGCACGAATGCGAACGGTTTTTGGCCTGCGATGTACGCAAACTTTCTGGGAACCACGGGGACGAGCGACCAAACGAACATTAGCAAGTATCAGTTCGTTCAGATCTGTCCTCCGTCAAGCTCGCCGACGACCAATTCGAGCAGCGTGAAAAGCAATTCCACCGTGAACAGCATTACCCGGTGTACACCACCCCCCACCTTACCGGGTTCGCCGGTTCCCAAGATGACCTATTTGGATTCATCAGGGAACTACGTACACATCACCGGCAGCGGCCTCCAGATCGTGCGCAGTTATGCCGCTGAGATGCAGAACTTCGCGAACTGGTATCAATATTCCCGGTCGCATAATTTCATGGCCTTGGCCGGGACATCCCAGGCCTTCATGAATCTCCCCACCACGTTCAGGGTTGATTTTGCCACCATCAACACCATCACCAACAACGGCAACAACAGCACGGGAACTCCGTTGTTTAGCACCACCAGCCTGTTTGACACCAGTGGGACCAATCAGCGTAGCAGCTTCCTCAAGACCCTGTTTCAACAGCCGGTGCCCACTCAGGGAACGCCATCGCGCTTGGCATTACAAGCCGTGGGAAATTGGCTGTCCGAAGCTCCGACGACTTCCGCCCCTTGGGGCATGACGTCAGCCGAGGCGGCAGTCGCTGCCAACGCCGGATTGACCTACCTGAGCTGCCGCCAGAACTACACGGTGTTCGTGACCGATGGCGCCTGGAACGCGAGTGGCCCCACCCTTGCCAACGCAAGTCTGGATATCACCAATGGGCCGACCATTACCGGCCCGAACAGCCAGAGTTACACCTACACGGCGGGCGCTCCCTATAACAACTATAACAATAC
>JBKQNQ010000293.1:0-14620 GCA_052145875.1 Thiobacillaceae bacterium
GCTTGTCGTGTTGACAGCGTCGCCCAGTGATCCCGATTTCACTGCATTCCTGGGTCTTGGCTTTGAACGGATTTTCCAATCCGCTGACGACCAGATCAGTCTTTACAGCCACGACATTGCCACATACAAACGGGTGCCAGACTGGCTCAACGCCAAATACTGGGCGCATCCGGAACGCTGGGAACCCTAGAAACACGCAACGCTCGGGTGCGCTTGGCGCCACTCGCGCCGACACGCGCGCCTTTCCCGGCAAACCGATTCGCACGCTGCTGCGCTAACAATAGGTAATGATTTCATCGGATGACCGGCGCACCCTCGGACCGGGCGTAGCGACGCATCGTCCCAAGGCCAACACCAGGGCCGGCTTCTCGCCATCAGGCAGATCAACCACCTTGGCCAGCGCCTGCTCGTCAAAGCCCCCGATGGGACAGGTGGCCAGGTTCTGATGGTCCGCTTCTAACATCATGAAGGCTGCGGCAATCTGGCATTGGCCTACCGCCCAAGCTGCAATCGCGTCCGCATCGAAGAACGCGCGGTACGCGTCCATGATCGGTTTCAGGTCGCCTCCCCCCGCTTCAGCCAGCAATTGCACGTGCACATAATCGTCATCGGGATGAAGTGCGGCAACCCGCGCAACCAATACAATCAGTACCGGCGCCGTGACGGCGGGCGGCTGATCGAAGCATGCTCGGGCAACGGCCCCATGTAATGTTCCCGTCTCGGTGACCAGAAAGCGCCAAGGTTCCAGGCCAAAGCCGGACGGGGCAAGTCGGCCTGCTTCGAGCACACTGCGCAGCTTTTCGGGGTCCACGCTGTCATCTGAAAAATGCCGACATGCGCGCCGGCGGGTGATTTCAATCATGCAGCTTTTGTCCATGAGGCCCCCATTCCGCTACACTTCTAAATTCAGTTTAAGTCAGATGCCATGGAAACAACCGAATTCGCCCCGCACAATGATCTGGAAGAGCAGTTGGTGGCCGTGCACGCAGGGACCTTGGGCGTGGAGGAATTTGTTGCGCGCCTCATCAATGACCAGGTGTTCATGCCGGTCAAGGATGAGAAACACGCGATTGCCGGTTTTCAGCGCTCCACGCAGGCAGAGCCGCTTCTTATCGAGGATGAGGACGGCAACAGGGTCATGGCCGTGTTTACCAGCCCGGAGCGCGCCAAACCCCTCCTTGCTCTTTTTCCGGAGTACAAGGGCGGGCTGCTGACGGAATTTTCCTGGGTGCTACGGAAGATCGGTGGAGGATTTCCCTTGGCACTGAATCCGGGCTGGGACATCGGGCTCGATTTTGACGCTGAAATGGTCGCGAGTCTGATCGCCTCGCTGCCGCCCGACAGCCCCCATTAAGCATGGTGTCACCCGCTCTTCTAACGCGCCTCCAGGAGGCCTTGGGGCCTGAACGGGTTTTTGCCGATGAGGCGACGCTTGCGCTCTACAGTACGGACGAGACGCCGAAGTCCGTTAAGCCCGCGGCGGTGGTCTTTCCAACGTGCCACGAACAGGTTGTTGACCTGGTCAAGATCGCTTGCGCCGAGCGTGTTCCCGTTGTGGCACGGGGTGCAGGTTCCGGCAATGTCGGCGGCGCACTGCCGGTCGCAAATGGCTTGGTGGTGAGCTTTGAGTGCATGAACCGGATTCTGGAATTCGATTTCGAGAACCGCTTGATCATCGTTCAGCCTGGCGTTGTCACCCATGACGTTGACGAGTTGGCACGCAGCCGCGGGCTGTTCTACCCGCCCGATCCGGGAAGCGGGCTCTACAGCCGGATCGGCGGCAACCTGGCGATGAATGCCGCGGGCCCGCGTGCCATCAAATATGGCGTGACTCGCGACTTCGTCTTGGGGCTACGCGCGGTCACCGGTGACGGCCGCGAGATCCGCACGGGCTGCCGGACCACCAAAGGGGTCACGGGTTATGACTTGACTCGCCTGTTGGTCGGCTCCGAAGGCACGCTCGCACTCATCACCGAGGCGACGTTGAAGCTGCTCCCCGCACCCGAGACCGTTTCCACTCTACGAATGGCCTACACGAGCAACCGAGCCGCCTTGGTGGCGGCACAACGAGTGATGCAGCAGGCAGTCGTTCCCTGCGCCCTCGAGTTCATGGATCAGCGTGCGATCGAGGCCATTCGCCCCACAGGCGTTACGCGCGATCTTCCTGATGGCACGCGCGCACTCCTGATGGTGGAAGCCGATGGCAGTGGCGCCGACGTGGCACGACAGATCGCGGCGCTCAAGGCCGCGCTCGACGGCGAAGGGTTACTCGAGATGAACGAGGAAATCGATCAGGACAACGCGGCCCGCCTCTGGCTTGCGCGCAAGTCGCTGTCGCATGCGGTCAAGCAGATTGCCCCACTCAAGATCAACGAGGACGTGGTCGTCCCCGTCTCACGCCTTGCCGAGCTCGTCGATTTCATCGATCGACTTGCCCATCACTCGGGGCTCCCGATTGTTTCGTTTGGCCACGCAGGCAATGGCAATCTGCATGTGAACCTGATGGTACATCCTGACGACGACATAGAAATGCAACGTGCCCGCACTGCCCTCAAGGCGCTATTTGAAAAGACCTTGGCACTGGGCGGCACCCTTTCCGGTGAACATGGCATCGGCACCGAAAAGCGGGAGTATGTGCCACTTGAGATCGACGCACCAACCCTGTCACTCATGGCCGCAATCAAGCGACAATTCGACCCGCTGAGCATTCTAAATCCGGGCAAACTGTTCCCATCCTGAGGCAGAAATACCTTTACAACCCGATGCCATCTCTCTAAAATGCCCGGCTTCTGTGTTGGGGGTATAGCTCAGCTGGGAGAGCGCTTGCATGGCATGCAAGAGGTCAGCGGTTCGATCCCGCTTACCTCCACCAACCTGAAGACCGTGCAGATTTCGTAATGCACAGGTTCGGCGTCATTTGTATCTTGCTGGGCGTGTTGCTAAGTGTCATCGGTATCGTTATAGGGTTCTGGTTAGCGATAACGCAAGGCCGAGGCGAAGAGTGGTTCAACTTCGTCCCAGCCGGGTTTGTGTTCTTGCTGTTGGGTGTGACTGTGACCCAGTTGCACAAGAAATAATAGACGGCTTACCGTCAGCCTCGTCCCCATCGTCTAGAGGCCTAGGACATCGCCCTTTCACGGCGCAAACCGGGGTTCGAATCCCCGTGGGGACGCCATCTCGGCTCCGGTCATCGATTGCCGGTACGAGTTGGCGAATACGCGATTGCAAGGTCACATTCGGCTCGGCCAAGGCGGCTCGTGAGCGGGACGCGACATGCGACAGCATTCCCACCCCATCACCGGGCTCAGGAAAAAGCGGGCCACCACTGTTTGCCGCGCTGAATGCGTCTTTGGGCGAAATTAAGAACACCTGCCAACTGGACAACTGGCGTTCGGACCGATCCAATAAAACCAGACCTCACGCTAATGCACTCCCGATGCGCGGGATTCAAGGGCAGCCCTTGCCTGCCCCTAAAGTATTATTTACGCCGCAAACCCCAATATTTTCAAAATCTTATTGCGTTTATGGCTACCATGACCGTGTGGCTTGATTTTATGCGCAACGGGTCGCCACCGAGGAATCGTTGGGAGGACTTGATTTGGCTTTCAGAATTCAACGCGAGACGAGCGCTTTCGGCCGCGCAGGCTGCGCCGTCAAAGCATGGATCCTGCGCTGGGCAAGCACGCCGCGGCACTATTCGGGCGAGCGACATCCAGGGGAGATCGACCCCCGTTCCTGTCTTGGCGCCTACGGGCTCCTTGTCGGCATCAACCGTCACTAGACCGGCCTTGAGATTTATCACCGCAAGCCGTGGGACGCATAGCGGTTCGCACCGTACGCGCGGCCGCGCGATGAGCGCCGTAAATAAATGGGGAAGCTCCCCTGCTGCAACCCAAAGCCAGGCTTCCATAGAAGCCGCATTCAGTTTGCG
This sequence comes from Thiobacillaceae bacterium, assembly GCA_052145875.1. Classification (GTDB taxonomy): domain Bacteria; phylum Pseudomonadota; class Gammaproteobacteria; order Burkholderiales; family Thiobacillaceae; genus DASQBT01. Next base: position 3,932 of record JBKQNQ010000293.1, read on the forward strand.
CAGCTGCGCTGACATGGCAGCGGCCCGTTTGGCCGAGCGGCCATTGTGGACACTGTGACGTAATCGAGCTCAGGCATCACATCCCCGGACACGACTGACCCCGCAAGTCAAGCACGGACCGCTACGCATCGCAACCAAATCTACTGCACTGGGCCACCGAGCCAGGAGCTCGCGCGCCTAACGCTCCGTCCACGTCACTATCCTCAGTCTCTCCACGCCAAACTTCGTGAGCGTCGCTTTATCGCCCGAACGGCGATCGTTGTCAGGTTTGCCACAAACCGGTGACACCCCAATAGCATGAAATAAAAGGAATTTTTTAGTGGCATGGGGCTTGCGAGGGGATAAACAACACGATCGATGTCAAATCTCCCCATGGACAGTCATCACAGAGCCCAGCTTGATTGGGCACCCCCTAACGAATCGCTGCCACGATCCATGACTGGCCTGCGCGCGCTCGCCATGATACTCAATTCGCAGATCTCACCGCGCTCTGCGGTCGCATTGCCCCACGCCATGGCTGTGGGCCCCGACCCCTTAATTCCAGGGTGCGCGATCGGGTGCCGACGGTGATGAGTGGGGCACAAGCCATGAACCTTCGCCGCGACCCCCGAGATGTCACGAGCGACCGGCGCACAAGGGTCCATCTACTGGGTGGCTCAAGACCCCTCGGTCAAATTTCTTGCACGGAGACAAGCCATGTCACTTAATCGTCGTGATTTCCTAAGACTTGGTCTGGGCGCATGTGTGCTGCCCGCGGTGGGTTACGTTCGAGCCGAAAGCCTCGTCAGTGACCAGATGTATGTCTTTGGTACCTTAGTTGATGTTGATGTGCTCGCCTCAGATCAGAACGCTGCCCGTGCCGCCATCACCGACTTGTCCCACGCTTTCCTGACCCAGAACCGGGACTGGCACGCCTGGAAGCCGGGCGCGCTCGGTGACCTCAACCGCGCCTTTGCAGCCGGCCAGGAACATGTGGTCGAGCCCAGCCTGCTGCCACTTTTGCACCAAGCTCGCCAACTGGCTCAGGCGAGTGGCGGCCTGTATAACCCAGCCATAGGCCAACTGGTCGCCCTGTGGGGCTTCCACAGCGACGAGTTGCCCGTAGGCGCGCCGCCCGATGCAGCGGCCGTCGAGAAGCTGGTTGCCGCGGCTCCCAGCATGGAAGATTTGGTCTTCAATGGAAATCGGGTGAGCAGCCGCAACCGAAGCGTGCAGATCGATCTTGGGGGGCACGCCAAGGGCGTGGCCTTGGATCTGGCGCTGGACCAGCTCGCCGCGCAGGGATTTAGCAACGCCGTGGTGAACTTGGGCGGAAATCTGGCAGTTTCCGGCGACCGGGGCGGTCGGCCATGGCGCATCGGCATACGCCATCCGCAAGGCAAGGGGGCGATTGCCGCAGTGGAAGTCAGTGGCCGCATGGCGGTCGTGACTTCGGGCACCTACGAGCGTTATCGGCAATACGGCGATCGGCGCTATCCCCACATCATTGACCCACGGACGGGCCAGCCAGCGCGCCACGTGGTGTCAGCGACCGTGCTGCATCCGGCCGCAAGCCATGCGGATGGACCTGCAACGGCAATGGTGGTTGCCGGCATCGACGCTTGGCCTCAGGTCGCCCGGCGCATGGGCGTGGACGAGGTCATGGTCGTGGACGATTTGGGGCGCGTTCAACTCACACCAGCGATGGCGCAGCGCGTGCACTTTGTCGAGCAGCCGCAAGACGTCAAAATCGTGAGCCTCGGCTAGACAGCGACATCGACACTCACCCCGGATTGTCGCGCTTCCGGTTGCCCTGGGGCGCACTAATTCCCGGAAGTGAAAAGTCGCCTCTGGCTGAGCGGCAACGTGCTGCCTTCCCAGCAATTTGAACAACCGCTGTCGCGCAGATCAGGGTCGGCCTCAAGCGTGGACACGCTTTGCAGCACGGGGGGCTCAGATCTTGGCGCAGCGAAGGTAACTCGCCGCGATTCGATGGCGGCCCGCGGTGTGCCTAAGATAAATCAACAGCAACGACGTATTCCGTCCCACTTCCGAGTCTGTTCGCGCTGGAAAAATTCTTTGCGGGACAGGGCCGACTCGTCGGGATGTGCCTTCGCGCAATGGGCAAGATAACGCTCGTAGGCATCATCGCCCGAGATCTGGCGCACAAATGCCCAACAGCTTCTCAAGCGGTGCAAAAACTCAATCACGTACCCAATCCTCCACCAGGCGTGTCGGCTCGTGCGGTGTCTCAACGACAGGTGGAACGGGGAGGCCCCTCAGATGTCGCGAGCAAACTCGAACCATATCTAGAATAACGGTCCATAGCACAATCACAAAAAACAGGGTCAGATAGGCGTCGAGCTGTTGGTTGAAGATGAGTTGCGGTGCGACTTTAGCCCGCTCCGGCGGAAGCAAGCCGGCTGCAAGTTTGGTGGCAAGATCGCTTGCGGCCGCGAAAAAACCGATGTGCACATCATGGCTCATGATCTTCTCCCACGCAGCACTGGTGGTAACCAAGGCGAGCCAGGCAAGTGGCAGGCCCGAGACCCACGCGTGCTTGGCCCGGCCACTCTTCACCAGGATGCCGGTGGATACCGCCAGAGCAATGGCTGCGAGCATCTGGTTGGCGATTCCAAACAGCGGCCACAGCAGATTGACGCCGCCATTGGGGTCGATGACTCCGATATAGAGGAAGTAGCCCCAGGCGGCCACGACGATTGCGCTTGAGAATACAACCGATGGGTACCATGACGTCCGAGCCATACTCGGCGCGAAGTTGCCCAGAAAATCCTGCAACATGAACCGTCCCACCCGGGTACCCGCGTCAAGCGTCGTGAGGATGAAGATCGCTTCAAACATGATGGCGAAGTGGTACCAAAGCGCGAGGAACTGGTGGCCAAAGGCGCTGCCAAAGATACTGGCCATGCCCACTGCGAGCGACGGAGCACCGCCGGTGCGGGCAAACAGGGTCGCCTCGCCCATTTCCTTGGCAAGCATCTGCATCTGCTCAAGCGTAACCGGGAACCCCCACGATGAGATGGTGGTCACCGCGTCCGCGGCTTTGCCCACCACACCGGCTGGGCTGTTGATGGCGAAGTAGACACCGGGTTCAAGGACGGTCGCCGCGAGCATCGCCATGATTGCCACGAACGATTCCAGCACCATGGCGCCGTAGCCGATCATGCGAATGTCGCGCTCGTTGGCGAGAAGCTTGGGCGTCGTGCCCGAAGCGATGAGCGCGTGAAAACCGGAAATGGCGCCGCAGGCGATGGTGATGAATACAAACGGAAATACCGTGCCGCCGAAGATGGGACCACTGCCGTCGACGAAGCGAGTCAGGGCGGGCATCTTCACCTCGGGCCGAAGCAGCACGATGGCGATGGCAAGCAGCAAGATCGTACCGAGCTTCATGTAAGTCGAGAGGTAGTCACGTGGCGCAAGCAGCAGCCAGACGGGCAAGATGGCAGCGGCAAAACCGTAGGCAATCACCGCCCACGCAAGGGGCAAGCCGTCATGATTGAACAAGCCGCGTAGCGACTCGCTGTGGTCCACCCAGCTGCCGGCCGCGACTGAAAGGAGCAGCAGGCCCACCCCAATGAGCGACGCCTCCAACACGCGCCCGGGACGGATGTGACGCATATAAATCCCGATGAGGATGGCGATGGGGATCGTGGCGGCAACCGTGGAAGTCGCCCAGGGGCTGTGCTTCATGGCATTCACCACGACAAGTCCCAATACGGCGATCAGGATCACCATGATGGTAAGGGTGCCCACGAGCGCTGCAGCCCCCCCCAAGGCACCCAACTCGTCGCGGGCCATCTGTCCAAGGCTGCGGGCGTCACGACGCGTGGAAAAGAACAGCGTCACCATGTCCTGCACACAGCCGCCTAACACCGCACCGATCAGGATCCAAAGGGTCCCGGGCAAGTAACCAAACTGAGCGGCAAGCGTCGGCCCAACAAGCGGGCCGGGGCCCGCGATCGCGGCGAAGTGGTGGCCAAACACGACCCACTTGTTGGTCGGGACAAAATCCCGGCCGTTATTGAAGCGCTCCGCGGGCGTCGCTCTCGTGGAGTCGAGCACCAAAACTTTGGACGCAATCCAGCTGCTATAGAAGCGGTAGCCAATGGCATAAACGCAGACCGCGGCGGTGATGAACCAGATGGCATTAACGCTCTCGCCTCGGTTAAGCGCGATCCCTCCCATCGCCGATGCACCGACGAGGGCGAATGCGCCTAACATGGCATTTCCGGACAAGAATCGTCTCATGCTTCCTCCAAGCTGACACCCTGACGGAATTCTATCCTTTCCTAAGCGGGACCCACTACCCGCTTGGCCGCACCTTGTCATCACGCGAGGCCTCCTCCCAGGGTGGTGTTGGCTGCGCCTGGTGCTGTCAGTCTTGTGGCGACCGAGTCGGATGAAGAAGCGCGTTGACCTTGCGTCAACCTGCTTTGCCGGTATAATACGCGGCTCCTTACGCAGTGCGTTGCGAAACCGAAGTTGTGTTTTGGCGCACGTGGGAACGGCAGAAGCGATTTGTGGGGCGTCCTGCCGGCATACTTGTTATGCACCGCTCGGAGCGGTAGTTCAGTTGGTTAGAATACCGGCCTGTCACGCCGGGGGTCGCGGGTTCGAGTCCCGTCCGCTCCGCCACCTAGTCCGCGTCCTTCCTCGTGAATGGCTCCTTTCTTTGCAAAGCCCCGCAATGCGCGGGCTGCCGCGCCGTATCCTCATTCTCCACTGCTCGAATACTGGCTGATGCTTGCCATCTCAACCGACTGTTCTCTGTCGGCGAGTTTGCCAGTCCCGCTTCCCTCGTGCTGATTCCGGCACAGATCCAAGTCCCGAGACGTGATGACGGGAGAGATTCTTTCCGTTGGTGGGTCAACGACGCAGGCCCGCGATCGCGGGCCTGTAGATCAGCCTTCAAGGCTTACTCATCGGTCCATCCCAAGCAGCGTTCGCTGTTCCGTCCAGGGCGATCGGCAAGGGCGTCCTTCGGATCAACCGTGTCGCATTCAACTCAGCTGGATGGTCCCCGAATGGAATTCGTTTCACGATGCCCGGATCCAGGAACGCGAGGTACACCACGCGCTTTGCATAGGATCGGTCAACCTTCTCCTCATATGAAATCGCCTGCACACTGTCGCTGCGACCTGCACTTAGCCGCGCAAACCAATCGTGCGCTTTTGCAATCAGCGCGGCCAGCGTGGGATCCGGTTCTTGGCGCACCGCTTCACTCGTGGCTCCGATAATTAACCGTACCCCCATTTGTTGCGCACGCAACACCACCGTTGGCCTGACAACACGCAATTTCGCCTACATCGGTCGGGTGAACGGCCACAATGGAGAACATTTTCGTACGCCTGCGGCCGGACTGCGACAGACGAACACGGTCCCAGCTGACTTCTGCCGCAGCGGTAGTCTCCAATCTTGGGAGCGGGCACTACGCGAACCCAAAACAGACCAGCGTCGCTATCGATGCGATGTCCGCTTCGCAAACAGGATGCAGCCATTCACGCGCGCATTCAGCAGACAGCAAAATGCGCAGTTTTTTGACGATCCGTCTGATTGACTATTTGGAGCCCGTCAACATTGATTCATTCACTTTGCCTAGGCAAGCGCTGATGCCCTGGCGGTAGGACGCAGCTTGCAACCCATATGCCGATTCAATCTTGCTGCTGTCAAACCGATAGCCTCGGTCATACTGGTACATCATCTCTTCGTTTTCTCGCAGCACCGGGATGAACACTTCCAGCAGCCTCATCATCCAGCGCGGCAGAACCTGTAACGTGTAGGGGCGTCCCGCCAACTCGCATGCCAGACGTGCGAAGTCCTCTCCGGTAAACGGCTCTTTCGTGGTGGGGAGATGCCATGTTTGCCCGTAAGCCTCTGTTGATCGTCCCAATACCGCTAGCGCCTTGCCGGCATCGGGAGTAAAGGTAAACGTATGTACGTTAGTCGCGCTGCCAAGCCACTGAGGTGATTTCCCAGCTTTGAGCCGCTGAAATATCGTGGCATAGGGAAAGCTCTGGATGGCGTCCGGGCCATAGAAATCCGCTGATCTAGCGATCAGCGCCCGCAAGTTGCCCGCATGTATTTCGTTGAGCAGCATCGTAGCGATCTTTGCGCGAACCTCACCTTTCTTGCTCGTCGGGTTGAAAGGGGTCTCTTCGGTCATCACACCTTCCACCGACCCATAAGCATAGAGATTGTCGAAGAATACGAGACGCGCGTTATGCCGTTTGCAGGCATCAATCGTATTGCGCATGACACGCGGCCATTGCTCCTGCCAGACAGCCAAGTTGTACTGCAGCCCTGCCACCAGATAAACCACATCACTGCCCAAAACTGCATTAGCGGTCGCATGACCGTCCAAAAGATCGGCCGCGACAGTCTCAGTCGCACCTCCAATCCGAATGGGACTGCGCCTAACAAGCCGAACCGTCTGCCCGTGCCGGACCAGGGCCTCCAACAGTTCCGCTCCTATTGCACCACCAGCTCCCAGTATCGTGTGCATCGCCCCGCTTTTTTAGAGTAATGAAAAACTCGATTCCTGCCAGAAGATAGCGTAGACGGTAGTCTGCTTTGAGCCTCCATAGCCTCGGCAACTGCTTCAGGTTCGGTCCAGCGCCCTGGAAAAGGCCGGAGCCTTCCATTTATCAGGATCGGCCTCGATCTATGCTCGGCAACCTCGGGCTAAATTTGGGGAAAGGCCTCAAATCCGAGACACACCCGTCTGTTGCATCGTTCAATCCGGTCAGAAGGGCTGCGAGGCGCCTGAAGCCTAAACCGTGCGCTTGCCAGACTCGACACGTGCCCGACGGACGCTCCTCGACTCACCCCCGGGCGAGTGTGAGCGGTCCTTTTCTATCGGGGGGGAGCCTCAAATCGCCGCCACGCCAGGCTGGCTGAGCCCATGAAGGCCGCTGCCACTGTACCTGGCTGGGCAGGGCTCAGCCAGTGAATAGGGGTCTCGAGGTGTCGATACAAGGTCGGGTTCCAGGGAAGCGAAAACCAGGCGTGAAATGTCTCCTCGGGCCCACAGGGCGGTCCCTTGGCCGCTCCGGCCGGATTGGTCAGAAACGCAGCCCAGCGGCCCAGCTTGCCAGGGTTGGTCATGGCCCTGACTAGGACGGCATAGAAATTGGGATTTCCCATCTGCAGCCACCAGGCTGAAATTACCTCGGGGTCCGCGACCTCCCAATAGCTGCGCATCTTCTCGATGTCCGTCCAGCCTTGCATGAAATTCAGGTAGACCTCGGGTGCCGCCGCCGTACCCCAGCCGGCCATGAAGAAGCGGGGCTCGGTGATGCGGTCCATCAGCGCTGGTAGGACATCGGGATTGCGCAGCACATACGCGTTGTACTTCGGATTGGCAAGAAAGATGACGAGGAGCTCGCTCGGTGTGCGGGGGGTCGCGACGTCCTCGCCCGCCTCACGTTCGAGTGCGCTGCTTGTCATGGCCTGCCCCAGCTTCTGCTTAGCGCGCCCGAGGTCGGGCTCATCGCCCTGGACTCGCCCTGCCAGGAGCAGCGCAAGCATCAGCAATAGAAAAGGACCAAACCGGACACTCATACCCAAGATTTGTACTACGGTTTCATGAACGTTTAATGATGGCTGCGTGAAACATGTGTGCCTGTCCGAGCCGACCGTCCGGGGTGTTGAGAGCCCGTCCGTCAGGGGCCCCTTTCAAGTTTCAGCAGTTCCTCGATGGTAAGACCGACCTCCATTTGTCCGCCGAACACCGAGCCCAGTCTCGACTGATTAAAGCGCGCGCGGACCAGGGCATAGCCGGTTTCGGGCAACGGAACATTGCCCACGCGCATGACCACCCTGGCCGCATGCTCCAAATAATATGAGACGAATGCCCTCCGCTCGGAGCGGTGTGCAACGGCATCGCGCACGTAAATAAAGATCGGGCGCGAAAGAGGTCGGTAGCTGCCGTCAAGAACCGTCCGTTCCGACGGCAGCACTGGACCGTTGCCAGCGTTAATGGCGATCGCCCTGACGCGGTCCGCGTTGTCCGCATAGTATGCATACCCAAAAAAGCCCAGCGCATAAGGGTCTCGCGCGACTTCCTTGACCAGCATGTTGACGTCCTCGGTACCTTTCCAATCCCGCCGGCTCCGCCCGGCCTCGCCAACCACGGCTGCGGTAAAATAATCATAGGTGCCGGAATTGCGGCCGGGCATGAATAGCGCAATCCTTTCCTGAGGCCACCCTTCGCGCAAGTTCGACCATCGGGTAATCACACCTTCCGCTGCGGGCTCCCAGAGCTTTTTCAGCTCTGCCATCGACAGGGCGCGCGCCCATGTATTGGCCTTGTTTACCACCACCGTCACCGCGTCAAAGGCCACCGGCAGCTCGATGAAGGCCACACCGGCTTTCCGGCACGCTTCGAGTTCATCCCGGTTGATTGGTCGGGACGCGTCCGCAATATCGATTTCTCCACGGCAGAACCGACGAAACCCTGCGGTGGTCCCGGATATTCCGAGCCGCACCTCCGGCCCGCCGGTGACAGCGAGCTCGAATTCTTCTGCCATCGCCTCGGTAATTGGATAGACGGTGCTCGAGCCATCAATGACCAGAGGGGCAGCCCTCAAGGCCGCTGCCTCCACGATGGCCAGCACGCCAGCAAGAAGGAGGTATAGCCAACGGTTGATCGGGGAACTCAATGTGCGCATGCCTTGAACCATGCCACCTTGGTACCATGGCAATGTGACGTTTTTTGGGTCGTGCTCGCCCCGCTGCTGGCGGCGTCAGCCCAGCGTCTGGAGAACTTTCTTGGATGGCCACACTTCGCCGCACTCCGACATACAAAATCGATGGCCAGCTAACTTGTGCCGCAACGGCCGCTTCAATAAGCTCCATCGGGCACTCCGCGAGCCTAACCAGCCGGTCATGTGTCGTCGATCGACAGGCCGTTCATGCACAGAAGCGGGTCCTTCATTTCAAAGCGACGCGCGGCACTGTAGGACGAAAACATCATTTCATAACCTAGTTGGTTCTTTGCCGGTTTTTCCTTGCGCGAACGAAGGTCTGCATGAGCCGTAATGCTCATGGAAACACCGTTTCCATTCACTGCCCTGTAAAGTATTTTTGACATGATTGCTCCACGGATAACCGGAACCTCAATGAGGTTCACTACCCGATCAAAAAATAGCTTGTCAATCGCCTTGACGCTCTGTCGATGTCTTCGTCATCGTGAAAGTTGCGCGTGAAAGAAGTTAAGGTCCTCCGCTGCGGATATGTTATATGCCGCAGGCTTGTGCGATGCGCATTTTCCCTATTATGGAGCATTCATGAAAAACAGAGTTATCGGACTGATGTCCGTTGCCGCGTTAATTGCCCTCAGTGTGCAGGATGTCGAGGCTGACGCGTTTGACTTAAATGCGTCGTTCAATTCTGCTGCGCTCGGAACCGTTACGATATCGGGCCTGTTAACCGAAACGGGTGGTTTGGTCACTGGAATGACGGGAAATTTGGGCGGCACTTTTGGCAGTCAATTCGGCGCGATAACGGGCATCATTGCAGGAGGCCCCTCCCCTTTTAGTGTGCGCAATTCCGGTGGTGACGATTTGATTGCGGATAATGTGTGGCAAGCGGGGTCACCGAACCTCACCGCTAATGGCATCGATTTCGTAACCGCTTCGGGAATGGTCTTTAATTTATGGCAGGACTCGGCCACTTCTTTTACTCTCTTCAGCGGCTATGAAACCAACAATTATCTGTTTGGCACACAACAGGGGGGTTATATAGGAACCGCCACTGTTGCAGGTTTTTATGAAAACGGAACAGGTTCCTTTACTCAAGCGGTCCCTGAAGCCGATACCTCCGCCATGATGTTGGCGGGGCTGGGTCTGGTTGGACTACAGCTGCGTCGGCGCAAGGCGGGACTGCACATGATCCATGCTTAAGCTGTGGGTTCATGCTTGGAACTAACCAAAAGGGGGCTTTGCCCCCTTTTTCGTTAACAACCCCAACACGTAACGGTCTGTTCCTGATAAATAACTAAACGCTCTAGCCAGATCCCTGAGCGACCGCACATGGCCTGGAGTACCCCGTGGTGCGTTTCGGCAAGGCAGGCCTGGGCAACCCCAGCTATTAGCTGTCATCGTTCCCACATGGACTTGATCTTGCTCTTAAGCCGAGTACCACAACACGGCTATGAAGTGGCAGGTCGTGCCGGCCATTACGAAAAGATGCCAGACGAAGTGGCCAAATTTCAATCGAGCATCTGTCAGGAAGAAGACAACACCGATCGTATACGCCATGCCTCCCGTAACTAGCCATGCCACGCCGGCGGTGGAAACACGTTCTAACAAGGGAATAGCCGCGATCACCACCAGCCAACCCATTACCAGATACAGACCGGTCGAAAGAATCGGGTGCGATAATTTGTTAAAGGCTTTGAGCACCAGCCCAACAACAGCGAGCGCCCAAATCAGGCCGAAAAGCGTCCAGCCCCACGCACCATGCAAAACACCAAGAGCGAAGGGTGTATAGCTTCCAGCTATGAACACGTAGATTGCGCCGTAATCTATTTTTTCACACAGGCGTTTGGCCCGACCAAGAGGCAGCGCATGGTATAAAGCCGAGCTGAGGTACAGCAACACCATGGTGAAGGCGAAGACACTGACGCCGACAATGTTCGCCGCACTTCCCTGGCGCACTGTAGCGACAATGAGAACCGGTGCGACG
>JBKQNQ010000294.1:0-12388 GCA_052145875.1 Thiobacillaceae bacterium
GGCGGATAGGGCAAGCGATGAACCAGATACAGAATTCCCGCCATACTACCCGAGATATTTAACGATATGAGGGCCCACCCGGTTAGCCACCGCAAGTGGCAACTTGCGCCACAGGCCGATGAAGAGTTGGTATTTTGGATTGAGTGGATTCACGTCCGGAATTTCGTTCGATCTCAGGAGCTGGAATTCGTAGTGCAGCGGCTGGGGCTCGAATCCCCAGTTCTTCTTGAAATGATACGGGCCCGTCCCAACCTTGCTGCGTCCATAGTCAAACAACGTGTAGCCCGCCTCGCAAGCGCGACGCATCAATTCCCAATATTTGAAATCGTTGGCCGCCAGGTCTCGCGCCTCGGGCATATCGCCTGCATAGTAAGGCAGGATCTCATTACGGAAAAAAAAGCTTAAGACGCTGCTTACGACCTGTCCGTCCTTGAGAACTGACATGACCGAGCAGTCCTTGCCAAAGACGTCGCGCAGGACCGAAAAGTACTTTCTTGGCAGGGCCGGCGTGCCGTGCCGATGCACATTGTCGGCAAATACATCGAAGAAACGCTCAACGCCTTCATCCAGCTCACTCGTCAGCCCGGCCTTGATGCCCTTTCTCACCATGGCACGCTGCTTGCGCGGGATTGCACCTAGATTTGACTCGACGTCTGGCAAAATGGGCTTGCGAAAGGTCACGTAGAGGTCGCGCTTAGCCGGCCAATCGCCATGCACCTGTTCCAGATTGCGCAACTCCAGGTAGTCGACATTCAATTCCTGTGCCAGTGCCCGTGCCGCTGATTCAAGCGCCACTCGGACCGCTTCATCATCGGCAAGGATCCCGCCATAGGCGCAAAATGGCAGTGAGGACAAGCTATGGCCAAACAGGCGGCTTTTCATTTCAGCCATTGGCAGCACGCCTGTGATCGCCCCGCCCTGTTCCACGTAGTAAAAATAAGTTCGATGACCGAACGCCTTCTCGATCACATGCTTCCAACCTGCCCGATGAAAGAACGTCGCTTTCGGGTGGGCATAAACATATTTGTCCCAGCGATCATGGTCAGATTCCGTCAGTTCCTTGACCATCAGCACAGCCGTGGCCGCAATAGGAGCGGGAATGTGAATTTCCATGGTTAATCGGAGTGCTCAGCCACAAGAAACGTCCTGTCTACCCGGTCCCAGGAAAAATCCCTCAATAAACGCGCAAGCTTGCCCTGCATGTGTTTCAGATTTACGTAATGTCTGAAGCGTGTCTTGGCATTGAGCCCCGGGGGACGCGGCTGGTCCGGATCAACTTCCCAAGGATGAAAGTAAAACATGCAAGACAGCTGTTCGCGCTGATTGACCTGCTGCAACAACCAGCGCGATAGGCGATAGGGCATCAGCCGAAAATAACCCCCACCCGCAGCAGGCAGATTGCGGCCAAATAGCGGAAGTGTCGTGGGCGGAAGTTCGAGAATTCCATCTTTGCCATTTGGCCGATACGGGTGGCGCGGTGCATTCGGCGCGCCATAATGATCGTGTTTTACCGGGTAAATGCTAGAGCTGTAGACATGGCCCGTCTCCGTTAGAATTTCCAAAGCCCACCGATTGCGACCAGTGATGGAAAAGCTCGGCGCGCGATAGCCACGGATCTGGATGCCCGCGGCATCCTCCAGAATATGTTTGGCTCGAACAACATCGAGCCGGAATGCTTCGGGGCTCAGTTCGCTGGCCCGCTGGTGACCGTAACCGTGACTCGCCAGTTCGTGACCGTTGTCCACAATCCAGCGCGCGACATTGGGATACCGCTCGATGATCCAGCCCAAAGCAAAGAAGGTTGCTTTGGTGTCACTGTTGTCAAGCAAGCCCAGAATCAGGTCAACGTTGCGCTCGACTCGGCTGGGCATGCTATCCCACTGGTCTCGCGGAATATAGGGCGCGAACGCCGAGACTTGGAAGTAGTCCTCCACGTCAATTGTCATGGCATTGCGGATTATCGGCATTACGCCACGCTCGCCTGGCTACGACCCCTTAGCCACCGCTGAATGACAGCCGCAATCCTCACCGCCGCCTTCCCATCCCAGTATTCGGGCACCCGGCCAGCCTTTCCACCATTGGAAAATATCTCATCAACGGCATCGCGAAGCTTGTCCATGTCGGTCCCGATCAGCGTGTTGGTGCCTTCGACAATTGTGATGGGCCGCTCAGTATTTTCCCTTAACGTCAGGCAGGGAACGCCCAAGGCCGTGGTCTCCTCCTGAATGCCACCGGAGTCGGTCATGACAAATTTGGCGGATTGCATTAATCCCAGCATTTCCAAATAACCAAGTGGCGGCATCAGTTTCAGGGGCTCAATTAGCCTGCCCAAGCCGAACGAATCGATCCGCGCACGCGTACGGGGATGGAGCGGAAACACGACCGGAATACGCTGGTTGATCTCGGTCACGGTTGCCAGCAGTCTTTCCAGCACCGCCGTGTCGTCGACATTAGAGGGACGGTGCAGCGTCAAGACTGCATAGTCCCCTTCATAGCCGTCAAGCGTGATCGCAGGGGCAATGGCGCGGTCGAGATTGTGGTGCAGGGTATCGATCATCACGTTTCCGACAAAGTGAACCCGGGACTCGGCGATGCCTTCCTTCCTGAGATTACCAAGCGCGCTGCGCTCGGTGGTAAACAACAGATCGGAGATTTGGTCAGTCAGGACCCGATTCACTTCTTCTGGCATGGCCCGGTCATAACTGCGCAGGCCCGCTTCTACGTGAATTACGGGTACGCCACGCTTAGTCGCCACAAGCGCGCAGGCGATCGTTGAATTGACGTCACCCACAACCAGGACAGCCTGTGGCGTCTGGGCCTCAACTATGGGCTCAAAGCGCTTCATGACTTCGGCCGTCTGCACCGCGTGCGATGCGGAGCCGACCTCCAGGTGGAAATCGGGCGCGGCGATTCCGAGATCTTGGAAGAACCGGTCGTTCATTGCTTCATCGTAATGTTGGCCGGTATGCAACAGTTTGGCCCTGATGCCCACCTGGGCAAGCGCTGCCATGACGGGGGCGATTTTCATGAAGTTGGGTCTGGCGCCCACAACACAAAGGACCTGAGTCACGGAGTCGCTTTCTTAGTGCGGCAGGGGCTGATCCCTGGGATCCGGAACCGGTTCGGCGGGATTGCGCTCGCTCAACATGAAAAGAATCTTCCGAACGATCGGCAGAACGCGATTAATGGATCGCTCAATCTGTTCGACACGCTGGCCAAGCAAGCCGGTGTCAGCAGCATATAACCCGGCCGCGCCTTGTCCGGAAACCTGCATGGCCGCCGCTGCGTAAACTGGCGACTCCTGATGCGCTACTTCATTGCGCAAATCTTCAACCACCGCACTTACCTGCTGATCATCGAAGCGATTGATCTCTTCCAGGTAGCCGAACAGCATGAGCCTGTCGCAAAAGGTGTTGATGCGCCGTGGAATACCGCCAGTAAACCGATGGATCGCCGCAAACGCTTCGTCAGAAAAATCCGGATTTCCCTTCCAGCCCACCAAGTTCAGGCGATGTTCAATATAACCGCGTGTTTCATCCGCATCCAACGGGCCAAGATGATACGAGGCGATGACACGCTGGCGCAATTGCTGCATGTCTGTTCCCTGCAGCATCCCACGAAACTCCGGCTGTCCAAGCAGAAATGTCTGGATCAAGGAACGGTCGTTATTCTGGAAGTTCGACAGCATGCGTAATTCTTCCACCGCACGTGCCGTCAGGTTCTGCGCCTCGTCCACCACCAGCAACACCCGTTTTCCCTGTCGGGTCGCCGAGTTGAGATAATCCTCAAGATTTTTCAGGAGTGCCGACTTATTCAAGCCTTCATGCTCCAGCCCGAGCGAGGCAGCCACGCTGCGCAACGTATCCTCTGCGTCCAGCTGGGTGCTCACGAGCTGCGCTGCGATGATGTTTTCCCGCTCCAGGTGTTTGAACAGGTTGCGCACCAAGGTGGTCTTGCCGGCACCTACCTCGCCCGTAATTACGATAAAGCCCTCACCCAGTGACAACCCATAATCCAGATAGGCCATGGCCCGCTTGTGTCCCTTGCTGCCAAAGAAGAAGCGTGGATCTGGGCTTAGCTGGAACGGCTTGGCGGAAAGGTGGTAAAAGTCCTCGTACATAGCGATCTTCAGAAGGTCACGTAAAGTGAAGCGGTCAAGTCGTCTTCAGTAAAGTCAACGGCACTGTCATTGGAATGACGCTCGGTACGGCGCAATATCAACGAACCGCTTACCTTAGGCTCGAATTGCTTAGTCAGTCCAACGCTCCCCGTATAAATGTCGTCATTTCGGCTTCCAGTCAAGTCCGACAGCGCCGCTGGAACCAGTTCGTTCGTCAAACCCAAAGTTGCATTCAGCGTCAGGTGGGGCTGAAGGGTATAGCCGTAGTTCACCGAAACCCCCCGGGTATCATCTTCGGGGAGACCCACGATCTGTTCATAGATGCGGCGCAAATCAAAGATGCTCAGGCCCACGGTGGTCCTGCTTTTGGTCCAGATTGCACCGCCTTGTAACGTCTTGCTGATGAACACCCCGTTTGCAATGCCCAACGGCACGGCGCCGACCGGAGCTGTGCCCAGAGGAACGCAATTGGTTTGCCCCGTGGGCGGCAGCAGTCCCTGTGAAAAGAACAACCCTCCCGTACACACCCACGCAGTTATGGGCTGGGTGTTGAGCAACAGCTGGGAAATATCGCTGCTGCCCTCGCTGTACTTGGCCGTCCAGACCGAATAATGCGTGCGATAGCTGAAATCGAAGCCGTAGGTGCGGCCAAAATAGGCGTCGCCCATAGAGGCGTCCAGGGAAAGGCGTTGGTTCGGTGCCCAGCCCAGGCCCGCTGTCCAGGAAGGACCACTGATGGCCCCAGCCGCCGAGCCAAAGCTGTCATCGTCGTGCCCGATTGAACCGAACGCCCGGATATGCCGGGTCAGAAGGTAACCCAGCGTCATGTCGTAGTGCTCGAACTGATCGGTACCCCCTCCTTGAACCGAGGCATCACGGAGCGAGTAGTCAAGGCCCCACGACAGGTCAACAAACTGCGTTCCATTAATAAGTGACGCTGTAACCGTGTTGGAATTGATGTCGTTGCCGTTATTCGAAAGCAATGCTCCGGACTGGGTATCCCGAAGCGTTCCCGTCGCGAACGTCCCAAAATGCTCGATCGCATAAGGGCTGAGCAAATAGGTGCCCACGGTCGTAAGGTTGCCCGTATTCAGCGTCACACCTCCCGGTGACCCCAACAAAGAGGTCAGCACCTGGGACACATTTGCACTGGCATCGACAAAAACCTGGTCTTGAACCACGGTTGCATGGGCGTTGGCAGCCAGGGTGTGATCAAGGTCACTGCTGTTGCCGTCTTGACCCCAGCGTTCAACACCCGTGAGCGCATAGTTCGCTGCAAATTGCAATTGCGGAACACCCAGCAATTGAACACTGACCCCTGGAGTGACATCAAGGATTAGCGCGCCTTGTTTGCTGGCATTCGGGGCCTGCGCGACGTTGTCGGTCACTTCAACTTGGGTATTCAGGCTGGGAACAATTCGCCAATCCGCGGCATGCAGCGACCAGGGTGCTTGCGATGCCATAAGGAAAAAGAGCGTGCGCGAAAGGATTTTGGGGCGTGACACATTGGCCATCCGCTTATTTTCCGTAACTGCCATAGTACCCGTAATAGTAATCCGCGCCGGGAGCACCCGAGGTTTTGTTCAAGAGCATGCTTACCACTTCACAGGACTGAATATGATTCAGTGCTTCAGTGACGGCCTCCTGAGAGGTTTTCTCAGCCTCGACTACCATCACGATTTGCCCCATGTGCGTTGCCAGAACGCTCGCTTCGCTGGTTGCCAACAAAGGGGGAGAATCAAAAATGATAATCCGATCGTGGTACCGGTTGCCAATGTCTTCCACCAGACGCGTCATCGCCGCACTGGCCAGAAGCTCTGTCGCGCGTTTATAAGTCCGGCCCGCGGGCAAGACGGTCAGCTTGGCTATATTTGTCTTGATCAAGACATCAGACAGGTGCAAGTTCTTGTCCTGTAACACATCGAGCAGACCCTTGTCAGCATGAATACCCAGATACTCTGGCAGCCTTGGCCGAGCCACGTCTGCGTCCACCAACAAAACCGTCCGATCCATTTCCATGGCCATTGAAATGGCCAGGTTAATGGCGCAAAAACTCTTCCCTTCACCGGGCAATGAGCTGGTAATCATGATGAGATTGCCGTTCTTCACGAGGGCCGTACCCTGCCCGAACGCATTGGCAATCAAGGGGCGTTTTATGATGCGGAACTCTTCCGCAATCTGGCTCTTTTCGGCATCGGGAGTAATTGCGCCCATTTTCTTTAAGCGGGGCAAATCAACGAGCTGCGTCTCACCGGTCACGACCACATCGACTTGCGACTCAATCTCATCCGAAATATCCCGTATGACTTGAGACTCTTGATCGGGGATCGCAGCTGGCGCATGGCGGCGTGCAACAGCGGCTTCAATCAACCCCCCGTTTATGACGGATTCGTGCCGGTCATCCGCACGTATCGGCGATGACGATGAGGGTGAAGCACCCAATTTGTTGGCGGCTTTTTCAATAATGCTCACACCTGCCCCCTTAGGCCGACCGGGCCATGACAAATTGCAGCATCATCAGGACGCCATAAGTTCCGACCAAGCTTCCCAATGCCGCGAGATACTTCATCAGGCTCTTACGTTTCCTGCGTCGGGTCTCGTCTGTTTCTATTCGCGTTACTCCACCCAGCAGCGGCAACCCGGTCAAATCACGTAAGCTGCGGCGATCATTCACCGTCCGGCGAATCTGGCTAAGCATGAAGGCGGCGGCAATACCCGCAAGCAGGCCGCCCACCGGTACGAGGGAAATGAGCAAAGGCCGGTTCGGCCATGCCGGGACAAGGGGAACACGTGGGGGATCAATCACCCGGAAATCCACCGTATCGGTCTTGCTCTCAACTTCACTGGACATGTTAGCGGATTCCCTGCGCGCAAGCAGCGCGGTGTAGTTTTGCTTGTACACTTCGTAGTCGCGAGTCAGCTGGGTGTATTCCTCATCAACTTGGGGAATCATATTCGCTGCGTTACGAAGTTCATCGTAGCGGCGCTGATACTCTCCCACGCGAGCCTTGAGGGAAGCCACATTGGCATCAGCCTCGGCGATGGCAATCGTGAGCTGCTGATAGACCGGATTTTGAACCTTGGTGGCGGCCGGATCGGCCTTCCGTTGAGCGATCTCCTGCTTTTTCTGGGCTTCCAGCCGAGCAATCAAGCTTTTCGTGGCCACAATATCCGGGTGCAAATCGGTGTATTGCAACCGCAGCTTATCAAGATCCGCCTGCAATGCCTGAATGCGGTTGTCGATTTCGGTGGTAGCCGGAGCCGTCGCTGCCGCCGCTGCCGTCAATTCCGGCTCCTCATCCTGCAGCTGGCGCTTAAGCTGATCGCGACGATTTGTCGCTTCCTGAAGATCAAGTTGGGCCTGGCGCATTTGGCCAGAGGTGTCCGACAGTTTCGTGTAGTAGTCGCCCCCTTGCCCTGGCATCATTCCAATGTGTTTGCGTTTGAACTCCTTCAGGGCATTCTCGGCATCGACCAGCTTCTGCTCATATTGCTGCAATTGCTCTTCAATGAATTTTTCCGAGGACGCAATGTCCTGGCGAGTCTTGCCGAGGCTGGATTCAACGAAAATAGTCAACAGCGCTTGAACAACCTTTTTTGCCATATCCGGCTTCTCATCCTGGAAGCTGATGGTGTAGAGGTTTTCCTTGCCCGCATCTGCAATCGCAACTTTGCTCGCCAAGTTGTTTAACAGATTCTCGGTCTGTTCCGGCGTTTTCGCTGTGACATCTAGGTCGGTCATCCTTGCAACTTTTTCCAACGTTGGGCGGCTGACCAGTGCGCGCGTCATCAGCTTGATCTGCTCATCAACGTTCGGATCAACAGTCAATCCCTGAAGAAGTGGCTTTAGCAGAGTCTGCGTGTCGACATACACGCGTGCCGAAGCCTCATAGCGGTCCGGCAGAAAATACACCCAAGCCCAGCCCACTACCGACACCAACCAGGCCACTAATACGATGTACCAGCGCCGATTCCAGGTGGCCCTAACGTAACCCAGCAACTGTTGAACAACTTCATCCATCCGTTTGCCTCAACTTGGTCAATGATCGGGATTTCCCTGACTTAACAGGAAAACCCTGCTTAGAACAGGCTCTCAGGAATAACCAGGACATCCCCCGGACGGACATCCACATTTGCGGAATAGTCGCCGCCCTTGATCAGATCCTCCAGCCGCACCCCCAATGGTGTGGTCTTGCCACCTTCGGTGCGGAGAAGATAGGCCTTATTACCGGCAGCGTAGTCTGTTAGCCCACCCACTGAGATCATCAGATCAATCAGGGTCATGTGTTCGCGATAGTTCAAAGCCTGGGGCTTGGCTGCCTCCCCCACGACCCTGACTTGCTGACTGTAAGGGCCCACACCGCCAGCGACGATGACTGTCACAATCGGCTCCTGAATGTACTTGGAGAGCGCCTTTTCGATATCCCTGGCCAGCTGGGTGGGGGTCTTGCCGGAGGCGGGCAGGTCCTCGACCAGATTCATCGTCATCTTGCCATCCGGTCGAACCGGAAACGCCCCAGAGACATCAGGGTTACGCCAGACAAATACCTGTACCGAGTCACCCGGTCCAACCAGATAATTCCAGTCCCCACCATTCGCAGTCTGCGCGGGCGCAGGGGGATAGGTCGGCGTATGACTGCAAGCGGATAGCAGAAGTGAACAAATTACCGCCACTGCCAACACCACGGAATTTCTCAGGTAAGACATTTCTCTTTCCTCCCAAACACGGTTCAAGCCGGATATTATGCCAGACGCCGCGTAACAACCCACTTAATCGGCGTCTCGAAATATAGCGCAGCAATATTCAGGCCACTATCCTAGTGTGTTTCCCCATGACGGTACAATATGTCATTTGGCGGATGTGACCTTGCTGGCCGCGGGCTTACTGCCTGCAATAACGGCACTTTCGTCGATTTCCTGACAGTTGCGCCGCATTGATTCGAGCCAATTCATTTGCGATATCATCCATTAATGACAAAACCCGCCCCTTTTTCTAGCTTGGAAGAACTCAAACTGCGAATAAGGGCATTCGCCTCAGATCGTGGCTGGGAGCGCTTTCATACGCCCAAGAATCTGGCGATGGCCTTGATTTGCGAAGCGGGTGAACTGGTTGAGCGATTTCAATGGTTGTCTCCTGAAGAAAGCGCCCAGCTCCCCCCTGGACGGCATGAGCAGGTGCGCCAAGAAATCGCAGACGTGCTGATATATCTAACCCGATTAGCCGACATTCTGGAGATCGACCTGTTGCAGGCTGCCGCCGAGAAGATCGAACTCAATGGGCAGAAGTACCCGGTGGCGGAAGCCCGGCATAATGCAGCCAAGTTCAACGAGCGATGAGTCACTACAAATACCATGTCTTTTTCTGCACCAACCAGCGCGATGACGGCGCCAAATGCTGTGGCGCATCGGGTGGTCAAGTCATGCGTGATTATGCAAAAAAGCAAGTCAAGCAGTTGAACCTGAACGGACCGGGCAAGTGCCGTATCAACACCGCCGGCTGTATGGATCGCTGTGACGAAGGCCCGCTCCTGGTCGTGTATCCGGAAGGAGTCTGGTACACCTACGTGGACCAATCCGACGTGGACGAAATTATCGAAGAGCATCTCAGGCACGGTCGCATCGTCCATCGTCTCAAGCTGTGAAGCGTTCCAAACTCAGGATTAAGACCGGCGCGGGGGCCATGGAGACCCTGATCAACGATCCCTTGGACGAGCGCCGGGGGGTGGCCTTCATTGCCCATCCCCACCCACTTCATGGTGGCACCATGAATAACAAGGTCGTGCAGACGGTTGCCCAGGTAGCATATAGACTCGGCATCGTGACAGTGCGTCCCAACTTTCGAGGCGTCGGGCAAAGTGACGGCAGGTTTGACAACGGCGTTGGCGAAACCCTGGACATGATGGAGATCATTCAGTTCGTCATGGGACATTACGAGAACCTGCCCATCTTTCTGGCGGGCTTTTCGTTTGGCGCATACGTGCAGCATCGGGTTGCGCGCAGTTTGGCCGACGCGCGGCTGCTGCTGATTGCCCCCGCCGTGAATCTCTATGCGTTTGAGCCGGTATCGCCCAATACGTTGCTCATCCACGGTGATCAGGATGAACTGGTTCCGCTGGCCGAGGTACGGCGGTACGCAGAAGCGTCCGGCGCAACGCTAATGGCCATTGCCGGCGCCGATCATTTCTTTCACGCGAAGCTTAAAGAGCTCGCGCTCATTGTGCAGAATGCATGGCGCTGCTAGAGGCCAATGGGCTTGTCAAGCGCTACGGTGACGCCGCGGTTGTGCGCGGTCTAGATATCAGCATCCAGCCCGGCGAGTGCCTCGGCTTGTTGGGCCCAAATGGTGCGGGCAAGACCACTACCCTGCGAATGCTCTTGGGCTTAATTGAACCGGATGCCGGCGTAATTGAATGTCTAGGGCTCCCTGTACCCCGCGCTGCCCGTGAGGCCCGGATTCGAATTGGCGTCGTGCCCCAGATGGACAGCTTGGACCCGGACTTCACCGTTGTGGAAAACCTTCAGGTGTATGGCAGCTACTTTCGCCTGCCTAAAAGCGTTGTGACTAGCCGAATCCCTCGACTGCTCGAGCTAGCAGGACTAAGCAGCAAAGCCAACAGCAAAGTGCCCACACTATCGGGTGGCATGAAACGTCGCCTCACGCTGGCACGCGCGCTCATCAACGATCCCGATCTCATTGTCCTTGACGAGCCCACCACCGGGCTGGATCCCCAGGCACGCCATGTCATCTGGCAGGGCCTGCGCAATCTCATTGCGCAGGGCAAAACCGTGCTTCTTACCACCCATTTCATGGATGAAGCCGAACGTCTGGCAGATCGGCTCATCGTGATGGATCACGGCTTGAAAATTGCGGAAGGTTCGCCCCGTGAAATGATCGCCCGCTTCATCGAGCCTCATGTAATTGAAGTGTTCGGCGATGGCGCATTAGACTGGTTACGGGAAGGGCAAGCCCGATGCACCCGTCTTGAAGTCGTTGGCGAGACCCTTTTTTGCTATGCAATCGACGAAACGCCTGCACTCAACAGCCTCAAGGCGAAGACCCGCCTGCGCTACCTGCATCGCCCATCTAGCCTAGAAGATGTCTTTCTCAAGCTTACCGGGCGCGAACTGCGCGATCAATGAGCCAGCGACATCTGGGGCCCCCGCGCCTCTCGCTTCGTTTCATTCCGGTGTGGCGACGCAATTTCCTGGTGTGGAAGAAACTCGCATTACCGAGCATCCTTGGCAACCTGGCCGATCCGATGCTGTACATGTTGGGATTAGGTTACGGGCTCGGCAGCCTGATGCCCCAAGTGAACGGCGTCCCGTACATCACGTTCCTTGCGGCAGGAACGGTCTGTTACTCGACCATGAACAGCGCCACCTTCGAGGTACTGTATTCCGGGTTCTCACGCATGCATGTGCAAAAAACCTGGGAAGCGATCATGAACGCTCCATTGCTGCTCGACGACGTCATTCTTGGCGAATTGATGTGGGGGGCATCTAAATCCCTGCTTTCCGGCGTCGCGATCCTAGCGGTAATCTGGACTCTCGGCCTGCAAATCAATTTCTGGATGAGTCTTTGGGTGATTCCGGTCGTCATCCTCATCGGCCTGACGTTTTCCGCCACCGGTCTCGTGGTGACCGCACTTTCGCCCAACTATGACTTCTTCATGTATTACTTTACCCTCGCCATCACCCCCATGGTGCTGTTGTGCGGCGTATTTTATCCGGTTAGCCAACTGCCGAGATTTCTCCAGGCAGTCTCAGGGATACTCCCTCTTAGCCACGCGATTGATTTGGTTCGCCCGCTCATCTTGGGCACGGTCCCGGCAAATGCAGCCATCCATCTTCTCGCGCTCACCGCATGGGGAACCATCAGTTATTGGCTGGCCGTAGTACTCACCCGCCGTCGATTGTTGAACTAAGGCCAGTGGCCACAAATTACTTGACTAAATCAGTCGGGTAATTCTAGAATGTCACATGAAACGTTCAACAATTGCAGCCCACAGCTGCCCGACTTATCAAGGAGTGAAACATGGACTTGCCACCACGTGACGGCGACGGCTATTTAGAAAACATGAACGAATGGACCCCAGAAATTGGGCAAGCGATGGCCGAATTAGACGGGATCGAAATGACCGAAGCCAAATGGCAACAGGTTCTGAAGGCGCGCGAATACTATGACGAATTCCAATCCGTTCCGCCTATCCGGAAATTTGCCAAGTACCTCGAAATGGATCAGAAGGAAGTGTTCGCCATGTGGATGAC
>JBKQNQ010000295.1:0-13558 GCA_052145875.1 Thiobacillaceae bacterium
TAGACGATATCATGAAGAATTACCGGCCGACGGTAGTGTTTCATGCCGCCGCCTACAAGCACGTTCCTCTGATGGAGCAGGAAAACGCGTGGCAGGCCGCGCGAAACAATATCTTGGGTACGTTAGTGACCGCACGCGCGGCGCAAGCGCACGATGTGAACAAGTTCGTGCTCATCTCGACTGACAAAGCGGTCAATCCAACCAATGTCATGGGTGCAACCAAACGCGTCGCCGAGCAGACGTGCCAAGCCCTTCAAGATGGACAGACGAAATTCATCGCCGTTCGGTTCGGCAATGTGCTTGGATCTTCGGGCAGCGTAATCCCGAAATTCCAGCAGCAAATCGAGGCCGGGGGGCCGATCACGGTCACCCACCCAGACATCACACGCTTTTTCATGTCCATTCCAGAGGCTTGCCAGCTCGTCATGCAGGCTGGGCTGATGGGGAAAGGAGGGGAAATTTTTGTGCTTGACATGGGTGAGCCCGTAAGAATCGCGGACTTGGCCCGTCAGATGATCCGTCTGTCTGGCCGAGCCGATGAAGAGATTCGGATTGAGTTCACCGGACTACGGCCCGGCGAGAAACTCTATGAGGAGCTATTGACAGATGAGGAATCGACCCTCCCTACCCCGCATCCCAAACTGCGGGTCGCAAAGGCGCGGGCGACCATCGACAATCTGGCAAGTGAATTGGATGAATGGTTCACCAGTGAGAGTTCAAAGACAGAGAGAATCGTGAAGCAGGACCTTTCCAAATGGGTCCCAGAATATGCGCCACAAGGTTAGGAAGCGCCTATTCGGCGTCGTACCAGGTAACCTGACCGGTGCCAGTCTTGATCGTTAACGTTCTCTCCGACAGAGCCGCACCAGCTCATCAAGGTGCGGAATGGCGTTGCATGCGCATGTTGCCAGACAGTCTTGATTTGTTCCCGCGGTAATTAGAGTAAACGAACATGCCGTTCCCCCAGCGATCGGGGTAAAAACCCAACGTTGCAAATATACCTGTGCCAACGATCACTTCGTTGCAGGTGGCATTGTTGTAAATTAACACGAGCTCGCGCTCCTTGCGATTGAGGGACTCGACCAGTCTGTCAACCACGAGCGACATAACGCTGCATGGGAAAGGATTAAAGAAATAGACAATGTTATAAAGATCGTAGTTGCTCAAAAGCGCGGCATTACAGACGAAAACATTGGTCCTGCTGGCATTTAGCCGTTCGAAATTCCTTTTGGCAATCGATCCAAGGTGATCCGACAATTCGACGCCATCAATGTGGGCAAACGGGAACCTCAGCATCGTTCGCATTGCACTGCCCTTACCGCAACCCACGTCTATGATCGAGTCCCTCGACGTGACCTTGAAGTCGTTAAGCACCATCGCCAGGTACTTGGTGCGGGAGGGAGAGGACCAATGGGAGAGCCCTGGATCGAGTCCCACAGCTTCGGGCTGCACGACGGTTGAAAAATCCAAACCGCGGCATTTCTCGATCATTACCGCCAGCTTATGCGGTAAGGTCCTATCGATTAGCACCGCGGCTTTATGCGCTAGATTTTGTGGCGCGAACGAATGTAAATTCATGTGGCTTCCCCTCGACAGTTCCCAAACCCGCCGCTAATGGGACACACAATTCGCCCCCGCTCGCCCCTTCGAGTGGGCATCGCGCATCTTCCGCGCACACATCGCCACCGATCTAACTTCGCTTGAGCTCTCCTGTATGACACCCGGCTCCCTCATCCGTCGCAGGGCGGGTTCACCGGACGGTGAAATCCATGAGAGGGTAGCGAACACACCCCTGCGTTCCGCACTAGAAGAGTCACGGCTAGCGGCGCGGTGGATGGCCGCGACCGGCATCGACTTTCCTTAAGAAGCCCAGGAACCTTCCGAGCCAACCAAGCCCCCGCTGGGGCCGCCCCTTTGTAATATCCATTCATACGTGCTGGAAACTTCACCCTATTTTGGGGATATGCCGATGGGACCTCTGCATGGGCTGCAATGTGGCGCACAACATCCCAACAATCAGCCAGATCATGACCGACCACTGGGCCGAATAAAACGAAGCATGTGTGTTGAACGGAAAAATCCAGGCAAGTAACGCCATGGCAAAGGGAAGCGCCAAATCTTTCTGCCCAGAACTGGCCCGCCGCCAGGTCCTAACAAGCAAACCGTAGAACAGCACGAGTCCGGCGAGCCCGATGAGTCCGGTTTCGCTCACCACTTCCAGCACCATTTGATGCGCATAGGCTGCGCCCGTCGATCTTCCCGACTCCTCATCCACGCCCTTGGAGTACATGAAGACATCGCCCGGCTTCGCATACTCCGGGTACGCAAATCGAAATGCACTCACCCCGACCCCATTTACAGGGTGCGCCTTGATCATTTCCATCGCGTCCTTCCATAAGGTCCAGCGGTAGGATAACGCTTCATCAATCTTCAGCTCGTCGCCCGAGAACAGGAGCAGCGTTTGCTCCAAACGCGCCTTGGCACCTTGATTCTCAATCACCGTGAAGGCACCCGCCAGGGCGATTAGCGCGACTGCCGTGCCGACTTTCCATAGGGGTATACCCGCCTGGCGAGTTTCCGAAACAATTAGCCACACACACACCAAGCCGTAACTGACCCAACCGCCCCGGCTGCCTGCGAGAAGGACCACCGCCCCTGCTGCAATGGCTGCCAGCATCATCAACACGGGCCTGCGTCGAAGGGCCAGCATCAGAAAGGGCGACAACACCGGCAGCGCGATCCCCAGTTTCAAATGCCTTTCGCCAAACAGCCCGTTGAGCCTTAATGGCACTTGGGCGTAGCCGAAGAAATCGTGTCCTGTTATGACCTGAAAAAGTGCATCGATTACCCAAAACGCCGTCAGGGCGGCGATCAGTTGGATGAGCAAGGCAACCTGCCGCTCGTCACGCAAGGCCCAAATGACAAATAGCCCGGAAAGGTAGAGTCTGAAGAACGCCAGTACCGCCTGTCCTGATTCTTTCAGGTCATAACTACCCGGGAGCGAGAAAAGCATGGGTAGCCAAATGCAGGCTGATAGCACCGTGAGCAGCCTTACCGACGGTTCGCGGAACAGCTCCCTGCCACGTAAGTACAAGAGCACCCCGCCGCCGATAGTCATGATCAGGACGGGCCCCTCTATTGACCGCTTGACCGGAAAGAGGAGAAAGCAAGCGAACAGGAGCCAGGTTGAATAGTTTTTCAGAATGGACAATGAAAAGCGTTCATGGATAAGAGACCGCGGCTGCTTCGTGCCCAGGCGCATACACCTTGGTGGCATCGCGCTCAATAGCTACGCAAACCGTTTGGGTAAGATTGCCCCGGTTTGAATTCTCCCGCGATTATAGAGTGAATATTGGAGGCCACCCATTCGGGCGTGATCGCCTTCATGCAGGCATGATGGTCCGGATTGTGGCATTTCTTTGCATAGCAGTTGATGCAGGGCAGGGTCGCCTGGAGGGCAACCGCGGTCCCACCGATCGGTTTAACCCGGCGCGGATCGGTCGGCCCGCACAACACCAGCAAAGGCCTGCCCGCGGCGGCAGAGAAATGCGCCGTGCCGGTATCGTTGCCAATGATGGCCTGGGCGCCTTGGCAAAGTGGCGCAATGTCAAGCAACTTGAGCCGGCCATTCAGATTGACAACGAAGTCGCCAACGCGTGCGAGTTCAGCGCAGACCCCCACTTCATCGGGACCACCAACGATGACAACTTTTTCCACGCCATATTGCACGTGTAGCAGGCGGGCCAGTTCCGCATAGCGCGCCGTGCCCCAGCGCTTGAGCAGGCCCGCCGCGTGCGAGCCCGGCAGCAGCACAACATAGGTACCCTCTTTCAGTCCGAGTTCAGCGCGCAGCGCCGCGACTCGGTCATGCCCATGCGGCGCCAAATAGAAGATGGGGTGTTCGGTACGTGGCGGCACATTGATGCTGTCCAGGACCGAGCGCATCATCGTGAACGCGTGTGCCGTTGGATCGCGCAGCGCCGGCTGTACAGTGTAAGGAAATCCACCAAGGTTCCCAACCCGATGCGTGGGGGCGACTCCGGTCAAACACAGCAGCGTCAGGAGGAGGCGCGTGCGGTCGGAACGCTGCAGGTCAATGACCAGATCGTAGCGCGCGGCCCGCACCTTCCTCAGCCACGCCCAGGTGTTGCGACAGCGCTGCGACCTGTCACGCACGTCGATCGCGAACACCTCGCGAAACCGCGGGTCATCCTTAAAGAGGGCAAGGCAGTTGGGCAGGGTGTTGAGGTCGATCGCAGCATCGGGAAACGCTCGGCGGACGTCTTCCATTAGCGCCGTCGCGATCACCACGTCACCCAGCGCACTCCACTTGATAATTAGGATCCGATGAATCGCCCCAGAGTGCGGCAGGTTCATGCGTCCAATTTGTCGATGATATTGCTGGAACTTCGCCCCGGCACCACCGGCACCAGCACAACGCGGCCACCCCACGCTTTGATGTCCGCACCACCTACTACCTGATCATCGCGGTAATCATTGCCCTTAACCAGCACATCCGGACGTACCGCACGTATCAAATCCAGTGGCGTATCTTCGTCGAACAGGACGACTGCATCAACTGACTCCAGCGCGGCGAGTACCCGCGCGCGGTCCGCTTCGTGAATCACTGGCCGGTTTTGCCCCTTCAGTGCGCGCACCGAACGGTCCGTGTTTAATCCAAGTACCAGCCGATCACCCAGGAGACGCGCCTGTTCGAGATACGTAACGTGGCCCGCGTGCAGCAGATCGAAGCAACCATTGGTGAAGACAATGCGTGCACCGCCCTGACGCCAAACGGCGAGCTGGCGGAGCAGCGCCTCAAGATTGCGGATCTTGTCCGCCTGTTCGACGCCTTCGTGGTGTTCAAGCTCTATCAGCAGTTCGTCGCGTGTCACCGGCACCGTGCCAATTTTGGCGACAACGCTGCCAGCCGCGAAGTTGGCGAGTTCCAGCGCTTCAACCGGGGCAAGTCCCGCCACCAAACCCGCCGCGAGCGTCGCGATAACGGTGTCACCCGCCCCCGACACGTCGAAGACCTGACGTGCCGTGGCGGGTAGATGTGCGGGTTCTTTCCCGGGCACCAGCAATGAGATGCCCGCTTCGCCCCGGGTAAAAGCGAGGAAGTCTAGGGCGAGCTCCCGCGCCATCCGCTCCCCGGCAGCAAGCAGTGCATCGAGATCGTGCGCCGGCACGCCACACGCTTCCGAAAGTTCGCGCAAGTTCGGCGTCAGCGTCGTCACGCCACGATATTTGCCGTAATCACGTCCCTTTGGGTCAACCAGCACAGGTATGCCATTATGGCGTGCGGTGTCGATCAGCACCCGACACACACGCGGGGTCAACACGCCCTTGGCGTAATCAGAGAGGACCATCGCCGCAGGCCTGCGGCTCTCGATCAGCGCAATGACCTTTTCCTGCAGCAGCCCCTCGGCTTCGATGGAGGGGACTCCCAACTGCTCCCGGTCAAGCCTAATCATCTGCTGGTGGCCCCCGATGACCCGGGTCTTGCAGATGGTAGCGTAGCTGCTGTCCTCGACGAGGCCAGCGGTGTCAATGCCGGCCTCACGCAGCAGTCCCTGCAGGCGTGCGCCGTCGGGATCGTTGCCGATGCGGCCCGCGAGCAGCGTATCCACCCCCAATCCGGCCAAATTGGCCGCGACGTTGGCGGCGCCGCCCAGACGTTCGGTTTCCTCGCCGAGGCGGATCACCGGGACCGGCGCCTCCGGAGAAATACGCTCAACCGTGCCCCACAGATAGCGGTCGAGCATCACATCACCGACCACCAACACCGTGGGACGGATATTTGATTCCGGACGGAAGGAACGGCGGACCGCATCCATCAGGTGCGGCTGCATGACGTCAGTCGGCCTCCACGAGATCGCACAGGATGTGGCCGATCAGGATATGGGCTTCCTGAATGCGTGGCGTCACCTCCGACGGCACCACCAGTGCCAGATCGCAGAGCTCCTGCAGCCTGCCGCCGCTGCCGCCGAGTAACCCGGCGCTCCAGATGTTGAGTTCCTGCCCGCGCCGGATTGCGGCGACGACGTTTTCGCTGCTGCCCGAGGTGGATATCCCAATCAGCACGTCGCCCGGCCGCGCAAGCGCTTCCACCTGGCGGGCAAAGATCTGCTCAAACCCATAGTCGTTGCCGACCGAAGTTAGGATCGAAGTGTCTGTGGTCAGCGCGAGCGCAGGCAATCCGAGCCGTTGCCGGTGAAACCGCCCCACGAGTTCGGCAGCAATGTGCTGACTGTCGGCGGCGCTGCCGCCATTGCCCATCAGCAGTACCTTGCCCCCGGATGCGAAACTGTCTCGCACGCGCGCTGCTAACTGGATGATCTTTGGCGTCAGCGTATCAAGGTCTGCGATGACCCGCTGATGCGCGGCAATGGTCTGCTTGATGCGAGCGTTCATTTCAGCAGTAGGGGTCAGAACGCATCAGGTAATTACGCACGTAATCCGCCACGCCGTCTTCCAGCGGCGTGAACGGGCGACGATAGCCCGCGTTACGCAGCAAACTCACGTCGGCCTCGGTGAAGTACTGGTATTTGCCACGCAGGTCTTCGGGCATGTCGATATACTCGATTCGCCGCTCAACGCCCATTCCATCCATCACCGCCCAGGCGAGATCACGAAACGCACGCGCCTGGCCAGTCCCCACATTGAATATGCCGGATTGGTCGCGATGCTCGAGGAAAAAACCGACAATGTCGGCGGCATCCTTGACCGAAACGAAGTCGCGCATTTGCATGCCGTCGACATAGTCTGGATGATGGCTGCGGAACAGGCGCACTGACCCCGCGGCGCGGACCTGATTGAAGGTATGGAAGGCGACGCTGGCCATGCGCTCCTTGTGGTACTCGTTCGGTCCGTAGACGTTGAAAAACTTGAAGCCAACCCACTGCGGCGGACAGGGTGCGGCCTCACGCACCTGTCGCAATGCCCACTGGTCGAAAAACTGCTTGGAAAAACCGTAGCCGTTAAGCGGGCGTAGCGCGTCAATATCCGGGCCATCGACGTAGCCATGCTCGCCACCGCCGTAAGTCGCAGCCGAGCTCGCATAGAGAAAGGGAACGTCCTGGGTGGCGCACCATTGCCATAGGCGCTGGCTATATCGGATGTTATGCTCGAGCAAAGAATTAAACTCACGTTCGGTGGTGCTGCTAATTGCGCCCATGTGGATGACTGCATCGATCGATTCGGATGTCTGCTCCAGCCAGGGAAACAGGTCGTCGCGGTCAAGATAGTCAACGATGCGCCGGTGCACCAGGTTTTGCCACTGATCGGCGTGCTGGATGCGATCGACGATGACAATGTCGTCACGTGCGCATTGCGTCTCCAGATGCCAGGCGATTACGCTTCCGATCATACCGGCACCACCGGTGATGACAATCATGCGGGCACTCTCCCACTTAACTGAGCGCAGATTTGGCGTGGGGTGCACCGAGGAATGGGACGGCACATGACGGGCATCTCGAAACTAAGCAAGGAGGTATTTTATACCGCACTGTCCATCGGATGCCGTGCCAAATGCACAGCAGGCGCACGATCGCTCGGCTGCATGGCGCGGTGGCATTGTGCCCGATAGGCCGCAATCAACGCCCAATGGCCTGTTGCTGCATGTTTTCCCAGTCCGCAGGCTAAAAGAACAATACACAGGCTGACCGTTTCGCAGCGATGTATGAACGCAAGCGGAAGCGACGGCCTCGTTCCATAAGTGCGAGCGCCCATTGGCTCATGTCCCAGCGATTGCGTGGCTGAATGCATCAAACAGGGGTTGCAGATGCACCCGCTTGGTTTTGAGCGAAGCCTGATTCACCACGAGATGCGAACTGATGTCGCTGATGTGTTCGACCGCCACCAAACCGTTGGCTTTCAGCGTGCTGCCTGTGGAGACCAGATCAACAATGGCGTCCGCCAAACCGACCAACGGCGCAAGTTCCATTGAACCATAGAGCTTGATGAGGTCGACGTGCACGCCCTTGGAAGCAAAATGTTCGCGTGCGGTTTTGACATACTTGGTCGCCACACGGATGCGCGCGCCCTGCTTCACGCGACTCGGGTAATCAAAGCCTTCTTGAACCGCAACCATCATGCGACATCGTGCAATACGCAGGTCGAGTGGCTGATACAAGCCGGCTCCGCCATGTTCGTCGAGCACATCCTTGCCCGCGACGCCCAGATCGGCGCCTCTATATTGCACGTAAGTGGGCACATCTGTCGCGCGCACGATGAGCAGGCGCACATCGGAACGATTGGTGGGAAGTATCAGTTTTCGCGAATTGGACGGGTCTTCCGTGGGCACAATGCCGGCAGCGCTGAGTAGCGGCAAGGATTCCTCGAAGATGCGACCTTTGGATAAGGCTAGGGTAATCATTCGACGCGCGCCATCAGTGAAGCCGCCGTACACGCGCGCCTAACTTCCCAAGTTTCTCTTCAATGCGCTCATAGCCCCGATCGAGGTGGTAGATGCGCTCAATCGTGGTTTCACCCTGGGCTACCAGTCCTGCCAAGACCAAACACGCAGATGCCCTAAGATCGGTGGCCATCACGGTTGCTCCATCCAGCCGCGATACACCTCGTACCAACGCGGTACACCCCGAAACGTCAATGTCGGCACCCAAACGACGCAGTTCCTGAACGTGCATGAATCGATTCTCGAAAATGGTTTCGGTGATACTGGCTGCGCCTTGGGCGACCGTATTCAACACCATGAATTGGGCCTGCATGTCCGTGGGAAAAGCCGGGTGCGGGGCCGTGCGGATATCCACTGACTTAAGTCGCCTGTTGCCTCTGCTGACCTCAATCCAGTCCTCACCGACATCCACCGTCGCGCCTGTGGCCCGCAGCTTCGCCATGACGGCATCCAGTGTATTCGGCTGGGCATGCGTTGCCCGGATCTTGCCTCCGGTGAGCGCCGCGGCGACCAGGAACGTCCCTGTCTCTATACGGTCGGGCATGATGCGATGATGCACCCCCGACAAGGACGCCACCCCTCGAATCGTGATGATGTCAGAGCCGGCGCCTTCGATCTGCGCCCCCATCGAAACAAGACAGTTCGCGAGGTCAACGACCTCGGGCTCACGCGCCGCATTTTCGAGAATGGTGGTGCCGTCAGCCAAGCATGCCGCCATCATTAGGTTTTCAGTTCCCGTTACCGTCACGGTATCCATGAGGATTCGCGCGCCTTTCAATCGCTTCGCCACCGCATGAATATAGCCATGCTCAATATTGATGGCTGCATTCATGGCTTGCAGCCCCTTTATGTGGAGGTCGACCGGACGTGAACCAATGGCACAGCCACCCGGGAGTGACACTCGCACCTCACCAAAACGCGCGAGGGCGGGGCCCAGGACGAGAATTGACGCGCGCATGGTCTTGACCATTTCGTAGGGCGCTTCCAATACCGGTACGTCCTGCGCGCACAAACTCACCCGATTGTGCTCATCCAGCGTCACACGCAGGCCCATGTGTCCCAGCAGGGCGAGCATCGTGCTGACGTCCTTTAAATGCGGCACGTTGTCAAATACCAGGGTTTCCGGGGTCAGCAAAGCCGCGGTAAGCAGCGGCAATGCCGCGTTCTTGGCACCTGAAATTCGAACTTCGCCCTCGAGGGCCACGCCACCGTGAACTGAAAGCTTGTCCATCTAGCGTCGCGCCCAGTCTTCGGGAGTGAGGGTTTTCATCGACAGCGCGTGAATCTCTTCCCGCATGCGTTCGCCCAGGGCCTTGTACACAAGCTGATGCTGCTGAACCATGTTCTTGCCACGGAATTCTCCACTGACAATAAGCGCCTCGAAATGCTGGCCATCACCGGTTACTTGAACCGTGTCACAGGGCAATGCGGCTTCGATCCAACGCTTTATTTCTTCGGGTGTCACCATAATCAGTATCGCAGCTTGTATCCGCGTTTCAGCATAAAAAGAGTTAGGCTCGATATTGCCACAAAGCAGCCGGCCACCACCACAAAGCTAATCAAGGGCGTCGCATCTGACTGACCGTAGAAGCCATAGCGAAATCCATCCGTCATATAGAAGACCGGATTGAAGTGTGAGGCAATCAGCCAAAATGGCGGCAGAGAATGGATGGAATAGAAGACTCCAGACAGGAAAGTCAGCGGCACAATGATGAAATTCTGGAACGCTGCCAGCTGATCGAACTTCTCCGCCCAGATACCGGCAATAACCCCAAGTGCCGCAAAGACACCCATGGACAGAAAGCCATACGTTATCAACCAGATTGGATGAAGAATGCGCAGGTCAACAAATCCGATGGCCACAACCAGCACGCCCAGGCCCACCACTAAGCCTCGCGCCATGGCGGCGGCCATATAGGCGGCAAACAGATCAAAGTATGACAGCGGCGCTAGCAAAACAAAAATGATATTGCCGGTAATCTTTGACTGGATAAGACTCGACGAACTGTTCGCGAAGGCATTTTGCAACGCGGACATCATTACTAAGCCGGGAATCAGGAAATCGGTATAACTTATGCCCGGAAAGACCTGCACCCGGCCTTTGAGCACATGAGAGAAAATCATTAGGTAGAGCATGGCCGAGATCACCGGTGCGAGCACGGTCTGGAAAGCCACTTTCCAAAACCTCAGGAGTTCCTTGTAGAAAAGGGAGTTGAAGCCACTCATGCCCGAGCCATGATGTCCTTGAATACCATTTCCAGGTCTGCTTCCAGAAGTTGCAACTCCTTAATCTTGAAATCGGCGTGCCGAAGGCGCGCAAGGAGTTGTTCCAGTTCGGCATAGTCGCGAAAGCAAAACTCCCAACCGCCCTCTGGTAGCGCCTGCAGCTGAAAATCATGTGGCGGCTCTCCACCTTCAAGCCGCAAGAAGGCGCGATGCTCGCTCGATCTGGCAAGCAAGTTTTGCGTGCTGTTAAGCGCGACGATCCTGCCCGCCTTCATCATGGCGATGCGATTGCAAAGCATTTCCGCTTCTTCCAGGTAATGGGTTGTAAGCAAGATCGTATGCCCGAGGCGATTGAGATCCTTGATAAATTCCCACAGC
Source organism: Thiobacillaceae bacterium (assembly GCA_052145875.1). Taxonomy (GTDB): domain Bacteria; phylum Pseudomonadota; class Gammaproteobacteria; order Burkholderiales; family Thiobacillaceae; genus DASQBT01. The sequence continues at coordinate 11,024 of JBKQNQ010000295.1, forward strand.
GCGTGTCTGAGACTTACATCCACACCGGCAGTTGGCTCATCCAATACAATGACAGGCGGTTTGTGAACGAGTGCCTGAGCAACCAGAACCCGGCGCTTCATCCCGCCTGAAAGCGCGCGCATGTTTTTTGATGCATGCTGCGTGAGATCCAGCCGATCCATGATCTCGGCCACCCATGCGTCATTGTTCTTGATGCCGAAATAGCCGGACTGAAGCCTCAGCGTTTCGCGGACTGAGAAAAAAGGATCGAACACCAGTTCCTGGGGCACGATGCCCAAGGCTCGACGCGCGTCGCGATAGTTCTGACGGACATCCAGGCCCATCACCTGGGCTTCACCCGCATCTGGCCGGACCAGCCCAGCCACCACGCTAATGAGCGTGGTCTTACCGGCCCCATTCGGGCCCAGTAGCCCAAAAAACTCGCCTGGCTCAATTTCTAGCGTCACGCCATCGAGCGCAAGCGTCGAACTAAATTGCTTACGCAAGCCCCGCACGCACAGGGCGAGTGTCATTGGGCTATCAGATCGGATACGCCATAAAGCGCAGCAAGTGCAGTCAAGTTCGCAGGCAGGTCCGTAAATGCAAGACTGCGGCCATATTTGGCAGCTTCATGCCGGCAGGAGAGGATCAGCCCCAAGGCTGCTGAATCAACTTCGCCAATTTGCCCAAATGTCACCGATTTCAGATCCGCCGCAATTAGCGGCTTAAGCTGCGCCAACAATGCAGTCGCGGTGTTAAGCGTCACTGGCCCGGTCAGCGTGGCGACGCCGTCCTGAGTCAGCACCAATTTACTTGCGCCCGCTTCTGGTGGTGCCATCGGTGGAAACACTCGCCGTCTTTGCCCGAAGCAGGGCAATCAAGCCGTCGATTCCGGATTGCCGAATGGTATTTCCGAACGAGGCACGATAGTTGATGACCAAACTGACACCATCAATTGAAACGTCATAGACTTTCCAGCCAAAATCAGTCTTGTACATGCTGTAATCGATCGGGATCGGCTGCCCGCCCGGCTGAACGACTTCAGTCTTGACCGTCACATCCGTGTCATCCGGTTTAAGCGCGAGCGGTTTGAACTCTACAACCTGGTTGGTGAAGGACGTCAAGGCTGAAGCATAGGTGCGAACCAGCAGATTCTTGAACTCATGCACCAGACTCTGTTTCTGTTCAGGCGTGGTTTTCTGCCAGTAACGACCGACTGCAAGTTGCGTCATGCGATCAAAATCAAAATGTGGAAGTACCTTGTCTTCCACCAGCTCGTAAACCCGGTTGATGTTTCGAGACTTGAGATCCTTGTCGGCCTTAAGTATGGCTATGACCTCCTGAGTGGTCGTCTTGGCCAGTACGTCAGGTGGGGTGATGGCCCATGCCTGGTTCAGCCAGATTAATGCGACCAAGCCGGTGGTGCGGATGATGTTTTTCATTGTGATCATGTTATCGACGAGAGGAAAGTTCCAGCCCTTAGGAGCGGACCGAATTATTTAAGTTCACCGGTCAGCTTGGCCAGCTCGGCCACGTTGACGTCGTAATCATTGAGTGTGCGAAGATAATCCGTCTGGGCCAGGACGTAAGTCTTGAACGCTTCGGCGACTTTGTCGCCTTTTTCCAGACCCGCATTGAAATCAGCAGTTGCAGCCACCACCCAGCGGCGCGCCGCAGCCGCCGCCTCCGCGAGTTCCTGTTGCGAGTCGAAATTTGCCCGTGCGTTGGTATAAGCCTCGGCGACCTCGAATGGGATGCCGGCCAGCGCATACTGCTTCTTGTAATTCAGTGCATCTAAGTCAGCCTGGGCCTGCACGACCCGCGCATTGGTAACGCCAAAGGCTGCATCCCACTTGAGGCCGACAACCGGGGTTAGCCCGCTGGTGTTGAAGGGGTCGTAAACCAGTGGATTGTCGAGCCGATAACGACGCGATGCGTAATTGCCATCGCCAACCACGCCCGCATACAAGTCTGGCATTAGCTCTGCCTTCTTGGCCGCCACCAGCGCACGTTTTGCGCGCAGTCCGGCTTCGAGCTGCTGCATCTCGGGACGATCAGCCAGTGCTTTGGCTTGAAGGTCTGCCAACTCAGCTTGGGGGAAATCCACCGGGGTGAGCTGTTGATCTGCCACACTGAGGTCAGCCGCGAGCCCGACGCCAGTCAATACCTTCAACCCGTCAAGCGCGATGCGCTCGACTGCGGCCGCCTGATGCACATAGTTCGCGACCACACCTCGCGCGGCCTGCAAGGAATACAAATCAGATTGCGTCACGTCGCCGTTGTCCTGCTTGAGTGAGTCCTCGGCTTGGGAAATAGCGTCAACCAGGCGGCGCTGGACATCTTTGAGAAACAGGTTAAGGTCACGCGCCGTCAGGTAACCATAGTAGGCCCGCTTGGTCTCCAACGCGATGTCCGCCTTGGTCCGGTCGACATCGCCGCGCTTAATTTCCATATTGCCCCGCGCCGCAGCGGTATATTGTTCGATCTTGCCATAGGTGTCCAAGGGCTTGTTCCGCGCGGAGGCAGGGGGCTGCCGGTCCGGCAAGTTCGGATGAG
>JBKQNQ010000296.1:0-5953 GCA_052145875.1 Thiobacillaceae bacterium
CGTCAATATGATTGTGAACGGATTCTGCAAGGAAGTGTTCAAAGTGCTGCCGATGGAATTTGCGGTGGAAGCTCAAAGACTCCTTGCAGTTAGCCTTGAAGGGGCGGTGGGTTAAACGGGGCGGCGCCATGCTCGACATCACCAAGCTGCACGTATCAATTGATGGCAAGCCTATTCTCAAAGGTATTGATCTGCATGTTCGCGGCGGGGAAGTGCATGCCATCATGGGTCCTAACGGGTCTGGCAAGAGCACCCTGGCGCAACTGCTCGCGGGCCATCAAAGCTATTCCATAACCGAAGGGAGTGTTCGCTTCGTGGGCGAGGACTTGCTCGCGCTAAGCCCAGAAGCGCGGGCCCGCGCCGGGCTATTTCTTGCATTCCAGTACCCCGTGGAGATTCCCGGCGTACCGAACGTTCAATTTCTGAAAAGCGCCGTCAACGCACGGCGCAAACATGAGGGTCTGCCCGACCTTGATGCCATGGACTTCCTTGTGTCGGCAAAGGAAACGCTGCAACTGCTCAAGCTCGACGATGACTTGCTCTACCGTGCGGTGAATGCGGGCTTCTCCGGCGGTGAGAAAAAGCGAAATGAGATTCTGCAGATGCTCTTGCTTGAGCCCAAACTTGCAATCCTCGATGAGACGGATTCCGGCCTGGACATCGACGCGTTGCGAATTATCGCTGATGGCATCAATCAACTCCGCAGTCCGGAGCACGCCATCTTGCTTATCACCCACTATCAGCGTCTGCTTGACTACGTCAAGCCGGATTACGTGCACGTGCTCTGCGACGGCCGCATTGCCCGCTTTGGCGGGCCCGAGCTTGCACGTGAACTTGAAGCCCGTGGCTATGGCTGGATCGAGCAGGCCGCACAGACTGGAGTGCCGACATGACGGAGCCAGTCCAATTTATTCATCGCTACAACGACGTGATGGCGGACATTCTGGCCGAAGCCCAGCCTGCATGGCTGCACCACCGGCGCAGCGAGGCTTATGGACTTTTCCAAAAACTCGGCCTGCCAACCACCCGTGACGAGGACTGGAAATACACATCACTTACGGGGATCGAACGCGCCGAGCTTGACGCCGCAGCGGCACGGATTCCTGCTTACGGAACTGCACGCATCGATTCTTTTGACTTCGCGGAAGCGCATCGGCTGATCTTTGTCGACGGGCGGTTTGATGCCTCGCTCTCCATCCTGCGCGAACCTGAGGCTGGCGTAACCCTGATGCCCTTGGCGGAGGCGGTGACCTTAAACCGTCCCGCTGCAAGCGAGTTCATGGGAAAGCTTGATTGCCGGGGTGAGTCGCTGGCTGCCTTCAACGCGGCACTGTGGCGCGATGGCCTGTACTTGGAACTCGACCGCGGCGCACGTCTCACCCGTCCACTCATCGTGCAGTGCCTATCGACCGCTGGGCGGCTGGTGCCAATGCGCCACCTCATTGTCCTGGGTGAAGCCGCGCAAGCCACGGTAATTGAACATTATCAGTCGCTGCAAGCAGGCGTGCATTTCACCAGCGTCGTGACCGAGTGCCTGCTTGGCGCCAACGCCCGCCTCACCCACGTGAAGCTACAGGACGAAAATGACCAAGCCTTCCACATCGCCCGCGTTCTCGCAAGGCAAGGTTCTGGCAGCCACTGGACGAGCCTCGCCGTTTGCGCCGGTGCCAGACTCGCTCGAAATGACATCATCAGTCAGCTTGAAGGGGAAGCCGCGTCTTGCACCCTGAACGGCCTCGCCATTGGAACCGGTCGGCGTCATGCCGATCACCACCTCTACGTTAACCACCGCCAGCCGCGGGGCGTGAGCCGCCAGCACTACCGCGGAGTCTTGGCCGATCGTTCGCGCGTGGTCTTCAACGGACGCGTACGCGTTGAAAAAGGCGCGGTCAAGACCGATGCCCAACAACTCAATCGGAATTTGATGCTTTCGCGCGATGCGGAGGCGGACAGTAAACCGCAATTGGAAATTTACGCCGATGACGTGCAGTGCAGCCACGGATCAGCGACCGGGGGACTCGACGAGGCGCAGCTGTTCTATCTTCGTTCACGCGGCATCGACGACCGGGGGGCACGTGCCATGCTGGTTCAGGCGTTCGCGGTCGCGACCTTCGATGCGTTGCCAGAGCCCGCGCTGAAGCAAGCACTCACTTGCTTGATCGAGCGCAAATTACTGATGGGAGACTTATGATGGATAGTGGCCTCCGCGCGCTGTATGAGGAGGTTATCCTCGATCACAATCGCAACCCACGCAATTATCCCAAACGACCCAACGGCGCAGGTCATCATGCGCACGGCTACAACCCGTTGTGCGGCGACGAGTTCACGGTACATCTGAAAATTGAGAATGACCGTATTATGGATGCCGGCTTTGAGGGTGCGGGTTGCGCGATATCCACTGCCTCGGCATCGCTTATGACGGAAGCAATCATCGGCAAGTCCGTCGACGACGCAAGAGCGTTGTTCGATAGCGTCCATAAGCTCATTACTGATGACGCGGAATATGGCACGGTGGGTAAACTTGCCGTGCTTGAAGGGGTGAAGGACTTTCCGATGCGCATCAAATGTGCGACCTTGGCTTGGCACACATTCAAGGCCGCGCTGGACAATCGTGCCGGCACCGTCAGCACCGAGGAGGATCCCGCGCCGTTCTGTGAGCAGCCCCATGAGCCTTAACCTCCTCAACTTGGCCAAGCCCCGCGATGCCCAATTCTCTGAATTGCGTGCTACCGTCATTGATGCCCTAAAGACCGTCTACGATCCGGAGATCCCTGTCAACATCTACGATCTTGGTCTTGTCTACGCTTTGAAGATCGATGACGCAGGTAACGTTGACATTGACATGACGCTTACCGCTCCGGGTTGTCCGGTCGCTCAAACTTTCCCTCGCCTGGTCGAGGCCCGCCTTAGGGCCGTTCCGGGAGTGAGCGAGGCTCATGTCGATATTGTCTGGGATCCGCCTTGGGACAAAAGCCGGATGAGTGAACTCGCGAGGGTTGAATTGGGGCTGTTTTGAGTCCCACGAGCCTGCTGCCGGCGCGTCGCGCGACGGTAGCGCCATGCCGAGGCGGATCGCCACCGTGTCCATTTATTCACCGCGGCGCCACCGCGCCTGGCCTGCCATCTCGCTCCCGAGGACCGGGTTCGCGCAGGGCTTTCCCCGCCGCCGCACGCTTGAGCATAAACCTTAAAACTGCTGGAAAACCGCATGAGTAACTGGGTCGACGTCGCGCTCGTTGACGATTTTCCTGCCAACCAAAGACGGGTGGTGGACGTGGACGGCACTCAGGTGGCGATCTTCAATCTGCAGGGAAAGCTCTATGCCATCGAGGATATCTGTACCCATGATGGGGGCGAGCTTGCCAGCGGCGAGGTCGATAACGACATTATCATCTGCCCCCGCCACGGTGCGCGCTTTTCCATCATCACTGGTGAAGTGCTCGGGCCGCCAGCTTACGAGGCAGTCCACACTTTTCCACTCAGGGTAATGAACGGGTTTATCCAAGTAAGGGACGACCGCTGGGACTGACGGTTGTACCGCAATCGCATGGCAAATGGCGGCTCATGCATCAGGGATTAGGCCATCTCGACGCCACTCTCAGCGGTCCGGCTAAACCCAGTGAGGCTTACGCCTTGGTTCCTGGGCTCGGGCGCTCGTGGATGCACGAGGCAGCCCGTCCGGCGGGCACTCTCCGGCGCTCCGGAATAGTCCCTAAGCTCGGGATCGTGAATCCGTCCCCTTTAGCGGTCGAATCGTGCGAGCCGTTATTGTGCAAACGGCCCGGGCCAAGGCAATGGATGACTACAGCGTCACGCATCCTGTGGAAGCGAACCACTGCCTTGGGTTTGCCGTACTAATTTCACACCCCCCCTTGCAACGCTTCTACACATCCAAATTCCGCACACCCAGCGCATTGCGCTCAATGAACGCGCGGCGTGGCTCCACTTCGTCGCCCATCAAGGTAGTAAAGATCCCGTCGGATGAAATGGCGTCTTCGATGCGAACCTTCATAAGACGCCGCACCTTGGGGTCCATGGTGGTTTCCCACAACTGCCCAGGGTTCATTTCACCCAGTCCTTTGTAACGCTGGATGCTCATGTTCCGTTTTACTTCAGCGATAAGCCAGTCCATTGCTTCGGCAAAACTGCCGATGCCGGTTTCCTTTTCGCCTCGCTTGATCACCGCGCCAGGGCCAATCAAATCGCGAATCAGATCCCCGGTGTGGCAAAGCTGCCGATAGTCACCGGAATTGATCAGATCATCTTCGAGAAGGTAGTTCTGAATGTTGCCGTGATGGGTACGCGTAATTCTTAGGCGGTGCGCTTCGCTCTCACCGTCATACTCCGCGCGGACGACAAATTTCGTGCCGTCGAGCGCCGCCCCAAGTGAGACTTCTGCCAACATCGTCTGAGTCGAATCCGCTAAGGAAAGTGCCGGAATGCGAACCAAGGCATCGAGCACGTCAAGTGGCAGAAGGCGCGACAGACGTACCATCACCGCTTCGGCGAGAAAGTACTGCCGCGATAGGGCTTCCAGACTTTCCCCGACCAACGCTTCTGCGCCGGCCATCGGCATCAGGGAAGCATCCTTGAGCGCTTCGCTCATCAGATATTCTTTCAGCTCGTGCTCGTCTTTCAAGTATTGCTCGCGTCGCCCCGACTTGACTTTATAGAGCGGCGGCTGGGCGATATAGATGTGACCCCGCTCGACCAGTTCTGGCATCTGGCGATAGAAAAAAGTGAGCAGCAGGGTACGAATGTGCGCGCCATCGACGTCCGCGTCAGTCATGATAATAACCCGGTGATAGCGCAACTTGTCGGGGTTATAGTCATCTTTGCCGATGCTGGTGCCAAGGGCAGTAATTAACGTCGCAACCTCCTGGCTGGAAATGACTTTGTCAAAGCGGGCTCTTTCCACGTTAAGAATCTTCCCCTTAAGCGGAAGAATTGCTTGGAACTTACGATCGCGCCCCTGCTTGGCGGAACCCCCCGCCGAATCGCCTTCCACTAAATATAATTCGCATAGCGCGGGGTCTTTCTCCTGACAGTCGGCAAGCTTGCCAGGCAATCCAAGACCATCCATCACCCCTTTTCGTCGTGTCAATTCACGTGCTTTACGCGCCGCTTCGCGTGCGCGCGCGGCATCGACAATCTTGCCACAGATGATTTTGGCATCGCTGGGATTCTCCAAGAGATAATCGGACAGTTTCTGCCCGACGACTTCCGAGACGACCGGCTGAACCTCGGAAGAAACCAGCTTATCCTTAGTCTGCGAAGAAAACTTCGGCTCGGGCACTTTCACTGAAAGCACGCAGGTCAGCCCTTCACGCATGTCGTCCCCGGTCGTGTCCACCTTGGCTTTCTTCGCGAGTTCGTGGTCTTCAATGTACTTGTTGATGACCCGTGTCATCGCAGTGCGCAAGCCTGTCAAATGCGTACCACCGTCACGCTGTGGAATATTATTGGTGAAGCACTGGACCGTCTCGGAATAGCTGTCATTCCACTGCATCGCCACTTCAACGGTTATTCCGTCCTTTTCCCCAACGGAATGAAAAATTCGCGGGTGCAGAACCGCTTTCGATCGGTTCATGTATTCGACAAAGCCCTTGACCCCGCCCGAATGAGCGAAACTCTCGGTCTTGCCGTCACGGTGGTCCTGCAACTCGATTTTGACCCCGTTATTGAGGAAAGACAGCTCGCGAATCCGCTTGGCCAAAATGTCAAAGTGGTATTCCACCTTGCCAAAAATCCCCTCATCCGCAAGGAAATGAACTTCAGTTCCGCGATTTCTTGTGTCGCCAATAATTTTCATCGGCGAGACTTCTACGCCGGCTTGCTTTTCGACTTCTCGATTTGGCACCTTGCCGCGCTCGAAGTCTAGGGCATATTTTTTACCATCACGGCGGACAATGAGTTTAAGCCACTTCGATAAACCGTTCACACACGACACACC
>JBKQNQ010000297.1:0-5836 GCA_052145875.1 Thiobacillaceae bacterium
TCGTAAAACCAGCCTTCGGTTTTCGTCGCGTCCACCCGCACGGCGATGATGTTCGTGCCGCCGAAATGCAACACGTCCGTGATGTCCTCACGGAACGGATAGTAGCCGCCTTCATGATGCCTCACACACCAACCATTGACCCACACCGTCGCATCGCGAAACACCCCATCAAACGTCAGCCAGATGCGTTTGCCTTCGTCCTCCTTTGGCAATTCGAACGTGCGGCGATACCAGGCGATGCTGTTGGTCGGATACTTTTCGCCCAGCATTTTGAAACCGTGGCTGCCATCGGCGGCCCAATCGAACGGCAGTTCCACCGCCCAGTCATGCGGCAGGTTGACGACGCGCCAGTAGGAATCGGCGAACCGCTCCGACGCCAGCCCGGAACCAGTGCCGGAATTTTCCAGATGCAGCGCGTCCGGCCAATCGTCGCCCAGATGGAATTTCCAATTCGCATCGAGCGAAAGATGTTCCCGCGGGGAATCGGCAGCCATCAGCCGCGCCGCAATCAACGCAATACCGGCGCCAATTAAGAGGGGACGAATCAAGGAGACAGTTTTTATTATCATTTCAAGGAGACAGTTTTTATTATCATTTTTAAGTGCTGGCCTCAGTGCACAATACATAATCCTGGCCGCAAGTGGAAGATCCCCCCGTGGTTCGAGTTGCCGTGGTTTTCGGGAAAGGCCAGGACAAATTGGAACGCCTAATCCGCCGTCAAAATACCCCACATACTACTCGGATTGTTGTATGAAATTATTTTACCCCCAAACGCCGACGTCATTGAAACGGTTTGTTGCCATCTTAACAACTCACAATGACCGTCGTGGAAGGCATAGTTAAACCGGTAGCCCTGAAGCGGATATAATTGGTTGCCCTCACTGCAGCCGGTGGTTGCCAGGGTCGCCGGATCCGTGGGGGCGTTTTCCTCAATTTGCCAGTAACCGCCGTTCATTGTTGCAAAATTCGGCCCACAACACCAAGCCGGCCAGCAATTTCCTTCGGCGTTCTGACTGTTAGCCAGTTCCACCAGCATAATAGTGCCGGCTGGATGGCGGACCACAGACTCCGGATAGCCCGGTGGAGTCCAGTTAGCAGCCGTGGCATTATTATCACTCCAACTAATTCCAACGCCTCCAAAACCGGAGGAGTTGATGCTTGGCAATCCTTTCGTGGGATCCAAATTCCAAAAATTCGGCCCGCATATCATTGCATAACTTCTTACAGCATCGTCATTGAGCGTTACCCAGTTATTTTTCGGAAGTAATGCGTCAAACGGGCAGGTGATAACTTTGAGTCCGAGTGCGACGCCCTGAGCGTCGGCAGACTCACCATCGTTTGCGTAAACACTAACATCCATGGCCTTCGCCGGGGTTCCGGCGCCGCCACCGACATAGGGGTAAATCAAAGTGTCCCAAGTGACTGTCCCTTCACTGCACCACCATGATGAAGGAGCGTACGTATTGTTGTTGTCGCTGGTAAAAGCAATCATACCAGTGGCCAGTTGCTTCATGTTGTTCATGTCTTGGGCGAGTTCAGCCTTGCGTCTGGCCTTGGACAGAACCGGCATAAGAATCGCCGCCAGAATCGCAATGATGGCGATGACCACCAGAAGTTCAATCAGGGTAAAACCTTTGGCGGTTTGAGCTTTCCACTTTATCACGCAGTTTGATGGCAAATGATTTTGAACGTTCATCGGTTTATTGGGTTGAGTTGACGAGGACAATCCATCCTTTTCGGCCAAAAGCATATTCTTTCCCCGGAGGCGGGTTTGGTATCTGGATATTCGCCGTGCTGGCAAATTCCTCAAAGTTCTGCGGACGCCGGCCATGCGCCATCTGCCATCCCGCCAGCGCCCGGTTGAGCAACTGGAGTTGTGTCAGGCCCGAATTGGCAGAACTGGATGGAACCGCCGGCGCTGACGGGCCAGTAGGGCGCGTGGCGGCTGGCGTGGCTATCGGCTCGGCTGTTGGCGTGGTTATCGGCTCGGCGGTTGGACCGGCTGTCGGCGCGGCAGCGGTGGATGTAACATTGGAGGCCGGTGAGGACGCAACCGGGGGCGGCGAGCTCTGTGACTTTCCGCATCCGCCACCCACCACCATAATGGAGAGTAAACAGAGAACGACTGCCGTTAGCCGCCAACCGGCGCGCCTGCCGAAATCAAAAATAATGTTCACGGGTATTTATAAGGACTGTATAAACATACCTCAACTGCAGCCTTAGAGCAAAGTAGTGAAAATTGACGACAGTCCCGAATTCTCCTGTCATTAAAATAAATGACTAGGCTTTTTAACGACCACTCGAATAGTCTCCCTGCAGGTTTTATCTTTTATTGATAATTAAATCCTGGACTTGGGACAGTGCCGAATCCTGTTTTGGCTGTGAAAACATATATTCCGCCTATTTTTATGACATATAATGTAATTTTATCCAAATCTTCGTGGATCGTGGCGATAGTGTTTGCAATGAGCGTTGCCAGGCAACCGTATGCCCTGGCTGGGGAGGGAGGGGAGGCGCCGTCAGGGAAATCGCCAGTCCGCATCATCTCCGCGGACGTGAACGCAGTCCAGGGGCCACTGGACACTTCCTTTAAGGAATGCATCGGCGCCGGCCGGGCCAACGAGGGCCTGCGCGCCGACTGGCAGGACCAATTGCGAGTGGCGCAACGCGAGTGCGGCTTCAAATACATCCGCATGCACGGGTTGCTTACGGATGACATGGGCGTTTACAAAGAAGACGCCCAGGGCAATCCCATTTACAACTGGCAATACCTTGACCGGCTCTATGACTTCCTTCTGAGCATCGGCATCAAGCCCTTTGTCGAGCTTTCCTTCATGCCCAATGACCTGGCCAGCGGCGACAGGACCATTTTCTGGTGGAGGGGCAACGTCACGCCGCCAAAATCATACGACAAATGGGCGGACCTCATCCGCCGCCTCGTCACCCACTTCCAGGAACGCTACGGCCATGACGAGGTCAAAACCTGGTATTTTGAAGTTTGGAATGAACCCGACCTGCACGATGGTTTCTGGACCGGCACGCGGGAGGATTATTTCAAGCTGTATGACGTTACGGCCAGGGCCATCAAAAGTGTCTCGCCCGATTATCGCGTGGGTGGCCCGGCCACGGCCATCGGCCAGTGGGACGAGTCATTCATCAACTATTGTTACAGCAACAACGTGCCGCTCGACTTCATTTCCAGCCACTCTTACGGTGTTAAGAGCGGGTACCTCGATGCCACCGGCCAGCGCGGAACCGTGATTGATTCCGACTCCAATTCGGTCATTGGCCGGATGACCGGCGAGCGGAAGATGATTGACCGATCCCCCATGCCCGGCCTGCCCCTGCATTTCACCGAATGGAGTTCGGCCTACACGCCCACCGATTTCATGCACGACACCTACCAACAGGCGGCCTTCATCTTGAGCAAGGTCAAAGGCTCCTATCAGTCCGTGGATTCCATGTCCTACTGGGTATTTACCGATATTTTTGAAGAGGGCGGCCCGCGAATGACTCCGTTTCACGGCGGCTTCGGGCTGATGAATTACCAGGATTTGAAAAAGCCGGCCTTCTATGCGTTCAAGTTCCTGAATGAATTGGGTCCGTCCGAACTGGCCAATGCCGATCCCGCCTCCTGGGTCTGCAAGTGCCCGGACAATTCCGTCCAGGCCTTGTTTTGGGATTATACTCCCATCGTGCCGCCGTCGGGAACGAACGATCAGCAGTTCTATCGAAATGAAATTCCTGCCACTGACATTGGGCAAGTGGTTCTGAGCATCACCAGCCTTCCTGCCGGAAGCTACGCTCTGGAGATTTACCACACCGGCTATCGGGCCAACGACGTTTTCACCAGCTATCTTGATCTTGGCTCGCCGTCGCAATTGACGCCCGGCCATGTCGAAATTCTGCGCCAGCAAAGCAAGGGCGACCCTGAATCGGTGGAAACCATCCAGATTGAAACCGGCAGGCCCTTTGTCCGCGCTTTCTCCATGCGGCAGAATGACGTTTATTTCGTCAAACTGCGGCCTTTGGAAGTCAGATAAACCGGCACACACACGGTTTCGTATTTTCTGACTGGTTCATGCGACGGAAGCTGCGCCGAAAACTTCTTCCCCCTCACCGATCACTGCCAATGCATCCGGAGGTAAGCCCCATCATCAGCACGGCAATGCTTTGCCCAAATGATGGGCCATTCGGTTTGGCGGCGAAGGTAAATTTTTCCTGGGAATATGTCCCAAGTGGATGCGAGCGACCCTGACGCTGATTTTTGCAATTTGTGCGATTCTTTGGTAAAAAATCTTGTCATCAAAATTAACGATGTGAAAGGCTTGGCTACACTTGCTTGTTGCTCTATTGTCTGGACATCACCCCAAGCTATGCTGTGCCGGATTAAGCTTCCTGCCCTCCGCCGCCAAGTGCTGACGGCACTGGCGGGACTTTCCTTGTGGGTCTTTTCACTGACTGCACATTCCGCGTGGCCCAACTATATTGCCCGCGCCTGGCAGTCGGAACAAGGGTTGCCCCAAAACAAGGTGACCACGATGGTGCAAACACACGACGGATACATGTGGGTGGGCACCTATAGCGGTTTGGCGCGGTTTGACGGCGTGCATTTCGAGGTGTTTGATCAAAACAACACGCCGGCGATGCACAACAGCCGGGTGACCAGTTTGTTCGAAACTCCTGATGGAACGCTTTGGATTGGCGATGAGGGCGGTCATCTGACCCAATATCAAAATGGACAATTCAAAACGGTAGCGTTTCACCCTGCATGGAATGGTGGGAAAATCTACGATCTCGAAGCCGATGAGGCCGGGCAGGTCTGGGCCGTGAATGAAGACGGCCAACTTGCCCGCGCCAAAGACGGATTGGTCTGCAATCCGGAAGCCGGCCCTTCCGTTAAACTTTTGAATAGCACAAGGTCCGCCACAGGCCGGATTTGGGTTGACCGGTGGGGGGACGTGTCGGTGTTGGAAAACGGGCGGTTGCGAGCACTTGGATTCGGAGGTTCATCGGAAGCTAATTACGTTCAGGGCATCGGCGCCAGTCAGGATGGCGGGCTTTGGGTGGCCTGCGACGGACGGATCCGAAAATGGAAGGATGACCGATGGGTGGAAGACTTGGGAAACATGCCCTGGGGCGGAACTCCGATAACACGTTTGATCGAGACTCGAAACGGCCTCCTGGCGGTCGGAACGGCAAACCTCGGTCTATATTTGGTTTTTCCGGGCCGAGCCGAAGGACCGTTGCACTTCGATCATACAACCAGCGGTTTTTCCTCCGATTGGGTGACTTCCCTGTGTGAAGATCGGGAAGGCAACCTCTGGGTGGGAACGGGCGGTGGCGGAGTAGTCATGCTTCGCCAGTCCATCATCCAGACCGTCTCACCGCCGGATGAATGGCAAAACCGTTCGGTGCTCTCCGTCTATTGGGGACAGGACGGAGCCTTGTGGGTTGGAACGGAAGGCGCTGGTTTGTACCGTTTCAAGAATGGCGCCTGGACAAATTTTGGTACCACGCAGGGCCTCCGCAATTCATACATCTGGTCGCTCGCCGATGATTCCCATGGCCACATCTGGGCTGGCACCTGGGGGGGCGGATTGTTTGTCCTGAACACGGATCGCTTTGATTTCCCTCCGGGGATGAGCAACGTCACCATGCCCATGCCTGCTCTGTTGCGCACCCACGACGGGGCACTATGGATCGGCACTGCCGACGGGCTATTGCACTACGATGCCGGAGTGACGAATTTGTTCGCTGAAACCGATGGCGAGCCGTTGCGCGACGTGCGTACCGTGGCGCAAGACAGTGATGGGGCGATCTGGTTCGGCATGGC
>JBKQNQ010000298.1:0-3264 GCA_052145875.1 Thiobacillaceae bacterium
CAAGGGCCGTGGTTAGCAGTCGTTTTTTTGCGATGTCGATGACCCCGATCGAGTGCGGCCGATTTTCGTGTGATTATGCACGACTGGCCGGGCGGGTGACGAGGTATCGCCACGCCACGCTGCGCCGGTGAGCCGTCACCCCAGCGGCAACAGGATCAAACCGTAGATGAGCCCGCCCAACATGAACGGCAGGAACCGTCCCTTGCTTTCGGTGGGCAGTTCGCGCATAAGCAGAGGCCGAAATGGCTTCCGTTTTCGCTCCGCCTTAAAGATCGCTGGGGCGGATCATCCGAATTGGCACGGCACTCCAATCATGGCGATCCAGGCCGGTCGATGTCGGTATAACTGATTTGGATATCGTCAACAGGAGATCATGATGAATGTGGATAAATGTAATGATGTTCATGATTCGCATTCGGCGCTGCCGGCCGCGAGATCGGCGGCGATGAGGATTAGAGGATGAACAAGACCTTCGCCATCCGAACGATGATCGGGCACGTGGATATCTCATGAAGGAGATCATCATCCCCACTCTCAAGATCGTTGCACCGATCGCTGTGGCGCTGATCGTGTTTGCCCAAGGGCTGAAAGTTTCCCCGAGTGAGGTGATAATTTATTTCGAGGAGCGTCCCTGGCTGATGTTGCGTTCGCTGGTGGCGGTGCTCGTTCTGGTCCCCGCGGCCACGCTCGCGATCATTCTGCTGCTGAAGCCCTCGCCGGAGGTTGCCGTCGGCCTGGCCATCCTTGTGTCATGCCCTCCGGCGCCGCTGATGCTCAAGGGCGCTCCGAACATAGGAGGAGGTGGTGCGGCCTACATGGCCAGCCTGCACCTGAGCCTCGCCGCGCTTGCTTTCTTCACGGTACCGCTGAGCTTGGACCTGCTGTCGATGGCGCTGGGATTCCAATCCGAAGTCAACCTGACGGCCATGGCCATGATCCTCGGGAGAACCATTCTCGTTCCAATCGGTCTCGGCTTGGCGATCCGCTCCTTTTTTCCCAAATTCGCCGACACAGTCGGCCCCAAGTTGGACGAGGCGGGCGCAATGGGCTTGCTCGTGGTGGTTCTCTTTGCGCTGGTGGCACTTCTCCCCGCGCTGCTGAAGATGGATCCCTGGTCGTATCTGGTCATGGTCACTGTCTGTGCGGCCGCTCTCGCCATCGGACACGGACTCGGCTCAAGCCACCCCCGTGAACGTACCATCCTGGCGGTGGAAAGCGGTGTCCGCCACCCGGTCTTGGCCATCACGATCGCGGCCTCGAACTTCACTCCTCAGAAAGCGCTGCCGGTGCTGGTTCCCTGCGTGCTGGTATTCATTGCCGTTGCGATGGTTTATCTGCTATGGCGGAAAAGGACCCTGGCGGGTGGGGAAGCTTCCGCTTCGGGCTCATGAACTAAGGGAATCGCAACGCTTTGCTCGTTGGCATAATGAACGCGCGGCCAATCATGTTTTTGACGGGAACGTGTGCCCTTAGGGTCAGAGGACAGCCTGCTACAGAAAGCGGAAAATAGATTTTACAGTGCAGTCGCAGCCTGCTGCTTGATTAATTCCTGCTCAAAGTTCTTCTGAGCGTCCGCGACGAAATCCTTATAGCCTTCAGGGTCAACGGAGACGCGCGGGCCATCCTTCAGATAGCGCCTAAGCTTTGTGAGCATATCGAAATACTCACCGTGTGCTCCTAGAAATACATCGCATGGTAATGCCCGCAATACCGCAAATGTGTTTTTGAATTCCTCAACAATGCCCGGATAACTCACGGCGTGGGCGGGCGTGGCAACGAAGTGGTACTCCGACCAAAAGCTTGTCCCTCCAACGATGACGATGTTTCGCAACGTTCCCGCGGGCTCCCTGGGAATATGAGAGCGCATGGTCCACGTCGTACATCCACGCGTATGACCTGCAGTCTTGTGCGCGGTCAGTATGACACCCCCAAGACTAATAGTGTCTTCGTTGTGAAGAACGCGGTCCACATGCAATGGGGTATAAAATTGGATATTAGGTGAGGACGACATGAAATCGGCCCGCGCACCGGTCTCAACCACTCGCACGTCGCCGTCCATCACCATGTTCTTCGCATGTGTCTCGCGAATAACCTCGGCGGCGCCAGCCATGTGATCGGCATGCGCCTGGCTATTAATCAGAATTTTGATATCGGTCCGGCGGAAGCCCAGATTCTCCACATTTGCGCGTATATGAGACGGGAAAGTGGCGAGATTCGCATTGATGAGGATATTCCCCTTCGCAGTAACGACTAGATAACTGGCAAGATCCTGGCTCCCTACGTAGTAGAGGTTGTCGGCAATTTGGAATGGAGCAATAGGTCTCGTCCATGCGGGGTTCGTTTCCGCATGGACGACGATCGATGTGCAGAAAAGGAGGAGCAACACACGGTAAGGCAGAGCGTGCATTTTCCTTTTATAGCATGATTGCACTTTCCGCCGAGGCCAGACGCAACAACCCAAGAATGGAGATTGATCACCAGAGATTGACCCGAGGCTCTGCGCAGGAATTGCTTTGTCACTAGATCCAATGCTTACGTAGCAACCACACCTTGATGATCTGCGTGAGACCCATGTAGCTGAGCAGCGTTAGCAGCAGGATCGGCCAATACAGGTTCGGCAGATGCGTGAGGCCAAGTGCCGGGGCCAGCGGAGAATACGGCAACCAGATACCGAACGCCATGATGGAGAAGGTCGTGAGCGTCAGCGGCAAACTCGCGCGACTTTGAATGAAGGGAATCTTATTGGTGCGAATGACGTGAATAATGAGCGTTTGCGTCATCAACGACTCAACGAACCATCCGGTCTGAAACAGCGACGCGCGGGATGGATCCCAGCAGTTGAAGACCCAGAGCATGACGAAGAAGGTCGTGTAGTCGAAAATGGAGCTGATCGGCCCGACAAACAGGATGAAGCGCCGAATTTCCGCAATGTCCCACGGCCTTGGGCGCGCGATTTGCTCCTCGTCCACGGCGTCCCCAGGGATCGGTACTTGTGAGAAGTCATAGAGGAGATTGTTCGTCAGAACCTGAATCGGGTGCATTGGCAGGTAGGGGAGGAACGCACTTGCCCCGAGCACGCTGAACATGTTTCCGAAGTTGGAGCTCGCGCCCATGCGGATGTACTTGACGATATTCGTAAGACCTTGCGGCCTTCGAGCACACCCGCTTCCAGCACCATGAGGTCCTTCTCCAGCAATATCAGGTCCGCCGATTCTTTGGCAATGTCGGTCGCAGTGTCCACCGAGATACCGACATCTGCCGCTC
>JBKQNQ010000299.1:0-4830 GCA_052145875.1 Thiobacillaceae bacterium
GGCCGGAGTCAACGTGACCCTGGGGCTGCCCATCGTCCGCACCTCGGTGGATCACGGAACAGCTTTTGATAAAGCGGGTGAAGGACGCGCCAATCCTCAGTCCATGATCGAGGCCATCCGCCTTGCAGCCCGACTGGCCGGTTGCGGCACAGAGGATTTTTAAGCGGCGCCTAGGCACAGCTGACCTGCCCCCGGTAGTTGTACCAAGTTTTAAGTTAGGATAGGGTTCAAGTCAAGCCAGAGATGCTTTGACCAGGGTAAAGCGAAAATCTGGGACATGAGAGAAAACGGAGGAGGCCAAATGACTGACATTCGCAAGGAAACCGATAGCCTCGGTGAAGTCGAGGTTCCTGCCGACAAGCTCTGGGGCGCCCAGACTCAGCGCTCGCTCGTCCACTTCAGTATTGGCAAGGACCTGATCCCGGGCGAGATGATCATCTCGTACGCCATTCTGAAGAAAGCCGCCGCCATCGCCAACCATGCCGGCCAGCGCCTTACCGACCAGCCCTGCAAGCTGATCGTTCAGGTCTGTGACGAGATCGTCGCCGGCCAGCATCACGGCATGTTTCCGCTGCATGTGTGGATGGCAGGCGGCGGCACGCAGTTCAACATGAATGTGAACGAAGTGATCTCCAACCGTTGCTGCCAGCTCGCCGGCACGCCGCTCGGGAGCAAGACGCCGGTTCACCCCAATGACCACGTCAACATGGCGCAGTCGTCCAACGACTCGTTTCCCTCCGCCATGCACATCGCGGCGGCGGTCAATGTGAAGCAGCGGCTGATTCCAGCCGTGCAGGCGCTGCACGACGCCATCGCGGCGAAGGCCATGGAGTGGAAAGACATCATTAAGATCGGCCGGACCCATATGCAGGACGCCACGCCCCTGACGCTCGGGCAGGAATGGTCGGGCTATGCGGGGATGCTGGCGGACGATCTCGAGCGGCTCGACGCGGCGCTGACGGGCGTTTACCGCCTGGCGCTGGGCGGCACGGCGGTGGGCACCGGCATCAACGCGGCGCCCGGTTTCGCCGAATTGTCCGCCGCACAGATCGCCAGGCTCACGGGGCTGCCGTTTGTCACCGCGCCGAACAAGTTCACGGTGCAGGGCGCCCACGACGCCCTGGTGCAGCTTTCCGGCACGATGCGCACGCTGGCCGTGTCACTCTACAAAATCGCCAACGACATCCGGCTGATGTCTTGCGGCCCGCGGGCCGGGTTCGCCGAGCTGATGATCCCGGTAAACGAGCCGGGCTCCTCGATCATGCCGGGCAAGGTGAACCCGACCCAGGCCGAGGCACTGACCATGATTGCCGTGCAGGTGATGGCGAACGACGTGGCGGTGGGCTTCGGCGGCGGCAGCGGCTACCTTGAGATGAACGTCTACAAGCCGCTGATCATCTTCAATATCATGCACTCGATCACGATCATGACGGACGGGTGCACCAACTTCCGCTAGTTCCTGGTCGAAGGGACGAAGCCGAATCTGAAGAAGATCAAGGAGTACGTGGACCGCTCCCTGATGCTCGTGACCGCGCTCTCGCCGGTCATTGGCTACGACAGGGCCTCGCAGATCGCGCACTACGCGATGGACCACGACCTGACGCTGAAGGACGCCGCGCTGAAACTCGGCTTCGTGACGGAGGCCGAGTTCGACCGCATCGCCGATCCCGCCAAGATGGTGGCGCCCTACGTCGCCACCGGCAAGTAACGCAGGCCCTTGTCCCCTGCCGTTCCTAATAATTTTCAATTTGCAGCTATGATGAGCCTAACAGCACGCCAAAAGCCGGATGGCGAAGTGCGGAAATATAGCAGTGATCATCACTTCCGGGCGGCATTTCATAAGGCTGCTAAGCCAACACTACTATTTTAATTTTTTTGGGGGACGGTTTGAAAAATCGCGGGTCAGTGGCTATCATATCAGCAGTGTAGCAGTGGGTTGGTCGGGGCAATGTCGGCCTCAACGCGCGGTTCAAAGACGTCAACCCGTCCGCAAAGGGGGGTGCATGAGCCTCATCGAAGAATCGAAACGCTGCTTGGGGTGAAATATCGGAAGCGCTTGCCCCAACATTTGAAACTCTAGCAGAAAAGGAGTGAATCAATGGCCACCGTTGACAGCAACACTTCGCAATTGGCCTTGGACATGATCCTCGCGGCGATCGGGCTGCGCGAGTCCAGCTACGCAGGAAAGGTAACCATCCGTGGCAAGGATCCAATCCTGGCCTCGCGGCACCGTTTCGGTGAGCTCATGGCGGCCGCCCAGGCAGCGTTCGGCATGGCGCTCGGCGAGCTATGGCAGCAGCGTGGCGGCTCCCCCCAAAGCGTGACGACGAGCGTGCGCAATGCCGTTCATCAGCACCATGGAATCGCCTTCATGTGCCAGAACGGCCGGAAAATCCCCTTTACCGACTACGGAGCCGGTGCCGGCGTTGACTCTCCACTAAGCCGCGAGTTCTACCCGACCCGCGACGGGCGTTTCGTCAAGATCGAGCTTTACTACCCCCGCTTGCGCGATGCGATGTACAAGGTCCTCAAGTGCGCTCCCACCCAGCGCGCCGTCGAGGCCGCGATCATGCAGTGGGATGCCGAAACACTCGAGCGTGCGATCCGCGAGGAGTCGGGCGCGATCGGGGTGGTCCGCACTGCGGCAGAGTGGCTGGCGCATCCGGTGGGTCGCCGCCTTGCCGGCAAGCCTGTGATCGAGGTCGAAAAGATCGGTAACAGCGACCCCGTGCCCCTGCCCCAAGGCGGCGCCAAGCCATTGTCCGGTTTGCGTGTGCTCGACTGCACTCACGTCGTCGGCGGACCGGTCACGGCCCGCACCCTCGCCGAGTTCGGCGCTGACGTGCTGCACCTCTCCAAGCCGAACTACCCGGACCACATGAACTGGCGCTTGGAAACCGATATCGGCAAGCGTGCCGCCTATTGCGACTTCGACGACGAGGCCGACAACCGCCGCTTCTTCGAGCTGCTTCAGCGAGCGGACGTCTTCACCTGCTCGTATTTGAACTTGGACCAGCGGGGCATCTCGCCGCGGCGACTGGCCAACAGCAAGCCGGGGATCATCGCCCATGAACTGCGCTGCTTCGACTTTGAAGGGGAGTGGGCGAACTTCCGGGGCTTCGACATGATGGCGGTTACCGTGTCGGGGTACGTCGATGCCGAGGGAGCAGTTGACGCGCCGCTGATGCCCCTGCAGGTGATCTTCGCCGATTATCTTGCGGCCTACGCTGGCGCGGCAGGGATCGCAGCCGCACTGTATCGCAGGGCGACCGAAGGTGGCAGCTACCAAGTTCGGGTGTCGCTCACGCGGATGTGCATGTGGGCGCAGGAACTGGGACTGCTGGATCACAGTGCGCTCAATGGCACGCTTCCTTTCGCGGACATCGCCACTCAGACCGACGTGCCTGTGACCACGATCAGCAGTCCTTTTGGTGAGATCACCTACCTGCCGAGCCTCATCGACATGCCCGACATCAAACCGGGCTACACGCGCGGCCCGCAGCCGCTCGGGTCCTCGCTGCTCGAATGGGAGGAATAGGATATGCTTCACCGATTCTATAAAGAGGCATGGAGGGCTGCACTGCGACCTACCCGATGATCCGCCCTTGTATATTAACGAAGTAGGCGGGCACATGTCCGGTTCCTTTGAAAATGATAAGATTTGTGCCCGGATTAGTATGATTCCCCCCAGGCCAGGCCCATGGGCCTGGCCTGGGGGCACGGTTGCGGACGTGGCAGCCCGGCCCGCCCTGGGTCCTTAGAGACCGTCCCGTAGCATGGGCGCCACGTCCCGCTTGCCCTAACCCGAACAGTCACTTGAGACCATGATCTCGCATCTACAAGGACGGGAAAGCAAGCTATGAAGACTCAAGTTTTTGTTGGCCTCGACGTCTCCAAGCAGCGCTTGGATGTGGCCGTGCGGCCACTGGGCCGGCATTTCGCTACCCCCAACGATGACCGCGGCATTCAGCAGCTGGTCAAGCGCTTGGCGGCCCTCAAACCCCAGTTGATCGTGCTGGAGGCCTCCGGCGGCTACGAGTTCCTGGCGACCGCGGCCCTGGCAGAGGCCCAACTGCCGGTGGTCTTGATCAATCCCCTGGCGGTGCGGAAATTCGCCGGCGCCACCGGGAAGTTGGCCAAAACCGATAAGATCGACGCTCAGGTCTTGGCCCATTTCGCCGAAGCCCTGCGCCCTGAGCCCCGAGCTTTGCCGGACCAGGACCAGCATTTACTCAAGGCGGCCTTGCAGCGGCGTGTGCAGGTGGTCAAAATGATCGGCCAAGAAAAAAACCGCCTGGAAAAGACCTTCATCCCTGCCCTGCGCCAGGATATCCAAGCCCACCTTTCCTGGCTCCAGCAACGGTTGGAACAGTTGGATCAGGATCTTAACGACCAGATCCGCCGGAGTCCTCTCTGGCGGAAACGGGACCGCTTGTTACAGACCATCCCCGGCATCGGCCCAGTCGTTTCCAGAGCCGTCATGGCCCAGTTGCCGGAGGCGGGCACACTACCCGGCAAAAAGGCCGTGGCCTTAGTGGGGGTGGCTCCTTATAACCGCGATAGCGGCCGCTTCCGGGGCAAAAGGATGATCCGGGGCGGCCGCAGCTACCTGCGCCGCATGCTCTATATGGCGGCGGTGGTGGCTGCTCGCTGGAACCCGGTGATCCGCGCCTTTTACCAACGCCTCTTGGCGGCTGGCAAACCCAAAAAACTGGCCCTCACCGCTTGCATGCGTAAACTCGTGCTCATACTCAACGCCATGCTGAAAAACAATCAACCCTGGAATCAATTCGTCACCCAGGCACCTTGACTTGAAAGACAGTCGCTACG
>JBKQNQ010000300.1:0-3910 GCA_052145875.1 Thiobacillaceae bacterium
AACCGCACGGTCAACCAAGACATCGCCACCCTCCGACAGGCTGTCGATTGGGCGGTGGGTGACGGATGGCTCGAAAAGCTCGCAGAATGGCCTTGGCAACGCCTCCCAGACAAGCCCAAGGACGTACGGCTGCTCGAAACGACGGAGGTCGAATTCCTGCGCTCCTGCCGGCTTCTTGATGACGCCTCAATGGCTCTGATTGCGAAGCAGAATTCAGCCAACCACCGCGCCGAGATCCAACAACTGACGGGGCAAGCGTTTTCCGATTATTTGGGCCTCCTGCAGTTGACCGGCGGACGGGCAACGGAGACGGTGATGAAGCGATGGTCGCATGTTCTCTGGGACAAGCGGTTGCTGTTCTTCCCAGGGGACTTGGCAAAAGCGGGCGGGGGCAAGCCGGCGACAGACCGCTACATCCCCTTTTACGACAAGCTGGAAGCCCATTTGAAGGATATGCAATCCAGGCGAGACGAATCGACTGACTACATGTTTCCTAGTCCGCATGGAGGCCACATCGAATCGTACCGGACGCAGTGGGAGCAGGCCAAGGACAAGCTCTTGGAGTGGCACATCAAACGAGGATTGAGTGAAGAACGGGCACACGAGTTGGTGGATGACGTTGGCTTGCATTATTTTAGGCATTATTTTATCAGCCAGTGCGTGATGGCGGGAATGGATTTCCGGGTGATCGCGGAAATGGTGAGCCACCGTGATGGGGGCTTGCTGATTGGGAAGAAATATAGCCACTTGGCACCAGGCCACCTGCAGGAGCAAGCGGCAAAGCTCAATGCGAGGAGCTTTTGAGCGGTCCTGAACCTACTGAAATCAATAGGTTCTGGTGTTCAATGATCATAATGTTTCGAGGCCGCCTTTGTTCGCCGATGCGCGCAAGCCGGGGTGGCAGGCCCGCGACGCGCCCTCAGAGTTTGTATCCAATCTGGCGAAGGAATTGCTTTCGCTATTCCATGTCCGCCTCGCCTTCAACCCCCCTGGGCGGCAGACCATCCACGACGCCCACGATAGCGTGCCCCTGATCGGTTTCGGCCACCAGCACCTGAGCTGGATTGGCCGTGGCGCAGAAAATCCGGCAGACCTCGGGCACGATTTTGACGGCATTGAGCACATTGACGGGATAAAAACCCTCCGTGAGGAAGAGGATAAAGCTGTGCCCGGTGCCGATGGCCAAGGCGTTCTTCTTGGCCAGTTCAATCATATCAAATCAATCGACCGTCAACGGGCGCGGACCCGCTGCCGGACGCGTTTATCCTGGGGCAGATAGCTCGTGCCAAGTAGCAGGGTGCAATCAGGGTACAAGTAACGACCGGCTCGTGGCGCTCTAGCCCTCACGATATGGAGGCTGGCTCGGTCCTGGGCCAGAGATCTTGCGTGCGGCGACGCCTGCATGAGCCTCGTCTTTGCCTCATCAAAGTTCAGCGAACCGACGATACCATCGCCGTCAATACCAAGGGGACCAGTCGTGGATGAATCAAGCATCTTGCAGGGAGGAATTCTGCTGCTCCCCAGACCGGACGAACCGCGTGCTGGAAATCATTGTCAGGGAGATGGGCCTAGGCTATTGTGAAACAAATGAAGGCGGCGTTAATCAAGCGTTTATTCTCGGCCGTTCATCAAGGGCTGACCCCTGATGTTGGGGTAATTTGTGCCCGCATCATCGAGAATGAGCGAGCGCATGGTCACGAGAAACTTGCTGCCGACCTCGAAAGAATCGTTAAAGAGTCTCGGCCAACGAAATCCTCAGGTGGAATGCCACCTCAGGGTGTCCGTGGGCTGCAGCCCCTCCCTTCAAGCAAACGCGAGGCCACGCCATTGGTGGTGGTCATTCCGCATGAGAGTTTGCGCCACCAAATGGTGCTGCCAGAAATGGTTGAAAGTCGATTTCTTCGAATCGAAAAGGAATATGCCGCCCGTAGCCGACTGGCAATGTTCGGTCTGCGTCCGCGGTCTCGCATTATGCTGCATGGGCCACCTGGCTGTGGTAAGAGCCTGGGAGCCGAACGGTTGGCTTGGGCCACCGGCTTGCCCTTGCATAAAGTTCGCTTCGACACATTGCTCTCGTCCTATTTCGGGGAAACAGCGGTGAATCTCCGGCGGGTGTTTGATGCGGCAGAACAAACGCCTTGCGCCCTTTTTCTCGACGAGTGCGACACTATTGCACGAGCACGAGGGGACCGCAACGATGTTGGCGAGGCACAGCGAATCGTGAACATGCTGCTCCAATTGTTGGAGGAGTACCATGGCAATGGGTTCGTCATTGCCGCGACGAATTTGGAGGAGTCGTTGGACCGGGCGATCCTTCGGCGCTTCGATGAAGTGATCGAGATTCCCAAACCGGCATTGCCTGAAATCGTGAGGCTGCTGAAGCAAACGCTCTCGTCAATCAAGACCGACCCCGCAATTCTGTGGGAGCAGGTGGCGGTGCAAATGGAAGGACTCAGGTGCTCGGATGTGACAAGGGCTGCCGAAAATGCGGCAAAACGAACGGTGATGAGCAATCGAGATACTGTCATTGCAAAAGACTTTGAAGGCGCGATCTCGGAGTTGAAACGGCACTGCTAAGGGATTCCTCTGCGATGGCATTCCCACACCTCAGACTGCTGGCGATCGAACGAGGCCGAGCCAAACTTCAAGGAGGCGGCAAAGAAGCCCCAGAAGTGAAGGCCAACAAAGCAAACCGCCACCAACATGCGGGATTGATCCGCCAAAAGTTGGGGGACATCACTGCATATTGGCAGCGAGTCCAGCTTGATCGGGAGCAGAGGGGCTTGCCCCCGATTCCCGGTGGTATTCCATTCCTATTGCGAATACCCGAGCGGGCGGAAGAATTGCTTTATCGTCTCGAAAAGGACTTTGGGGTGACGATTGTGGCCCAGTTTGAAGAGGGCTTTCTGATGGTGGCCTCAGAAGACATATCCCTGGCAGCCTTCCAACAGCTCACCACGGAATTTGAAAATGAGGTTCACGGGGCGACGGCAATGGCGTCAATCCTAGACGTTTATGACTATGGCAGATCCGATGACCGGCTGAAAAAGATACTTTCTCCTGAGCTTTTCGCCATCTGGCCTTTGGTAGACACAAACACCTATATCCTGGATGTCAGCATCCAAACGGCCGGCCTCGGCACCGAGGTTAGCAACCCGCCCAAGAAGCGGAAGAAAGAGACCCAAGAGGAATTTGAGCACCGAAAGCAGGAATGGGAAGCGGAGTGGCGGGCAACAGAGGTCAAATGGGATGAGAAGCAGATTGAGACGGAAGACGACCTGGGCAAGTTTCTGCGCCCGTATGGTGGCCAGATTATTGACCAGGTGGGAGGGCAACCAACAGTCGAAGGCGGCGTGGTGAAGCTGCCGGATAGTTTTTCCGTGCGGATTCGGATGAGTGGCCAGGGCTTTATTGACCTCATCAAGAACTATGCCCGGGTTTTCGAAGGTAGTTTGCCGGAAGACATTGAACAGCCTGATCCCATACCTCAGATGGCCCAACCCGGCGATTATCCCGCAGTGGGCGTCCCGCAGGAGAACGCACCCGCTGTTTGCGTGATCGACAGCGGCATCCAGGAGGGCCACCGGTTGTTACAGCCCGCAATCGACACTGGCAACTCGCGGTCATTCTTGCCCGGCCAAGATGTGGCCGACCGAGTTGTGCCAGATGGGCACGGCACACCCGTAGCCGGAGCAGTGCTCTACCGGGATTTTGTGCCAGGGAACCAGAGCGGCGAAGCCGTTTGCTGGATACAGAATGCCCGCTTGCTGAACGACCAAAAGGCCATCCCCCCAGACGTTTATCCACCGCTGGCGCTCCGGGAGATCATCACCTACTACCGCAATGGCAACCGTCGGACGCGCATTTTCAACCATTCCATCGCGGCCAACGGGCCGTGCCGACCGGTGCG
>JBKQNQ010000301.1:0-6015 GCA_052145875.1 Thiobacillaceae bacterium
ATCTGCTTGACCTGCTCTATGCGGTACTCGGGTTGGGTCACAACTTTCCCGTAACACTCCCCCGGCTTGGCGTTGGGTAGCTTGCTCTTGATAAAGACCTCGGGCTCTTTTTGCTCAGTGACGGGAGCCGGAGCGGGCTTTACCTCCGCCACGGGCGCAGGTGCGCTTACGACGGGGGCAGTACACCCCTGGTCAAGCAATCCTTTCCCTGGGCAGCCAATGGTCCTGAACAACTGATAGCCGGTCGTATCCCCACCGACATTGGACGGATCGTAGTATCGCGAATCTGCGTGTACAGAACTGGCGAAACCGCTGACTGCAACAAGGGCGATATTCAGGGCACTCACGGGTAGACGCATCACAGCCTCCTTGTCAGGAATCAACTCACTATGGATTCTAGTAAGTTTTTTCTGCAGGATATGCGGAATATCAGTAACTATTAATCAATGGCCATCGGCCTGTCGTCCTGCACCTCGGCACTTGGGGCAAAGGTCCAGCGCGATGCTTTGTTCCTGGAACGCACGGCTAGCGTGGCGGTCCCTAACCGGTGCGCCTCAGGCGCGCCCGATCCCACTCAAAACCGGTTCCGGGGTCGCTCTTGCGTCCAGGCGAAATATCGCTGTGGCCGACGATGGCAGTGATGTTGTAGCGCGTCTCCAAGGCACGCACCAGCAGTCCGAGCCGCTGGTACTGGGGCTCGCTAAATGGAGTGTGGTCGGTTCCCTCAAGCTCGATCCCAATTGAAAAGTCATTGCAGCGTTCTCGTCCCTGCCAGATTGAAACGCCAGCATGCCAGGCACGCCGGTTGCAGGGCACGAACTGGATAAGTTCGCCACTGCGGCGGATGAAGAAATGGGCCGAAACCTTGATTCCCCGGATCGACTGAAAATAGGGATGGCCATCCCAATTCAATATTCCGGTAAACAGGTCCTCCACGAAGTGGCCGCTGAACTCTTCGGGCGGAAGGCTGATGCTGTGAATAACTATCAGGGATAGGTCCGCTTCATTGGGACGAAAGTCACAATACGGTGATGCCACATAGCGCGTGTCCTCTGCGACCCCGAAGTTCGATATTTTCATCAGGGTTCTTCCTGGGGCGGACCCGATAGCAGTGTATTCAGTGCATGCGAAAACCCGGCCAGCGTGGGCTCTGCTTGCAGCGGGCCGTGGTAGTGTCCATCCAAAAACGCAAACAGGCTGGGCAGATGAAACACCTCATAAGCGCGCGCCAGGGCAGTCGATCTTTGCACGTCGACCTTATACAAATATTGGGCGCGATCGCGTAGGAGATACGGAAGGAGTTCCTCCAGACGCCTACAGCTGCCGCAATCCGGGCCGGAGAACATGACGATGCTGACCCCCGTACTGGCTGCAAGGGTGGGGAGAAAATCGAATTCGGTCAGTTCCTTAAAGCGCATGGCAGTAATACTGTGGCATCAATAGGAAGTTGGCAAGCTGATAGAATTGCCGCTCCCTTGACGCACGGCACGATGACCTTGTTTCTTGAGCTTCTGTTCTTCTTGCTGATGATCTTCGTTGCGGCTGAGGTCTTCGTGAATGCGTTGGAACACCTGGGGGACACGCTCGAGATCTCCGAAGGGCTGACAGGCTCGGTGTTCGCTTCGGTCGGGACGGCGATGCCTGAAACGCTGGTGCCGTTACTGGCCATCTTTGCGGGCACAAGCAACGGTCGAGTGAATGAAGAAATTGGCGTAGGGACAATTCTGGGTGCGCCGCTCATGCTCTCGACCCTGTCCATTTTTCTCATGAGTGCGGCCGCGTTCAAGAAGCGGGGCGCCAAGGGGTACTTGACGCCAGAAAGAAGCGGGCTGAGGCGGGATTTAGATTTCTTCCTGATCGCCTTTAGTCTATCCTTGGCCGCATTGTTCATTCCTCGTGACGAAGGCTGGGTACGCACGGCGCTGGCCCTCGTCCTGGTGCTGACTTATTTCATTTACATTTTGCGGACGGTTAACGCGTCCTCAAAGCTCGTTGCCGATGGCCATGGCACTGAGGCAGAAATGCCGCTGTGGTTGGGCCGCGTCGGGCTTCCGGAAAGCGCTCCGGTGATTCTGGTGCAACTTGCCCTTGGGCTTGCCCTGCTGGTGTGGGGAGCAAAAGGCTTTATCGGGGTGGTGGAAGCGGCGGCCACCACGCTTGGCATTTCCGCGCTCTTGCTGTCGCTCATGATTGTCCCCATTGCCACCGAATTGCCAGAGAAGGTGAATTCCATATTATGGATACGGCGGCATAAGGATACGCTGGCTTTCGGCAACATTACCGGGGCCATGGTGTTCCAAGGGACGTTGCTGCCTGCCATTGGAATTGTGTTTACGTCATGGACACCGCGCCGGGAAGTGTTGCTGGGCGTGGTGATCACGCTACTCGCCGCTTGCTGGCTTCGTCTTCGCGTGAGCGCAGATCGTCTGCAGGTTCGCGATTTGTGGATTAACGGCGCGCTGTATGTTGTCTATGTGTCGCTCGTACTCACCTGATTACTCGATACCGAGCCGCTGCAGGCGGTAGCGCAGTGAGCGGAACGTCACGCCGAGTAACCGCGCAGCTGCCGTCTTGTTGTAGCGGGTTTTCTCCAGTGCCTGCTCGATGGTAGTTCTTTCAAGCCGGTCCAGGTAATCCTGCAACGGGTACGGACTATCGGAGCCAACATCGAAAGCGGGCGGCAGCGACGTATCCGGTGCCAGGTTAAGGTCATCCGGTTTCAGGATTGAGGCATCGGCCAGCGCCACGGCACGCTCGAGAATGTTTTCCAGTTCGCGCACGTTACCGGGGAACGCGTAGGCCTTGAGCGCCACTTCAGCCGCGGCGGAAAGGCGGTGGCGGTTGCCCATGCGCTCGAGTATGGCAATCGCGATGTCGATGACATCTTCCGGGCGCTCGCGCAGGCTGGGCATCGTGAGTTCGATCACGTTGAGCCGGTAGTAGAGATCCTGTCGGAACCGACCCTCTTCGACCAGCTTGCCCAGGTTTTGATGAGTGGCACTAATGATGCGTACATCGACCGACTCTTCCTGGCTGCTTCCAATTCGGCGAACTTTCTTTTCCTGCAGCGCGCGTAGCAACTTGACTTGCATGGAAAGGGGCAGATCGGCGACTTCATCGAGAAACAAGCTGCCGCTCTTGGCCGACTGGAACACCCCTTCACGATCCATGTCCGCGCCGGTAAACGCGCCTTTCCTGTAGCCGAACAGCTCACTTTCCATCAGTGTTTCCGGAATGGCGCCGCAATTGAGTGCGATGAACGGCCCGCCCGAGCGGTTGCCCTGCCGGTGAATCAGTCGAGCAGCGAGTTCCTTGCCGCTGCCCGATTCGCCGCTGATATGAACTGGCGCAAGGGTCCGCGCAAGCTTGCCAATTTGAGTGCGGATATCATCCATCGCGGTGGAGCGGCCGATCAGCGGGTCGCCTTCGCCCTGAACGGGCGAGTCCGGGACCCTTAGTGCATTCTTCACCAGCGCGCGCAACTGATCTAACGAAACCGGCTTGGCCAAGTAATCGAACGCGCCGGCCTTGAGCGCGGCAACCGCGTTTTCGGCCGTGCCATATGCCGTAATCACGGCCACGGGAATTTGTGGACAATGCATTGAAATATGCTGAACCACGTCCAGGCCCTGTCCATCGGCAAGACGCATGTCGGTAAGACACAGCTCGTACTCAGGTTTGCTGAGCTTGGCGCGCGCTTCCGCGACACTGCCGGCGCGGTCCGTTTCCAACCCCATCTTGACCAGAGTCAGTTCCATCAGGTCCAGCAAGTCGGGTTCGTCATCGACCAGCAGAATTCTTGGCGAGCGCGTTAGCATGGTCCTGTCTCCACGGTGAGGGTGAAACAGGCGCCCGTACGGCTGCCCGTTTCCTCCAGCCGGGCTTGGTTCGCTTCGGCCAGCTCGCGCGCGATATACAGGCCCAAACCGGTTCCTTGGGCTTCGGTGGTGAAGAATGGCTCAAACAGGCGTTCACGATCACCGGGCGCGATGCCGGGGCCATCGTCTTGAATATCGAGTTGAACCTGAGTCCCTTGAGGCCGTACTGCAAGTTTCACCGAGCCTAAGCGCTTACTGCCATGACGCCAAGCATTGCGCACCAGATTCCACAGTATCTGGCGGAGGTGCTGGGGGTCGAAACAAATGGGGGGGAGGTCAGCGTGCATGGAAATGATGACGGCGTTTTCCGGCAAATCTTCAGCAATCCGCCATTCCTGCAGCCAGCTTGGTAGGAACTCCATCAACCTGATGTTCTCAGGTTGCAACCGATCCCGCCGATTTAGCACCAGCACGTCGCTGACCAGACGATCAAGGCGACGCACATTGTTCTCGATCAATGCCGTGAGTTTACCCGTCACCGGGTTTTCAGATTCCTCGCGCAGCAGCTGCGAAGCCTGCTGAATGGCAGAAAGTGGATTGCGGATTTCGTGCGCGATGTTCGCAGTGAGCTGGCCCAGTGCAGCGAGTTTCAGCTGGCGCGCAATCTGTTCCCTGCGATTCAGGTCTTCCAGGATGATGATGGTCCCTTCGTTTCTGGGCAGGGGCTGGTAGCGGGGAAGGAAACGGCGTCCCATAATCGTCAAGGGATATCCTTGGGAGGCGTGCGAAACCCGGTTGGTCAGCAACTGTCCGGCCAAAAGCGGTGCATACTGCTTTAGCGGCTCACGCGCTGCCGGAGGCCGGTCCGCGCCAATCAGCTGGCTAGCCGCATCGTTGGAGTAGAAAATTACGCTGTCGCGGTCAACGGCAACGATTCCATCCGGCAGGTCGCCTGCGACGAGAGCATGAATACGGGAAAGCCGCGCCAGTTCCTTGGCCTGGGTGTGGGCCTGGCGTTCCGAGCGTAATGCACGACTGGTCAACGCATGAGCAAGCCACGCGACGGAAAAATAGCCCAGACACAGTAGTCCCGCCTGAAGGAAATGACTCGCCCAAGATGATTCCTGTAGTCCCTGATCGGCCTGCATGAGCAGTGTGGCGACGGAAGCAAGGGCGGCATAAAAAAGAACCAGACGGCCTTCCCCAACGAGTCCGCCGGAAGCAAGCGAGATCAGTAGCAGCAGACCCAGTCCACTCGACACGCCGCCACTGGCTGCCATCAACAGCGTGATGAATACAATATCCGCAAAAATATGCGCCGAAAGTTGCAGGCGAAAGTTGGGGCTGCGGGCGCGTATTGTCAGCACGAACATCGCTGCCCCGCCCAGATACATGAATGATGCCGTGCGGAACAGGGCAGGGGAGCCTTGGCCGATCACATTGCCCAGTGCGCCAAGCAATGCCAGCACGCTGAGGGTTGCCGCCAGGATCAGGCGATAGAGGTTGAAGTAGTCGAGTGAGCGCCAATGGGAGGCGAAGTAACCCGGTGAGTCCAGCCGGGCGGAGGCGTCTAATGCTGGGTCAGTTGCTGATGTTCCCGGCTGCAAAAGAATTGTCCCTGGGTGAGAATAGCTTCGCTGCGTGGCAAATTTACCCCGCAGTGGGCGCATTTGACCATGTCCTCTACGTTCTTGGGCGGGCGAGGGGCAGGTTTATTGCTCTGGGAACGCGCATAGGATTTGAAAATCCCGTAGATTACAAACCCCAGCACCAGCAAGAAAATCAGCTTCATGGGAACCTTGGAAAGCGCCGGGCGCAAAACGGCTGGGGGCGTGTGTCGCGCAGCCAGCCGTCGATTCTGCTGATGGGATCGTTAGGCGTCACGGAACCACACGGTCGATTCTGAGGTTGACTCCATTTGCGCTACTCGCAATTGGCCCGACCGAACCTTCCAGGTCGCCCGGTTGACCGGTCGCATTGCCGCTCTTGGATACTCGTGCCATGACAATCACTCTGTCGAAATTGGACAGGCGCAAATTGGGCGTCATGGCGGTGCTGTCGTCCAGCGTGAAATCCAACGGGAGCTCGCTGACCTTCTTGGAGAGGATCGCGAGCGGCATGCGCGGACCGCTTTCGGCGCGGGCATAAATGAACACGGTCTCGTTGGGCGAAACCTTGCTAGCCAGAGCAGGCGACA
>JBKQNQ010000302.1:0-3203 GCA_052145875.1 Thiobacillaceae bacterium
GCCCCAGCCGGGGCGCATACGTCACTGAAATCGAAGTCCTGGTAAACCGCCCCTGTAACAGGACTGATTTGCAGGTTTTTCACGATCCCCTGCGCCGTCGAAACCTGAGCACACGGTGACAAGCAAAGTCCCCGCTCTTTCAACCCGGGAACCGCCTGGTTGTACGCCTGGGGCGTTTTCTCCAGGTGAAATTCCTCCGAGAAAAAGAAAAAGGTTTTGTCCTTCTTGGTATTGAAAACCCCAGGAATGTAGAGCGGACCGCCGATCGTGCCCCCGAAATCCTGGCGGCGATACAGCGGAGCTTTACTCCCAAACGTCTCCCCGCAGCAGGTTTCCCCCAGCGGTGGCGGAGTTGTATATTCGATATCGAAAAAATTGCGCGAGTTGAACGCTTCGTTGCGGATGAAGTCGTAAATGTTTCCGTGCCACTTCGGGGTTCCCGACTTGGTCGTGACCTGCACTGTCCCGGACGCGGTTCGCCCATACTGAGCGCCGTAGTTGGAGGTCAGCACCTTCACTTCCTGAATCGCGTCCAGACTGGGGTAGACCATAAGCGTGCTCGAGGCGCCGTTCAGCCCAGTGTTGAGCACGTCGCTGCCATCGACCTCGTAAGTGTTGTACTCGACGCGGCCTCCGTTCACGCTGTACTTCACGCTGCCCGTCACTCCCACCTTGGCTTCGTCCTGCCCAGTCTGATTACTGACGCCGGGCGCGAGTGCGATGAGCTGAGTGAAATTACGGCCGTTGAGTCCAATCGCCTCTACTTCTTTTTGCGTAATCGTGCCCGAAACCGTCGCGCTCTCGGTTTCCACTTGTCCCACACCGCTGGATTCCACGTTCACTTCTTCCTTGGTTCGCGCCGGTTCCAGGGAAGCATCCAGGGTTAGGTCGAGTCCCGCTGTAAGTGTGATGTTATCGAAAGTTCTGGCAGCGAAATTAGGCGCCGTTACTACCAGCGTGTAAATCCCCGGTGCAAGTCCGGTAAAAGAATAGGCGCCTTTATCATTGACTTGGGTTTCAAGTTTCTCCCCCGCCGCATTCGTAAGTTCCGCTCTTGCATTGGCCACGACGGCCTGCGTTTGGTCAGTCGCCGTTCCGTTAATGGCGCCTCTGCCAGTCGCTGCGATTTTCCGAGCACCGGGAGCGGCTCTTTGCTCCACCTGCTCCGCCCCCTCCGCCGGCTTGGAGCTCGCAGGCTCCAGAGTCGCGTCCAACGTCAAAGTCTTGCCCGGCGTCAGCGTGAAATTGGCGAAGACCATATCTGCAAAACTGGCTGCCGATACGGTTAACGTGTAGGTTCCGGGGAGCAGTCCGGCGATGGAATATACGCCTTTGTCATTGACCGTGATTGCAAGTCTCGCGCCCGTAGCGCTTACGAGGACGGCTTTTCCACCGCGCACGGCGGCGCCCTTCCGATCAATCACCCTCCCGCGAACGGCGGCCGTCGCCGTCGGTGCTTGCTCCTGAGCCACACCAAATGACCACCCCAGAAGCAACAGCGTGAGAACACTGCTGATGACGCGGGAACAGCGGAAAAGCACAAACGACCTCACACTCATGGCTCCGGGACAACACGCTTTTTATTGCTTCCAATTAAGGATGTAAAGGCAAGCCCGGATTGTAAACGAGGGGTCAGCGCATCAAAGATTAAAATCGTGTGAAATCGAAGACTCCGCGGCGTTGCTTCCGTTCCGCAATAGTGTTTGTAACAATCCCTTAACATTCGACTTGTAACAATTCCTTAATAATTGTGTCGACTGGAAGTCCAAACACGACTCGCAGAGGGCAGAGTGATCGCTCTCGCCCTGCACGGATCAACACCTGGTCATGGGAGCATCTTACAAAGTCACAAAGGTTTTCTTATTCATTGCATGGCGTCGCAATAAAAAGGGAGTGAAAAGACTTACACCATTGCTAGCCTCGATATTTATCCAATTTTCACTAACCGTTAATATCCGCAGAACAAGTAATCAGCTATTGTGTTGCCGACTGGAATCCAAATGTTTTCTGCGCTGAGTTGGAAATTCAGGTTCCTAGACTCACGCGGTTAGTGGATGACCAATCGCTTGCGAATGAATCTTAGCGAGACAGACAAGATTTCTCAGGATTATTTTGTGCGTGAGGCCATGCGACCCACGTCAACCACAATGATGTTCAAATCCAAGATTCCAAACTGCGAAAGGAATAAATTATGTCGCGTATGAAGACAATCTTCGCGGTACTGATGCTGGCCGCGATTGTGGGCATCGTGCCTCTGGCACAAGCTCAGACTCTCAAGGTGGTAATGGGTGGCTCAACCGCCCTGTGGCAGACGGCGGCTTTGGGCACTTTCGGCGCTCCCAGCACCGTTACGGCAGGAACGGGAACATGTAGCAGTCTGCTCACCGGCTGCGTCAGTCCTACGTTCCACTGGACAAGTGCAAAGAGTGGCAGCGGTGAACCTTATTTGAATGACACTCGACCGTCCACTCCCAATCAAGATGCTGCTGCCACCTGGGTGGTTTGGGATACCTCGAGCGACTGCAGCGCGGGCTGTAATGTGTGGATGTACATCAAGGTAGACTCGGTCATCGGAGTCCGTTGCTTCTATGCTCAGCCCCACTGCAACCTGGTTCTTCCCAATGGCGCCTCTACAGCCGGCTCGAACCTTATCACCGTATGGAACAACAGCCTGTGCAGTCCTAGCTGCGATACTGCGCTCCCGGCGAACATTCAGGCGATCCTCAACAACGGAGCGAAGTTGAACTCGGCAGCGTCGGACGTCCGTCCCGAAGATGCTGCCTTTGCCATGGCCCGTATCAACTCGCAACTCGGCGCCAGCACCTACTCTAACGGCGGCAGCGACGGTATTGACGGCCTCGGATACAACGTGAACAACGCCTCGGGTGTACCGGCGGTCTACCCGGCTGGCACCACTCATGGCGTGGGAAGCCCGATCCTCAGCGGCATGCCTGGCAGCACCCAGCAAGCCAATGTTCTGGCGTTCAACATCAGTGGTAAGGACCCCTTCACCAACACAACCATTCCCGCAGCCACAGTGACTAACGTAGGCGGAGAGCCGCTCGTATTTATCACGGGACGCCAAGACTCGCTGGCCAACCTCACTAACGCTACTGAATATCAACTTCAACAGGCGTTTGGCGGCAACAATTGCGATGCCAGCGCCTTCGGTCTGCCTAATGGCGGAATCAACATCTTCCTGC
>JBKQNQ010000303.1:0-7501 GCA_052145875.1 Thiobacillaceae bacterium
TGATCCGTCATGACGCTCGGCGGCGATTGTGCAGGCGTCGATGCTTGTTGCGCGTGTGCCGACACCGCCAGCACGGCGCTCAGCAGCAAACCCAACACCGTGGCAGAGGGCGCTAGTCGCAATCGCACCCACTTCATGTTGGCTCTTTCTAAGGGTTGCCGAACCACTTGTCGTAGATCTGCTGATAGGTGCCGTTCTCACGAAGCGCGATCAACGCAACATTGATCTTTCTGCGCAGCGGGCTGTCCAACTGCACCATGATGGCGGCCGGCGCAGTGTTAAATTCGGGACCGACCGTCTTCACCAGTCCCTTTCCCTCATGCGCCGCATAGTAAAGGAGCAGCGGGGCGGCCGTCACCACGGCATCCACTTTCTTGTCACGGAGAGCGTTAAACATTTGGTCAGGCGTGGGGAACTCCTGGAGCTGTGCGTTCTGCGCCCGAAGATACTCAACGGCGGTGCTGGTCGCTATCGTGCCGACCTGCTTACCGGGCAAATCCCCCGGCCCCTCGATGGCGCCGCGAATCTGCTCCACGGTTAAGGTGGTCGTTAGCTGGGCGGTATAGAACGCAACGAAAACCACCCCGGCGAACATCCAGAAGATTGAGAATGCGCGCCCCACCCATTGATGCGGCATGTCCAAGCCCTGTGACGTCAGCGTCGATACCGCCCAAAAAATTGCCTCGAAGATGCCAGGGAAGTAGTTCCGGCTCGAAATCATACCGTCCTGGTGATTTCGTTCGAACAGCCAGACCAGATGGGCCGGGATCAGGACGAGCAGCAGGGCGACGCCGAGCCACAATACAGTCGTTCGCGAAAACATCAGACGGAGCATGTCCCATAGGGGGCTTGCGGGCCGCGCTGTCTCGCCGGTGTCCCGCACCATGATTTGCAGGCCTGCTTGCAACGTTGGGATCGAAAAATCGAACACCTCGTCACGCGCCGACGTTATAAAGAGGCCAAGGGTGAGGTCGACGCTTTTGGATCGCAGCGCTTCTTCCAAAGCGCCCACGTCAGGCACGATCTGATAGCTCGTCTTTACCTTCAGCCGAGCGGCGATCGCGTTCCAAAGATCGACGCTGAATCCGGTCAGGGTGCCGTTCTGTTCCATAACGCCCGGTGGAGCAACGAACGCGGCCACACGAAGCTCCGTGGCGCCCTGTGCCGAGGCGGACGAAGAACCGGCGGTTTGCGAATAGGCGGGAGCCGCGAGGGCAGCGCCCAGCATCGCGACCGCTAACATACAAAGACCTTTCTTCAACGAACGTTCCTCCTTGATTCCTGCTGGTGCTTTAAGCCCGGATCTCAGGCTTCGGATGTGACCGAAATAGACGACGCGACCGAGCAGTTGGAGTGGTCGGGTCCTTGGCTTTCATGCCGCCTTTTCGGACAGCGCTATTCACGAAAAATCACCGCGAGTAGTGCAAGGAGCCCGAGAATCGAGATCAACGCGGCGACCAGCACCGCCAGCGAGCGCCGTTTGACGGCGTATTGCGCTCCGAGCGCTCGGATACTCTGGCGGTATTCAAGGATCGCCAGCGGCAATGAGACGACTCCGATGCTCACCAGCATGAACGCGAACTCCCGTGGTCCGATGAGGTGATTCTGTTGTGCGGCGCCAGGCGCTTCGATCTGAAAGAATTTGTAGATGCTGAAGCCGAAAGTGATTAGCGACGTCGCGGTTTTGATCCACGACATCAACGTTCGTTCGTACGAAGCGCGCGTGCGCTCGAAAGCGAG
This sequence comes from Thiobacillaceae bacterium, assembly GCA_052145875.1. Classification (GTDB taxonomy): domain Bacteria; phylum Pseudomonadota; class Gammaproteobacteria; order Burkholderiales; family Thiobacillaceae; genus DASQBT01. The sequence goes on from JBKQNQ010000303.1 coordinate 1,741, forward strand.
TTTGGTCAAATCATCAGGCGCTAGTGCGCTTTGCGAAATCTGCTCGGCCATTCGTGTGGTGCTCCGTTTGAGCACGCGTTACCGGAATTTATCCTGCGCGGAGCTTGATAGAAACGGCTCCGGGTGCCCGGGTTATCCTTCGGCCTGATAGTGTCCTGCACCGCCTGTTCCGACATGGCGGGAGCGAAACTCCGCCAGCAACATCTGCGTGCTGACCAGCAGCATCCAAAGTGGGAAGACCAGCGCGATCCATTTCCAGTTCGCGATCACCACCAACAGCACCAAAGCACAAGCGTAGCCAATAAATGCCACCCAGCGCGGGAGAATGGCGCCGCGCAGCCCGATGGTGCAGGTTGAGATCATGAAGACCCCCGCCATTTTCATGGCGAACAGGTTCATGAGCACGTCGATAGCGCGGCGAGCGAGGTAGTAGGTTTCGCTGTCGGGTGAATGGAAATTGCCGGCGGCGACGGCCCCAATCAGCGCGCCCGACAACGCCGCCGCACCGAACAGGCTCGCCACAAACAGCAATCCGCTACCGAGAAATACGGTCGCAAAGAATCTATCTTCAAGCTCTCCCAAGCGGCTACGGAGCACGCCCATGAACCACAGAAATGCGATCCCGGCAAACGGGACCAGGTCCAGCGCAAGCCGTACTGCGTCCCGGCGGACCGGCTCGGTCAGCCAAGTGCCAGGATGGGTCAGGTCAGTTGGGACGGCGAGGCGGCTGATTCCTAGCCCCACGATCATCAGCACCGAAAAAATGATGCCGGAGACGGCCGCTCCCCGCGGGGCCACAAGGACCTGCTCACGAGAAGGTTTTGCTGCGCTGGTCACGGTATTTCGTTTCCGGCTGTTTGGCCGCGACGGGAACTCCCATCATGGGCTGTTCTTCGGTCGATTCACTATCCGCTGGCGAGGGTCGGGCAGCCTAATGACTGCGCGGAACACCTAGCCCTTGTCGGTCTTCGACGGCAGCCTCCAGTTGCTCTTCCGGATCGGCAAAGGACCGCGCGATGGTCGAATCCAACCGCTTTTGGTGGCGCTTCAACGCTTCGTGGCGCTCCTCAGGCAGCGCTTCAATCAAGTCACTGACCAAAGCCTTCATACGCCGCATGACCTGAATGCTGGTCGCACCGCAGAAACGAGTCTCGTCGAATGCCAATCTGAGAAAGTCTTCCCAGGTCGGGTGCGGAATGACCAGCCTGAGGGCGCCCGCGCTATCGTGAAAGGCGCCGATTTCGAGACGTCGGTTGCCGAGGCGCAATAGCAGGTCTTCAATCTGGTCGAGCGCCTGAACCGCGGTGGTGGGATCATTTATCGCCGGAGAGAGCGCCCTGATCGCAATATCCACCAAAAGCCGGATCGCGTATTTTGGGTCTTGCTCGAAAGTCCGCTCCTCGCCCATTTCGAACGTCTTCTTCCAGGCATCTTTATCGACAAGTTGTCGCCCACCCAGGACCTGCAGCACAACTGTCCCCTCGATCAACGTGTCGCCAATGGCAGAGACTATTTCAGCGACCCCGCCTGATTGCGCGCCAAGCGTCAACAGTGCCCGCTGATCGAGAGATCGCAGCGCTTGTGGCGCCCCGGTGTGGAGCAGAGTCTGGGTGACGGGAAGACCTCGAAATTCCTCGGGCCGAGCGAGAGCAGCGGGCGTATCCAGTCGCGGATACGTTTTCTCGATGATCTGCCTCCCCAAGTCACCGGTGAAGCTCAGCATGCGATTTATCTGCAATAAGCTTATTCGCTGTATAAGAGCCACGAACAAGGCCACGCTGGCCAACAGGAGACCGAATATGACCCAAACACTGAGAAAGGGAACCTTCCCTGACCCGTTCCGATCAACCCAAGCAATCGCGCCGATCGCATAGAGGAAAGTAGCTGTAAAGACTCCGATCGCATGCCATATCACCGGATCTCGCGAGATCCACAAAACAAGGCGCGGCGAGTAAGCCGTCGCGCTAAACTGCACCATCACGAAGGCGAGCGCAAATACGATCCCGGTTAGCGCGAGCATGCCTGACCCGACGGATGTATAGATGGCCATCGCCGCTGGAGCGCTCATCTCAGCAGTGAAGCCGGGCAGAAATCGGTGCTCTATTCTAGGCAGAGCAATCGCTGCAAAGACTGCTGTAACCGCATACAACAATGGTATGGCCCAGTCGGGCAATCGCGACCGTCCTCGAGGGAACATGGCTACGATGCCTCAACCGAGCGCTGGGTAGGCAGGCGGCTGCATCCTGCGGTGCGACATCTCGCCGATTCTGTATTTCGGCTATCAATTCCCGGCACAGGCGAAGTCCCCCTCATACGAGAAGCATTCATTTTCATAGGAACATAATCTGCGAGCACAGATCGCGTTGCCGCTGTCGCGCACCGCGCGAGGATGCCCCGCTCACGCGCGGAAAGTCAAATAGATGCCAGGAAGGTCCTGAGATGCACCTCTTGGCCGCCGAAGGGCGTAGGCGCCGCGATCGGAGTCCATCTCCGTGTGGCGAAAACAGAAATTATCTTATCGTGACGCGATTGAACGCGCCATGAAATGTCGGTTAAGACTGGAGCGCGAGCATTTCCCCATGAGGCAGCATTAAAAATGGCAGTTACCCCGACCAAGGCAACCCTGAAACAAGCGCTTGAAGATTCAAACCCGGCTGCCGCCGAGACAAACGCGGAGAGAGCACGGCTGCGGGAATGCCACGAGTCCTCGGTGCCGTGGAAGAAGTGGGGGCCTTATCTCAGTGAGCGACAGTGGGGAACCGTGCGCGAAGACTACAGCGAGAACGGCGATGCCTGGAATTTCTTCACTCACGACCATGCTCGCTCACGCGCCTATCGGTGGGGGGAAGACGGTATCGCGGGCGTTTCCGATGACAAACAGCATCTGTGCTTCGCGCTGGCACTGTGGAACGGGAAGGATCCGATCCTCAAAGAGCGCCTCTTCGGGCTCACCAATAGCGAGGGCAACCACGGCGAGGACGTCAAGGAGTACTCTTTCTACCTCGACAGCACGCCGACCCACTCGTACATGAAGTACCTCTACAAGTACCCGCAGGCGGCCTATCCCTACGCCGACTTGGTGGAGACGAACCGCCGGCGCACCCGCAACGACATGGAGTATGAGCTTCTCGACACCGGCGTCTTCAATGAAGGTCGCTACTTCGATGTCTTCGTGGAATATGCCAAAGCCGGTCCGGAAGATATCCTGGTGCGGATCACGGCAATCAACCGGGGACCGGACCCGGCGGAACTGCATCTCTTGCCGACGCTGTGGTTTCGGAACGACTGGGCGTCGTGGATTGCCGAATCCAACCGCGCGGCCGAGAAACCAAACCTCAGACAGATTGAGGCAGCGACAGGCACGAGCGCGGTTGCGGCAACCCATACGCCGCTGGGTGAGTTCGTCCTCTGCTGCGAAGGCGAGGTGCCGCTGCTCTTCACCGATAACACAACAAACCATGAGCGGCTTTTCCCGGGGCAAAAGAACGAGAGCCCGTACGTGAAGGACGGCATCAACGACTGCGTGGTGCAGGGCAAGCAGGACGCAGTGGACCCCGCAAAGGAGGGCACCAAGGCTGCGGCGCACTATCGCGTGACGATTGCTCCCGGCCAGTCGGCGACCGTGCGGCTGCGCCTGACCGGCCAGGCCGCTGCCGGTAAGAGCGGGCAAACCAAAACCACCACATCCAGCTTGGGCCCGCAGTTTGATGAGACCTTCGCTGTACGGTTGAAGGAGGCGGACGAATTTTACCGCTCGGTGACACCGCCTTCGATCTCCGCGGACGCGGCCAACGTGATGCGCCAGGCCATCGCCGGCATGCTCTGGAGCAAGCAGTTCTTCTTCTTCGACGGAGGCAACTGGCTGAAGGAGCACAACTCCAACCCTCTTCATTCCGGATATCGAAATTCCCGGAACTCGGAGTGGTTCCACATGTTCAACGAGGACATCATCTCGATGCCCGACAAGTGGGAGTACCCCTGGTACGCGGCCTGGGACCTCGCCTTTCACACGCTCCCACTTTCGATCGTGGACCCCGACTTTGCCAAGCAGCAGATGGAACTGATGGTCCACGGAGTCTACCAGCACCCCAGCGGGGCGATACCGGCCTATGAGTGGAACTTCAGCGACGTGAACCCCCCGGTCCATGCCTGGGCGACCCTGTTCCTCAATCGCACTGAGCAGGCCCTGCGTGGCGCGACGGACGTGGAGTTCCTCAAGACGATGTTCAACAAACTCTCGTTGAACTTTACCTGGTGGGTGAACCGCAAGGACCGGTTCGGCAAGAACGTGTTCGAGGGCGGTTTCCTCGGCCTCGACAATATCGGCGTCTTCGACCGCAGCGCCCCGCTCCCCACCGGCGGCCACCTCGAGCAGGCGGATGGCACGGCCTGGATGGCCTTATTTAGCCAGAACATGACGGAGCTTGCGATGGAGATCGCCGTCCACGACCAAAGCTACGAAGACATGGTCGCGAAGTTCGTCGAGCACTTCGTCTATATCGCCAACGCCATCAACCGTCCCGGTCAGGAAGGCCTGTGGGACGAAGAGGACGGCTTTTACTACGACCTGCTGCGGCTGCCCGACGGCAGCGCCACACGGCTCAAGGTGCGCTCGATGGTGGGGCTGCTGCCCCTATGCGCCACCTCGGTAATCGAAGCGTGGCAGCGGGAGCGCGTCCCGCGGGCGATGGCTCAGCTTCTCCAACGCCTGCGGCGGATGCCCGAACTGATCGAGTGCATCCACCCCACAGGCCCGGGACACCTTGGTATGGCGGACCGGGGAGTCCTGGCCCTGGTCAACCCGGAGCGGCTCCGCCGGATCCTTACGAAGATGCTGGACGAGAACGAGTTCCTGAGCCCCTATGGCATCCGCTCGCTCTCCAAATTCCACGAGCAACACCCATACGTCTTCAATGTGCAAGGCCAGGAGTACCGGGTGGACTACCTGCCGGGTGAGTCGAACACTGGCATGTTCGGCGGCAACTCCAACTGGCGGGGACCGATCTGGATGCCGGTGAACATGCTCATCGTCCGGGCGCTCCTGAGCTTCTACCTGTACTACGGCGACAACTTCAAAATTGAGTGCCCCACGGGATCCGGCAAGATGATGAACCTCTTCGAGGTCTCCAAGGAAATCGCCGATCGGCTGAGCCGGATCTTCCTGCGCGACAAGGGCGGCACTCGGCCCGTGTATGGAGGCACGGAAAAGTTCCAGTCCGATCCCCACTGGCGCGACCACCTCCTCTTCTACGAATACTTCCACGGAGACAACGGCGCCGGGTTGGGCGCCAGCCATCAGACCGGCTGGACGGGCGACGTGGCCACATTAATTCAGTTTTACGGCATCCTGGATCCCAAGCGGTTCCTGGAAGGGGGCAAGCGGGTCGGGTTCAAGGACCGCGTTCTTGAAGAGCGCATCTGACGCGCGGGGTAAAATGACGTGCGGACGTGGCCCAGGCATCCCGTAATCTATGAAATCAACACTGGGGTCCCGGTCTGTACGTCGACCTGACGCCGTGGAAATGCCACCTTTTCCGGTGCCCGCGTTGTTAGCGACCAAATACCGGAGCTTAGGGTTCAATGATCAGAACGACTCACGCAAACCAGCAACGGTTGCCAAAGCAGGCATGAAAAGAAAACGTCACGTTCCCGGTTGCTCACCCTAGCTGGAAGGAGCAGCCGGAGGAGATGCCTGTCCATGTACGACGTCCGACCGGAACACTATACAACCGTCATTCGTGAAATGATCAAGCATGAAGAC
>JBKQNQ010000304.1:0-4658 GCA_052145875.1 Thiobacillaceae bacterium
GACTTGCCTGAGTTCTTGACCAAACTATTGCAGAGAGTGGGTGGGGATCAGATTGGGGAGCCGTTCGTCTCGACAGGTAGCACTCAAATTAGCTTTTATTTGCCAGACGACCAATATGCTACGTTGATGGCTGAATATTATGCAGGAAATCTTCGCGATCTTGGCGTCATCGACATCAACGCATCCAAGGACGAAATCGCAGAGAGTCCAGCCCCCTACTTACGGGATGCTGCGAGACATGCGGATACCGAACCAGAGAGCGACACAGACGACAAGGCATGGAACTAGACCGGATAGCCTCAACGTCTCTTTGCAACAAGTCGCCCAATGACTTCTCTGCCTCTTGCTTCCGCGATGGGCGCAACAGCCGTCTGGCGTGGCGGCAAATAGGGAAACGGCTTGCAACCAGGGTGGGTTATCTCAGGCCGGATCACTGACAAACGCAGGCGCATGCGTCTGAAGCCAGGGGTCACATTTCCCAGAGTGGGTGACGATGCAGGGGATCTTGTGGCCGTACGGCCTCCGATAGATCCGCTCTGACTATCCCGTAACGCCACCACTGAGCCGCTGTTGAAATACGCACCGTCTCATTGCTCCCTGAGCGCCTGCTGAGTGTGTTTGCGTAAGGGAGATAGCAGGTATCCGATGATGTGGCGGGAGCCGGTTTTGATTTCGGCGGTCACGACCATGCCGGGGGTGAGGTTCACCATTTTGCCGTCGATATCCATCTGTGTTTCTTTCAGTGCGATGCGGGCGGTATAGACCAGTTCCTGCCCTTGCGGTTCGCTGGTCTCGTTTTCAGCACCGATTTGTTTTTTGTCCGAGGACTTTTCCTCGTGCGTGTCGCGCACGATGGCATCCTGCGATACGGAGAGGACCGACCCGTGCAACGGGGTGTAACAGACGACGTAAGAAATTAATGGCGATTTACGACCCATAGATTATATCACCATAGCTTAGATTGATGGCGCTTTGTGGCTCCACTCTTAATAACTGGGATGCCAATGCATGAAGTTTTCTCTTCCATTTCTAGTTCTATTTGTATTTCTTATAGCGGCCTTGGCTGGGGCACGGGCGGAAGACACTCCTTATAGCTGGCAAGGTGGGTATGTCGGACTCGATACTGGCTATGCGTGGGATTTGCATAAATCGTATTTCACGTTTTATCCAAGCAGTCCGCAAGCAAACGTTCCGCCAGAAACCACGTTGCATTCCAGCGCGCTGACGGGGGGTATCAGCGCGGGGTATAACTATCAAATCGATAACATCGTCTTGGGGCCGGTGGCAGAAGTTTCCTGGCTGGGGCGTTCGATCGGCACAACATCCACCGGCATTACTCAAGCAGACAGGCCTTTCATTGATGAAAAATCCCAACGGCTCGATTGGCTCGGAACGTACCAGTTCAAGCTCGGCGTGACGCCGGTGGATAATATGCTCGTGTATGGCACGGCGGGGTTGGCTTCCGGCCACCCTTCAGAAACCACGCATCTCATTTTTCCTACCATTCGCTATGATGGCAACAGTTCAGGGCTAGACGTTGGCCCGGCCTTGGGTGCCGGTGTTGAATATGCATTCGACTCTGCCGTATCTGTAAAGGCTGAATATCTGCATTACAGCCTGGAGGATGTCACGGTGATGGGGATTCCATCGTCCGTTAAATCTTACCATACCAATGACCAGTTCACGATGGATGGGAATATCCTACGCGTAGGACTTAACTATAAGTTAGATGCGCTGGCAGCGGACGTTGCGCCCGAACCGTCGGATATGGGTTGGGTCGGCTCGGTGTTGCGTGACCTGCAATACGAACTCGGCATGCGTTATTGGTACAGCGGCGGCAAAACAGCCAATCATTTGTATGATACAGATGGTGTGTACTCCATTTCCAAATTGAGCTATAGCGACCTCGTGGCCAATTCCGCCGAACTCTTTGGCCGTGTTGAGCCTACGGATGGAGGATTTGTCAAAGGCATTATCGGACTTGGAGCTATTGACAGCGGCCACCTGAAGGATGAGGATTTCGAGCCTTTTAGTTACCCCTATTCGGCGACGTTCAGCAGCCAGAAGAACGGCATACTCAACTACGGCACTTTTGATGTCGGGTATGATGCCGTAAAGGAAGCAGATTACGCGGTTGGCCCGTTTGTAGGTTACAACTACTACCACGAAAAACTGAATGCTGATGGCTGCTCACAATTGGCGTCCGGATCGTTTTGTGTGCCAACTATTGCCAATGTTATTCAAGGGATCACCAACAATGATAAATGGCAATCGCTGCGCATTGGTCTTAATGGTGAGGCCGAGCCCATCGAACGCATCAAGCTTACTGCCGATGCCGCCTGGTTGCCTTACATGGACCTCAGCGGACTGGATAGTCATTGGGTGCGCATTAACAGTAACGGAGGGTTTACGGGGCCGATTCCCACTGACGGGGTGGGACACAATGGGTATCAGCTTGAATCTGTAGTGAGTTATCAAGTCACTCCTGCCCTAAGCCTTGGCCTTGGAGCGCGCTACTGGCACATGTATGCGACGGGGAAGTATTACTTAGACGGGCGCATCGTCAACGGCACCGGTTTAGGGCAAATCGACCATTTCTCTACAGATCGCTACGGCGTGCTCGCGCAATTAGCCTACCATTTCTGACAATCACTGCTCCCGCAGCGCCTGCTGGGTGTGTTTGCGCAGAGGCGATAACAGGTATCCGATAATGTGGCGGGAGCCGGTCTTGATTTCGGCAGTGACGGCCATTCCGGGAGTGAGGTTCACCATGTTCCCGTCGATGTCCATCTGCGTTTCTTTCAGTGCGATGCGAGCGGTATAGACGAGTTCCTGCCCCTGCGGTTCGCTGGTTTCGTTTTCAGCACCGATTTGTTTTTTGTCGGAGGATTTGTCTTCATGGGTGTCACGCGTGATGGCATCTTGCGACACGGAGCTGACCGATCCATGCAACAGCCCGTAGCGGGTAAAACTAAACGTATCGACCTTCACTTCGACCTCCTGCCCGGCACGGACAAAGCCAATATCGCGGTTGGAGACCATGGACTCGATTTCGATATGGCTGTCGGCGGGCACAATGGCCAAGAGCGTTTGAGCGGGGGTGACGACACCGCCTTCGGTATGTACGGCCAGTTGCTGTACCGTCCCATCGACCGGAGCCGTGAGGGTTTGCAGACGAGATTTCTGTGAGGCTTGCAGCCATTGCTCATGCAGGCTCGCCACCTTCTGTTCGCCCTCAGAGAGTTTGTCGAGATTGGTGTGGCGGAACTCCGCTTCGGCTTGTTTGCGCTGTTCTTGCAACGAAGCTACGCCTGCCGTGGCTTCGGCAAGACGGCCCTTCTGTACTTCGAGTTCTTGCTTGTGTTCAACCAGGTCTTGCTGGGTGGTGAGCGAATCCAGTTTCGAGCCATAGCCTTTGCCGGAGAGGTATTGCTGCATCTGGCTGCGCTGCTCAAGTAAGGGAATGGCTTGCGTCAGTTTATCGATGGTGGAGGAAACCGCGGCGAGATTCCCCTGATTCTGGGCAATCTGGCGATCCAGCCCGGCGAGCTTGGCGTGGATTTCATCGTGCTGATTGGTGAGTAGGGATTTCTGGGTGGCGATCTGTGATGCTGATGCATCTTCTGGTGGTATAAACTCCTTCACCGGATCTTCGCTGGTGCTGAGCAAAGCCTTAAGACGAGCGACGTCCAGTTCGTTGGTGAGCAACTCCTCGTGCAGGCGGGTACGCTCTGACTCGTTAATGGTGGAGTCGATTTCGATTAGGACATCCCCGGCTTTGACCACTTGCCCATCCTGCACGTGAATGGCGTGTACTACCCCCGCTTCCAGTGGCTGGATAATCTTGGTCCGTCCCGTGGGAACAATCTTGCCCTGGGCGGTAGCGATAATATCCACCGAGCCGATGCTCGCCCACAAAAGCGCGACCAGCAAGAATGCCATAATCACCCCGGCAATGGCACGTGAGGCAGGTGAAGGCGGGGTTTCAAGGACTTCGAGGGCGGCGGGGTAAAACTCCACTTCCGGATCGTTGCGGTTAAAGGAACGCACCCAGATCATGAAGTGCAGGTGCATCCATTGCAGGCGTGGCGATAGACGCGTGTGGTACCAGGCACAAACCCGCTCCAGGTAGCGTTGGACTTTGGCCGCAAGAATATGACTCTCGGTTAGAAACTTAGGCATTTTCGCAGACATGCTTATCCCCCCTGCATACGTAGCAGCGAGGCATAGCGACCACCCGAACGTACCAGCTGGTCATGGGCACCGTCTTCGACAATGCGTCCCCGGTCGATGGTAATGATACGGTCACAATGGCGTACTGCCGAAAGCCGGTGGGCAATAATCAGCACCGTGCGTCCTTTAACAATGTGGCGCATGTTTTCTTGAATGACCCGTTCGCTCTCATAATCGAGGGCGCTGGTGGCTTCATCAAAGATCAGTATACGCGGATTGGTGATAAGGGCGCGGGCAATGGCGATGCGTTGGCGTTGGCCACCGGAGAGATTCGCTCCCCGCTCGCCGACGATGGTGTCGTAGCCTTCGGGCAGCTCCAGAATAAAATCATGCGCTCCGGCCAGGCGGGCTGACTCGATGACGCGCTCTGTTTCGATCCCTGGGTTAGCCAGGGCGATGTTGTCGCGGATCGAGCGGTTAAAGAG
>JBKQNQ010000305.1:0-4187 GCA_052145875.1 Thiobacillaceae bacterium
CCGGCTTCCGCGCTCAGGGTGTCGGCTCCATCGCCGAGGCTTTGCGAGCGTTCTCCAAGGAGCGCTATTGTTGCGCGCTCGTTGACTTTGAGTTGCCCGATGGAGTCGGCGTGGAGCTGATCGCGCGTCTTTGGTCGCTGGATGCCTACAAAGAATTGCCCGTCGTATTAATGACCGGCCATTCCGAGCGACGCGTTGTTGAAGGAGCCCTTGCAGCGGGATACGGTCTTTCATTGTCAAGCCCGCTCAACGGGAAACAATCATAGAGAAATTGCACGATGCACTGGCTGCCTAACGTTTCTGCAACATGCAAGTCAACATGTTTGGTTCGCTGCGAAAGACGATTCACGTTTGGGACTTGTAGGCTGAAACCGGAGCGCCTCTGGTCCTTTGCTGACGATCAACGAACCGCAGGAGTGCTGCCATAAACGGGTCCACAAACCTTCTCTTGATCGTCGATAGTGATGCGGATTTCCTGCAAATCGACCGCAGGCTACGGCAGGACGGACTGAATATCGCGTGCCGCCGGATAGCCAACGCCGTTGAGCTGTCGGACGCGCTCGCCGTAGGCGGTTGGGACGCCGTTCTTTCCAGTTTGAACGTGGCGGGTTTTCCGTTCTATCAAGCGTATTTCTACATCAAGACACACCATCCGGAAGTGCCAATAATTGTGATTTCCAGCGGCATGAATGAGGACACAACGGTAGATCTGCTCGAGGAAGGGGTGCGGGACATTGTTTACAAGGATCGTCTGGTCCACCTCGTGCCGGCCATTGCGCGGGCGGTGAAAGAGGTTGAAGACGAGCATCAGAAACGCGAGTTCGAGACCAACTACCGCAGGGTGTTCAACGATCTTGCCGATGCAATCTTGATTGCAGACAAAACCGGCCACTTTCTGGATGTTAACCAGGGTGCCGAAGATATGTACGGCTGTCCCCTCGAGTCTATGATCGGCAAGACGCTGGAGGACCTTGCAGCCCCCGGGAGGAATGATGTGGCGGCCTTGGCGGGGGCGCTTAGCCGCGCCTTCCAGGGCGAGCCGCAGCAATTCGAGTTCTGGGGCTTGCGTGGCAACGGCGAAGAGTTTGCCACGGATGTGCGCATGGCGCTGACTACCCATAAGGGAGAGCGCGCGGTCATCGCGGTGGCCCGGGACATTACGGCACGCAAGACGGCGGAAGAGGAACTGTCCAGGCAGCACAGCCTCCTGAAAACAATCCTGGAAACCATTCCCATACGCGTGTTCTGGAAGGATCGGAACTTAAACTATTTGGGCAGCAATACGTCGTTTGCAATTGATGCTGGTTTGGCCAATCCGGAGGACTTGATCGGTAAGAGCGACCATGAGCTTGCATGGCGTGAGCACGCAGAACTCTATCGGGCGGACGACCGCCGGGTAATCGAGTTGGGAGAGTCCAAGCTTGCCTTTGATGAGCCGGCGACCACGCCAGACGAGCGCCATACCTGGTCGCGCACATCAAAAGTTCCTCTGCGGGATAGCGCAGGCGAAATTCTCGGGGTGCTCGGCCTATATGAGGACGTCACTGCTGCCAAGGAGGCAGAGGCAAAGCTACACCTGCAAAGCGCAGCACTGGAGGCATGCGCCAACGCGATTGTCATCACCGATCCTGCCGGCGTAATCCAGTGGGCCAACCCATCGTTTTGCAGTCTGACTGGCTACTCCCTGGCTGAAATCATTGGTCGCAGACCCGGCGATCTGGTGGGGTCAGGGGCGCAAAACCCGGAATTCTACAAGGATCTGTGGCGAACGATCCTGAGCGGTCAGGTGTGGCGCGGGGAACTCGTCAATCGGCGAAAGGATGGCAGGCTATCTTGGGAGTCGATGACGATCACCCCGGTCCTGGGCGACGACGGCAGCATCAAGAATTTCGTCGCGGTCAAGCAGGATGTTACCGAGCACAGGGAAGCGGAAAAGCGATTGCATCTCACCCAGCAGATCATCGACAAGAGCCAGGCCTTCTTCTGGATCAGTGCGGACGGGAAGGTGGTCTATGCGAATGATGTCGCGTGTCGAAGCCTCGGGTATACGCGTGATGAATTGACCGGAAAAGCGGTGTGGGATTTCGACGCAGACTTCAAGGCAGAGCACTGGCAGCCCGCCTGGGCGGAAACCCGGAGAAAAGGGGTGATCACTCTTGAGTCCCGCCATCGTCGCAAGGACGGGAGCCTGTTCCCCGTCGAGATCATTGCCCATCATGGGCAGTACGCTGGGGAGGACCATAACTTTGCCTTTGTGCAGGATATTACGGTGCGCAAACAAAATGAAATGCAAATCCGCCGCCTCAGCCGGCTGTATGCCATGCTGGGCGGGGTCAACGAGTTGATCGTGCGCTGTCATGATGCCGAGAAACTCTATGCGGAGGCTTGCCGCATTACCGTGGAAGAAGGAGGTTTCGTAATGGCCTGGGTCGGCCTGGTCGACCCAGACGATCGGGAAATGAAGCCTGTGGCCCATAGTGGCCAAGTCGAAGGCTATCGTGATCAATTGCGCTTGAAGCTAGATGAGACGACCCACGGTCCCGCCAGCCATATCGCGCGCGAAGGGAAGCATTGGGTCTGCAACGACATTGCAGACGACGAGCGCATGCAGTCCTGGCGCGAGGATGCGTTGCGCATGGGCTACCGTGCATCGGCCGCCTTCCCGCTTAAGGTGGCTGGAGCCTTGCGTGGCGCTTTTTTTCTTTATGCGGACACGGCGAATTTCTTTGATAAAGAGGAAGTGCGCCTACTAGACAGGGTGTCCCAGAATATTGGTTTTGCCCTGGATGTCATCGAGTTCGAGTCTTATCGGCAGAGGGCCGAGGACGAGCGCCGACACAGCGAAGCGAATCTCAAGCATGCTCAAGCGGTGTCGCACACCGGAAGCTGGTTTTTCGACATCGCCCGCGACAGTATGGAATGGTCGGACGAGACCTATCGAATTTTCGGCATCGAACCGGGCACGAAGCTGGGTCTTGAAGCCGTCATGGACTGCGTGCACCCGGACGACCGGCAAAGGGTGTTAGCCGAATGGTCGGCCGCCTTGCAGGGCGGCGGACCTTATGACCTTGACCACCGCATCGTAGTGGAGGGGCAAGTCAGATGGGTGCGTGAGCGGGCCGAGGTTCGTTTTAGCTCGGAGGGCAAGGCACTTGCCGGGCTGGGCAGCGTGCAGGACATTACCGAGCGCAAGGCTGCCGAAACCTTAATGCAGTGGGACCGTGAGCAGCAGTGCACCCTGCGCGGCATGCTGGAAGCCGTGCTCAAGGGCGGGGGGCTTGAGGAAACACTGGATGACTGCCTGAACAAGCTGTTGGCCGTTTCCTGGCTTACCATCCTGCCCAAGGGAGGGATCTTCTTGATGGATGAGGAGCGCCAGACCTTGCGATTGGTCGCGTCGCATGACCTGTCACCCCAAATCATGTCCCTTTGCGCCCGTGTGCCCCTTGGCCGTTGTCATTGCGGCAGCGCTGCCGCCAGCCGGCAGATGCAGTATGCACATTGTGTGGACGATCGCCACGAAATCAGCTATCCGGGCATCCCCGACCATGGCCACTATAGCGTGCCCATTATCTCAGAGCATGAGCTGCTTGGCGTGCTGGTGCTGTATCTTCCCCCCGATTTCCCGCGGGACCCATTGAAAGAGCAATTCATCTCTTCGGTGACCGATATTCTGGCGGGATTTATCAGCCGCAAGTATGCGGAACACGCCCTGATCGAACACCAGGCAAACCTGGAGGAATTGGTGTCAACACGCACACATGAACTGGAGGGGGCGCGAATTGAGGCCGTGCGCCTCGCTCGGGTAAAAAGCGAATTTCTGGCTAACATGAGCCATGAGATCCGCACCCCATTGAACGCCGTCCTGGGTTTTGCCCAGATCGGGAAGCGCGACAGCCGCGGTCGCAAGTCACAGGAGAGTTTCCATCGCATCCTCGATTCTGGCCAACTGCTGCTGGGCATCATCAACGATATCCTGGACTTCTCCAAGATCGAGGCAGGCAAGTTCAGTGTTGAATCCCGGCCCTTCCAGCTTTCTCCCGTCATGGCCGTTGCCGCCAGCTTCGTGGCCGGGGCAGCCAAGCAAAAGGGGCTCAGCTACGTCGTGGATGCGGCACCGGACCTGCCGGCGTGGGTCCTGGGCGATGCACAACGCTTGCAGCAGATCCTGGTCAATCTTCTGTCCA
>JBKQNQ010000306.1:0-3249 GCA_052145875.1 Thiobacillaceae bacterium
AGCAGGCCCCGCGGCGCCTCGGTGCAGGCCATCGCAATGCCTGCCCGGGGAGTGACGTTCATATCGGGTCGGGTGGGTCGCTCATAATGATCCAAGAGACCACGCGCCTCAACCAAGGCGTAGAGAATCTCCACGGCTCGGGCGGCAAGACTCATGAACATGTTCTGGCCTGGAAACGTCAGGCCGGTTTCTTTCATCAGGGCTTGGATGGAAGCAGGAAGCTGTTTCCCGTTCTGATTCAGGCGGGCCAGAGGACCCACCAGATAAGGCCTGTCAGCAAGCCGACTGAAAAATGCAGTCGAATGAGGCACCTGATACTCGATAAAGTGCTGCTCAAATTCTTCTGCAGAAATTAGCATTCCATTGCTCGTGCCGATGCATCCGGCTTCGATAGCATAACGTCCGGCGTCGAAGCTAGCCACACTGGTAAAGACCTGATCATCCTGGGGCATCGTGATGCCCGCGCTCCAGCGGACCAACTCATCAGCCAACGGCAGTACTTCGTCAATTTGTGCCCGGATACGGACGACCTGATCACGAGTAGGCGCGTGGTGAAACCCCCCCACCTTTATCCCTACCGGATGCACCGAGCGTGCACCAAACAGCTCCATGAGTGCATTGCCCACCGCCTGCAATTTCAGACCACGGCGAATGATGTCCGGGTGATCCTTTGCCATAGCGATGGCGCTGTCATAGCCGAAAAAATCCGGCGCCGCCAACAGATGAATGTGAAGACTGTGACTTTGTATCCATTCTCCGCAATACATGGCGCGGCGCATGGCCTTCACCCAAGCCGAGGGCTCAAGGCCGAAGAGCTTCTCCAGCGCCTGTACAGCAGTAATCTGATAGGCCGCCGGGCAAATGCCACAGATGCGCGCCACCAGATCCACGACTTCATCGAAGGATCGGCCTTCGAGGAGCTTCTCGAAAAAGCGCGGCGGCTCGTAGATCCGCAGTTTCAGTTCTTCGATTCGGCCATCCTGAATCCGCAATTGCAAAGCGCCCTCGCCTTCCACCCGGGTCAACACCGGCACATGGATGGAAACGGTTCTTTGCTGGTCACCCATTGGCTTCCGATACCTTACCTGCTGCGGAAGCAAATACCGGGGCGTGCCCATTGATGGAACGGAAGTGCTGGGCAATGGACTCGTCGCTTAATCCAAGCAATCGGAAGCGGTGTGTCAGGGCGTCGGTGTTGGCCAAATCGGCGGGGCCAAAGCAGCCGTAGCAGTTCCTTCCCAATTTCGGGCACAGTGCACCGCAGCCTCCCTGCGTCACAGGTCCCATGCAGGCGATGCCCTGAGCGACCATGACACAGGTCAGTCCCCCCCGCTTGCATTCAACACACAGCTTTTCGCGGGTAATGCGGGGTGCGACTCCCAGCACCGCGGAAAGGATGACTGACATCACCTGCTCGCGTGTGACCGGGCAGCCATACAATTCGTAATCGACTTTCACATGGGCGCTGATGGGAGTGGACATGGGCAGACTGTCGATCAGCTCGGGATGTTGATAGAGACTCGCCAGCCACTGAGTACCGTGAGGCCCATTGCGCAGGGCCTGCACGCCTCCCGATGTGGCACAGGCTCCAATCGCAACCAGTATTCGGCTCTGTTGGCGAATGCGCTTGAGACGCTCAATGTCTTCCGGCATCGACACGCTTCCTTCAATGAAGGCGAGGTCCACGCCGGTATCGGGCGATTGAGGGCCCGCCTCTGAAAAATGCACCAGGTCAACCGTTGCCGCGAGCTTGAGCAAATCCACTCCCATGTTGAGAATGGCCAGCTGACAGCCATCGCAAGAGCTGAACTTGAACACCGCTACCTGTGGCTTTTTGTCCGGGGCCGGCATCAAAATCCCCGGTGCTCGATCAATTCTTTGACTTGGGACCAGTTGAAGACGGGCCCGTCCTTGCAGACAAACGCCACGCCGAACTGACAATGGCCGCAGTGGCCCACCGCACATTGCATGTTCCGCTCCATGCTCAAGAAAATGCTGGACTCCGGCAAGCCCTTCTCGATGAGCATTCGGGCTGATATACGCATCATGCCCTCCGGCCCACACTTAAGGACAACCGTTCGATTCGCGCGAAGGGGGATCTGGTCAAAAAGCTCCGTCACGCGACCCACATGCCAGGGCCAAAGAGGCCCTCCCTGATCGGCGGCCACCAATACCTTAGTATCCGGCATGCTCCGCCAGCAGGCATACTGCTCACGCCATATGAGATCTTCCGCCTTCGTCACCCCCTGGATAATTGTGAGATGGCCAAAGTTCGAACGCCGCCGCAGGATGTAGTGAATGATGGCAACGACCGGAGCACAGCCCAGGCCGCCGGTAATAACGACGATGTCCTTGCCTTCCATGGTCTGAATCGGCCAGCCGTTCCCATACGGTCCGCGAAGCCCGATCCGTTCACCGATCCCCAAGCTGGCAAGGCCATGGGATACCCGCCCGACTGAACGAATCGTGTGCCCGATGAGATGAGCATCATCCGGATCC
Organism: Thiobacillaceae bacterium; assembly: GCA_052145875.1. Lineage (GTDB taxonomy): Bacteria > Pseudomonadota > Gammaproteobacteria > Burkholderiales > Thiobacillaceae > DASQBT01. Next base: position 2,500 of record JBKQNQ010000306.1, read on the forward strand.
GACATGATCGAGATGGGCACCTCACCCACCCCAGGCAGGTAGAGCATGTTGAACTGGCCGGGGGAAAAGCGAAATGCCACTTGGCTCGCTTCATCCTCCAATGTTATCTGCAGCGTGAAAATCGTCGGAGACTCTTGGGTCCGGCTGGTAATCACCGCTGGCTGTGGCACAAGGTTGTGTGGCGCGGCCATCATCTCTTTTCCGTCAGCGCGGCGACCTCCTCAGTTAAGTCGATGCCGACCGGGCACCAGGTCATGCAGCGGCCGCAACCGACGCAGCCACTGCGGCCAAACTGACCGTGCCATGTGTCCAACTTGTGTACCAACCATTGTCGATAACGGCTGCGCGTGTCGGGTCGAACCTGAAACCCATGGATCTGTCCATGGTCTTCCCCAAAACAGCTGTCCCACTTCCGGATGGCAGCGGTCGCATGATTCCCTAATTCGGGCTGGGCCTCCTGACGATGACAAAAGCAGGTGGGGCACACCGCGGTGCAATTGCCACACGCCAGGCAGCGCATCGCAACGTCATCCCAGCGGGGGTGTTCCAGGCAATTGAGCAAGACCTGACTCAAGCTGTGCGCAGGCAGGCTCCGCGTCTGTTTCCCCATTGCGTCATGCTCTTGGACGCGTACTTCCTCAAGCAAGGCATCCGCGGCAGGAGACAGATTGAGCAACGCGATTACCGCTTGGCCCCGCTCGGTCAGAGGCGTGACAACAAAACCCGATTCGAGTTCCGACAGCGAGATAT
>JBKQNQ010000307.1:0-5990 GCA_052145875.1 Thiobacillaceae bacterium
GGACGCTGAGTATCTGAAAGCGGGGGCGCCATTCTTGACCTCTCCCGCCGATCAAGCCCCGTTCATTCGCATTGAGAGTTCGCTGATGGTGGCTTTCGAGGGCTGGCCCAAGTTGAAGCTGCCTGCAGCCACCACGGAGCACAAAGAGCGCATGTTTGAACTGCGCACGTATGAGAGTCCCAGCGACCAGGATCATCGTCGCAAGGTTGAGATGTTTAATAGCGGCGAGTACGACGTTTTTGAGAAGGCCGGCTTCTCGCAGGTCTTCTATGGCGACGTGCTGGTTGGTTCGCGCCTGCCCTGCCTCACCTACATGTTGGGCTTCACCGACCTCACGGATCGCACCGCCAAATGGAACGCCTTCCGCGAGGCGCCGGAGTGGAAGAAACTATCGGGTTCACCCCGGTACGCCTTTGAAAACATCGTCTCTAACATAACCAACTTGATTCTGAGCCCCACGACCTATTCGCAGATCTAGACGGGTTAGAATGTTGCCGCATCGGTTGCTGCCATATGCTTTGCTGTGGAGATAGCAATTTCCGCATCGGCGACCATCCGACCAGAACTCAGCGCGAGAGTCATAAAAGCCGCCGCATAGGCTGCCGCTGATGGATGATCTTGTCCGCGCGAACACAGAGTGCTGCGTTCTACTCAAGCCACTCGGGACAAAGCCCCTTGGTCCTGAATCACATTGAGCCCCATTACGAAGATAAAGTGGGATCAGTCCCGAGAAGTCCCGTTCGAGGACAGGGCCAGTGGTCTCCCCGACCCCCGTTTGTGGATAACTTCTGAGTTGCCGACCAACCGCTGACTGGCCGGCCGATTCTGGGGTTGTAAGTGCAATGGCGATGTTACGCCAACTACCAACCAATTACTGTTAGGCCTGGGGAGTTGTAGAATTTCGAGCAGAAGGAGAGCCCCATGAAACCCGACGGCCGAATACTCGTACTTGGGGCAGGGGTCAATGGCTCTGTTTGTGCTGCGGCACTGCACAGGGCAGGCTACGATGTCACCGTTCTTGCCCGTGGGAAGCGGCTCGAAGAACTACAGGAGCGGGGTATCGAAATAGAAGACCCGCTCAAAGGCACGAGCACGCTGACGCATGTGCCGGTCGTGGACCGACTGGCATCTGATGACATCTATGAATACGTACTCGTCGTCGTTCGCAAGAATCAGGTACGGGATTTTTTGCCCGTTCTCGCTCAAAACCAGTCGCAGTCGGTGGTATTCATGGTTAACACCGCTTCGGGCCCTGATGAGTGGATTGCGGCGATCGGCGAGAAACGCGTGATGCTCGGCTTTGCCTTCGCCGGGGGCAGGCGCGAGGGCAGCTTAATCCAGGCGATGCGAGCGAGGGGGCATGGCACCCCATTTGGAGAAGCAAATGGTGCGATCACCGAAAGGCTGACCAGGCTGGTCAGCATCCTCAACCGCGCCGGCCTCAAGGCCAAGGCGATTGCGGACATGCCCGACTGGCTTGTCACACACGCTGCCATGGTCGCCCCTCTGGCGATGTTTCTTCTCAAGCACGGCTGCGATACCTACGCCCTGGCTCGTTCCCGGGAGGATATGGGAATGCTCGCGGATGCGATGCGCGAGACGCTCGCCGTGCTTCGCGCAAACGGCCGCCGCATCGTTCCCCACAGCGTAGTTCTCCTCGATGTACTTCCACGATTCGTCGTGACGAGCTTCTTTCGCGCGTTCATGTCCTCCAGATATGCCGAAATTGGCGCTGGTTGGCACTGCTCGCAAGCACCGGATGAGATCTTCCAACTCGCAAGAGAGCTGAAGGACCTTGTGGAACAATCCTGCCTCCCAGCTCCCGTTCTCCGGCAATTCCTCGCGACGGTGTAACCGCCGAAGCGTCTTCGGGATCGATGGTCAGCACCGGGTCTTGTCGATGCCCGGTTTTTCCACCGGTGCTTCCAGCAGAAATCCAAACTGTTGCTAACTGCCGTTTGAGCTCACTATCTGAATTGGTAAATCAGGATACCGATCGAATCACGGGCTACCCTGAAGTAATTGGCCAATTTCAGGCTTACCGACCACGCGGGAGTTGCTTTGATCAATGCTGTTTCGTTCGCCTCACGCATAGCGTCCGCCGCGGGGCCCCGAACTTGGCGCCCCTAAACGAGCGCGATCAGTCCGTCGGACCCAAATTAATTCCATTGCAATCAGGATTGCCCGGGACTAGCATAATCCGAAATTTGTTCCCCGGAGGTCCCATGAGAGTTTCGGATCTGATCGGGTCCCGCAAAGAAGTTTTTTCGATTTCAGAAGAGAAGAGCGTCATGGAGGCCGCACAATACCTGCGCGAGAAACAGGTGCGTTCGGTGGGCGTCGTGGATGCGGGCGGCAAGTTGACTGGCGTCGTCTCGCAAAGCGATATCTCGGATAAAGTCGCCGCGGAGAATAAATCCTCGGGAGGGATGAAAGTGTCCGAGATCATGAGCCGGAACCTGCTGACGGTGACTCCAGAAATGACGTTTGAAGATAGCCTGCGAGCCATGGAACAAAACGGCGTCTATCATTTATTGATACTAGACGATCAGAAGCGGTTCCAAGGAATGCTATCCGTGAGCGACCTGTTGAGGGTGATGGCGGATGACAACAAGGGCCGCGCGGACCTGCTGGAATCGTATATGTTCCCGCCGAGATAGAGCTACATTGGGACATTTATTGGGCTTGAGCCCCAGGAGATCATTTCAGCCATAACAAGCCAGGACGGCCCTGACGAATGGCTTGTATACACGGGGATTGGGTGTATACTCCGCACTCCGGACGGCCAAACTGGGGGGTTCCGAGGAGCAGCATCTCTCAAGGTGGTCCACTTCTTCAGTTGAGCCAGTTCCCGGCGCCAGTTGGGCGCGGCCGGACCGCTGGCGGCTAGGGAGGGTATATGAAGCAAACCTTCGCTATCGGGATTGGAGGAGCGGCTGGGCAGGGTGTGGCTACGCCGGGCGACATCTTCGCGAAAATCTTCAGCCGGCGCGGTCTACATTTGAATGCCTACAACGCCTATCAATCCATAATTCGAGGCGGTCATACTTTCCTGACGATCCGCACTGGCCCGGAAAAGGTCACCAATATGGGTGACCGGATTGATCTGCTCATCCCGCTCAATCAGGACACAATGGATCGCCACCTGAAGCTCCTCACTTCCGGCTCTGCGTGTCTCTACAATGCAGACGTCATCAAGCCCGGGTCGGCCGCCGAGGGTGTGCAACTTTGCCCTCTTCCTGTTTCCCAATTAGCGGACATCACCCGAAACAAGGTTGCGCAGAACACGATTGCGATCGGCGCCGGCCTGCACATGATGGGAATCGGATTCCAGGCATTAGAAGACGTCCTCCGCGAACAGTTCAAGAAAAAGGGCGAGGCGGTCGTCGCCGAGAACGTAAGTGTGGCGCGCGCCGGATACGATTTTGCCGCCGCGCGCTTCAAGGCTTTTCCCAATCCACTCCCGAGGACGGAGAATCGCTACGCCCTTCTGAGCGGAAATATCGCAATGGCGATGGGCGGCGCAGCCGCCGGCGTGAAGTTTTATTGTGCCTACCCCATGAGCCCTGCGACCGGTGTACTGCATTGGATGGCGGCGCACGCGCGCAAAGCTGGCATCATGGTTCGGCAGGTCGAGGACGAAATTGGTGTCGTCAATATGGCGATTGGCGCGGCTCATGCCGGGGTCCGCTCCATGTGTGCTACGTCGGGTGGCGGCTTCGCGCTGATGAGCGAGGGGCTGGGGATGTCCGCGATGATGGAAACCCCAGTCGTGGTGATCAACTGTCAGCGAGCGGGACCTTCCACTGGGGTGCCAACAAAGACCGAACAAGGCGACTTGTGGCAAATGCTGGGCGCCGCTTTCGGCGATTATCCCCGAGCAATCGCAGCGCCGTTGGATATTGCCGATTGCTTCAAGCTCGTTCCCGAAATGCATAACCTGGCTGATCGCTTTCAGTGCCCAGCCCTGGTGCTCTGCGATCTCCTGTTGTCAGAGGGCAGGTTGAGCCTCCACCCGAAAGACCTTGATTTCAACCCGCCGATCGACCGTGGTGAGCTCATCACCGCGCAAAATGAAACATCCTCAGAGGCTCCCGCGAACGGTTTTTACAAACGTTACAAGTTCACGCAGAGCGGCGTGTCCCCGAGAGCAGTTCCCGGCGTTCCTGGACACATCCACACGGTGGCAACGGACGAACACATGGAAGACGGCGTACTGATCAGCGACGAGTTCACCAATCCAACCAAACGCCGCGAGATGATGGAAAAGCGCATGCGTAAGGTGGCCGGCATTGAGGACGCCGTTCCGCCTCCCGTGCTGTCCGGCCCGCGCGATGCGGATGTGACTCTAATTGGGTGGGGTTCGACCAGGGGGGTGATTGAGGAAGCCTGCGAAATTCTGACCGAGCAGGGTATTTCTGCCAGTCAACTCCAGATTCGCTGGCTTGTGCCACTCCATGGCGATGCCATTCTCGAGATTCTCAAAGATTCGCGGCACACCATCATCGTCGAGAACAATTACTCCGGACAATTTGCTCGCTACCTGCGAAGCGAAACCAGCTTTGTGCCTAACGGGCACATCCGCAAATACGATGGCGAGCCCTTCATGCCGCACCACATCGTCGAAGCCGTGAAAGAGCAGCTCTCCGGGAAAACGAAACTCTCCGTTCCCAAGCACGAGATTATGGTTTGAAAGGGGAATGAAGATGGCCACAACGGCGCAGAGTAAAAGTCCACTCACACTTGCTGATCTAAAAGGCAAAGTCGATCCCGACTGGTGCCCCGGATGCGGCGATTTTGGCGTCCTTTCGGCGATTCAGAAGGCCCTCGTCGAACTGCAAATCCCTAATCACAATGTCGTTGCCATCAGCGGCATCGGATGTTCCTCCAATCTGCCTGGTTTCATAAACACCTATGGCATGCACACGCTTCACGGCCGTTCCCTCGCGGTGGCCACGGGCCTGAAGCTCGCCAATCACGAACTGACGGTGTTGGTGACAGGCGGAGACGGTGACGGCTTCGGAATCGGCGGAAACCATTTCATCCACACGATGCGCCGTAATGTCGATTTGCTGTATATCGTCATGGACAATCAGGTTTACGGCCTAACCACGGGCCAGACCTCGCCCACCAGCCGCATCGGAATGAAGACGAAGAGTATGCCGTTCGGCAATGTCGAAGCCCCGGTCAATCCGATCTCCCTGGCTTTGGCTGCCGGCGCCACGTTTGTCGGCCGGGGTTACAGCGGCGAACAGAAGCATCTCACGGAGCTGATCAAACGAGGGATCGAACACAAGGGCTTCTCGTTCCTTGACGTTTTCAGTCCCTGCGTCACTTATAATCACGACAATACCTATCAATGGTTCCGGCCGCGGGTGAAGAAACTTGAAGACGATCCCTCATACGATCCTTCCGTTTGGACAACCGCAATGGAAAAATCTTTGCTTTGGGGAGAAGAAATTCCCATTGGAAGATTCTTCGAGCGCACCGATGTCCCCGCACTGCACGCGGCCGAGCCGGTGTTGAACGATGGACCGCTTGTCCATCGTGACCCGAGAGTGCCACCCGATGTGGCCCGCACGTTAATCGAAGAATTGATGTAGAGGCGGGCCTTGCGACATTATTGTCGACTTGACCGTGTGAATGTGTCCAGTAGGAGTGAGAGAGAATCACTCCAGCTGCTGTTTTTCCCGCCGAATAGATGCCGGGAAACCACCTGCGGACCAGTCCTCCTGCCTGGCGGCCATGGGCGTCGGACACTCGGAACCTGTCCTAACAGGCTCTGCCGGATCATGGTTCAGTTAACGGTGGGTGCTTCACGTGCCCAGGTGAAGTTGTCGCAGTAATCTCAGTTTCTCAGAATCCCGTTTGAACGAAGCCGGCCGCGCGGCGGACGCTGCGCGTGAGGTGAACGGAGCAGTGGTTGCCTGTTGGTTGAGATAAGTTGTCGGGTCATAGGAGGTCCCCATGACCCGACTTCGCAAAATAAT
>JBKQNQ010000308.1:0-8443 GCA_052145875.1 Thiobacillaceae bacterium
CGCGTACGCAGGGACGACGCCGGCAGGTCTTGGGACGGACGCCTCGGGCTCGATCGAGCTCTTTGAAAAAAGCTGACGCGCTGTATGGACGCGCGATTTTCCCGGCTAAACGATGCTCAGACTCAATGACGTTCAGCTCAGCGAACGCTTGAACCAATAATAACGCCGCGTGGCGCGGCGTTATGCATCGGCTTTTGGGATGCCGATTAGGTCAAGTATGAATACTGACTTGCGTTGCAACTACACATGATCAATCGCTGAACTCTCGATAGGCCTCTCTCACTAACGTTTAAGGTAACTTATTTGCTCATCCCTGGACCACGCTTTCTTTATAGCCCTAAATGCGGGTAAATTCAAAGCCCACGAGCAAGCTGTCGGCCTTGCAAGTCCGAGAAGGGCTTCACGCCTGTTTGAGCGGCTTTTGAATCCGACCAACGGTGCGTTGGGTCCTGCGCCCTGGCCGACATTGATCGGCGCCAACTTGACGAAGGCAGTACGCATGAGCTTCTAATACGGCGTTCTTGGGGGCACGCGTCATGACACCTGGGTAAATCGCCCACGACGGATGCGGCCGATCTCGTTGGAGGGCGGTTATGCTGGCACGAAGAAGTCCAATCCGCCTGATTCAACCGTGTGAGCCAACTCCAGGACCTCGCTCCAACAAAACCGGCATCGGCCGGGCCCCCGCCTGCACCACATTGTGGCGCGTCACATCGGCGCCGCTGACCGCTCCCCGCTCTTCGGTCTTCAGAAATTGCGGTGATCCCAGCCATCGCCCGTTGTGGAGGCAGCCGTCGCCTGGTAATGTAGGCTCAGCGCGGCGATTTCACTTGCAATCGCCATGGGAAAACCCTGACGCCCCCCTCGCCGATCCAGCAACAGATCATCGAAATAGGGCACCATCAGGTCCGGATATTTCCAGCGCTCGGCGATACGGTTGCAAATCCGCGGAAAGCGTTTAGCCAGGTTGTAAGGAATCACATCGCTGGGGAGGGATTGGAGCCAGGCAGCCGCATCCGCACTCAGCCGACGGTCTGCTCGATTTTCGGGTGCGCGTTTTTCAGCCCATCGGTCTTGATCCGGCGAAGGGCTTGATTGCTGAACGTCTTCGGTCGAGGACTTACGGTCGTCCGGCTCCATATCGGGTCGCTGGTGGAAGTGATTTGACCCTTATACGGCTACGGTAAAGTTTTCTTTAGCGCCAAAAAATGAAGGCGTAACAAAACGCCCCGCTGCATTTGCGAGACGCATGGCGGCATGCGGCTTCAGCCCGGACCGCTGCCGCGGAAGCGTGCCGGGCAAAATCTTAAGCGAAAACAACTGAACTGCGCGCAGCCGTTTCATTCACGAAACCAGAATAGGCCGGCACAGAGCCCACCGCCGACCACATACAGCAACCAGGTCTCGGAGACCGCGTAAGGGTAGAGCATCAACCCTATACCTATCCATTTTACCTTCTGACGAGCCGTGCTCTTGCCGTACCGATAGGCCGCAAATCCAATGAGTCCGAACACAATCATCCCGAACAGGTATGCGGGGCTCGGAAGGGTGAAGCCAAGCGACTGGAAGGAATTCAGGTCGTTCAAAGTCAAAGCCTAAGTTACACGTGAGAGGAAGCGTCACGTCGTCGCAATGCCTGCTCGAAGTCTTTCGGGGATGGCTCATCTCTACGGCGGCCATGTTCCGCCGTTTCTTTAGCCTACCTGCTGCGGTGCGAGCCTTGCCCCACCCCCACTCCGCCCGCGTTTCATCACAACGAGGCGCGGTCACCCGGCGCTGCCGGGCGACTTGGAGCTGAATTCCGTTCGGCGTTAGCCTTCCACCACAGGCACACGGTGGGTCAACGCGCAAAGAAGCTCATAGCTGACCGTGCCTGCTGATCGGGCAACGTCCTCGACCGGCAGGCCATCGCCCCACAACGTGACGCGGCTGCCGACCCCGGCGTCTGGCAGATTGGTGAGATCCACGCACAACATGTCCATCGAGACACGGCCGAGCGTTCGGGTGGGCTGTCCATTGACCAGAACAGGCGTTCCCGTTGGCGCGTGGCGCGGATAGCCATCGCCGTAACCACACGCGACAATTCCAATTCGCATCGGTCCGTCTGCGCGCCAGAGGAGCCCGTAGCCCAAGCTGTCTCCTGCGTTAAGCGGGTGTCCGGCGATAACTTCGGACTCCAGCGTCATGGCAGGTCGAAGGCCCAAACTCTCGGCACTCGTGTCCGCAAAGGGGGACGCCCCATACAGCATGATGCCGGGGCGCACCCAATGACCATTAAACTGTGGATAGCGCAGCAACGCCGCCGAGTTCGCGAGGCTAAGGGGTAATCCTGAGTGCGCGACCGTGTTCAGAAATGGCCCTGCTTGCCAGGCGACGCCCCGATCATCGTCGGCGGTGGCAAAGTGGGTCATGAGGGTAATGCCGTGCACCTGCTTGAGCGCCCTCACCTGGGCCATCACCTGATCAAATTGGTCAAGCGGAAACCCGAGGCGATTCATGCCCGAGTTGAATTTAACGAATACCCGAACCGGCGCCGCAAAGGGTTGCCGTGAGAGCATGGCCAACTGCTCGGATGAGTGCAGGACTGGACTTAAGTCAAGCTCGGCGATAGCCGACAGCTCGCCGGTCTGGAAAAATCCTTCGAGCAGCAAGATGGGTTTGTCCACGCCCATCTGCCGCAGGTTGGCGGCCTCATCGACGGTCAGGACCCCGAAGCCGTCGCTTGCCGCGAACGCCCGCAACGCGCGGGTCAGACCGTGACCATACGCGTTGGCCTTGATGATTGCGAAGACCTTAGCCTGCCCCGCGTGTTGCCGTGCCACCCGCAGGTTATTGGCGAGCGCGTCAAGGGAAATCCTGGCGACGATGGGTCGCACGTTACGGGTAATACCCCGGCGCCCCCGACGAGTAGCTCTCGAACTTGGTGTATTCGCCAAGAAATGTCAGCCGCACCGTGCCGATTGGACCATTACGCTGCTTGCCGATGATGATCTCGGCGGTGCCCTTGTCCTGGCTCTCGGGGTTGTAGACTTCGTCGCGGTAAATAAACAGGATGAGATCGGCATCTTGCTCGATGGCACCGGATTCGCGCAAGTCGGACATGACCGGCCGCTTGTTGGGCCGCTGTTCGAGAGAACGATTCAACTGCGACAGCGCAACGACCGGAACGTTGAGCTCCTTGGCCAGCGCCTTGAGCGAACGCGAGATTTCTGAGATCTCGGTTGCGCGGTTTTCGCCGTTCGAAGACGCCGACATGAGCTGGATGTAGTCGATGACGATCAAGCCCAGCTTACCGCATTCCCGTGCAAGGCGACGAGCCCGCGCGCGCAGCTCGAGCGGGTTGAGCGCGGGGGTTTCATCAATGAAGACCGGGGCTTCGTTGAGCTTGCCCATGGCATACGTGAGCCGCGGCCAATCGTCTTCTCCAAGTCGGCCGGTTCGAAGCCGGTGCTGATCGAGCTTGCCAACCGATCCAATCATCCGCATCACCAGCTGTGTGCTCGCCATCTCCATGGAAAACACCGCAACCGGGAGCCCGGTATCAATCGCGACGTACTCTGCAATATTGATGGAGAATGCGGTCTTCCCCATCGAGGGGCGCCCCGCCACGATGATAAGATCGCCGGGCTGCAAACCCGATGTCTTGCTGTCCAAATCTCGGAACCCCGTCGGGACGCCCGTCACATCATCGGGATTGTCGCGGCTGTAGAGTTCATCGACCCGCTCCATCACCTGCCGCAGCAGCGGCTTGATCGGGCTGAACCCGGCTGCACCGTGGGCACCCGATTCGGCGATCTCAAATACCTTCTGCTCGGCCTCGTCGAGCAATTGGGTCGCGCTTCTGCCGTTCGGCGAATACGCCGAGTCGGCGATGCCGGTGGCAGTTTCCACCAACTTGCGCATCACGGCCCGTTCCCGCACGATTTCCGCGTAGCGCCGGATGTTCGCCGCTGAGGGTGTATTGCTGGATAGGCCCGCCAGATAAGGCAACCCCCCCACCCCTTCGAGCTCGCCTCGGGACTGCAATGCTTCGGCGACGGTAATCACATCAGCCGGCTTGTTCTCCCCGATCAGACGCGTGATCGAACGCAGAATCTGGCGATGATCCTGACGATACAGATCCTGCTCGTTGACGAGGTCAGCGATCTTGTCCCAAGCCAGGTTGTCGAGCAGCAAACCTCCCAGGACCGCTTGCTCTGCTTCGACGGAGTGGGGAGGCACGCGCAACTGCGCGAGCTGGTTTTCCGCAGCGCCCGCGGAATGGGAAATCGGATATAGGGCAGCCATGGATTGATTCTATGCCGGACCCGGTTACCGGCAAAGGAACAAGCTGTGGATAATGCGGGAAAATCCTCGGGATAAGCAGAAATAAAAAAGGTGTGACCCAGTCACACCTTTTTCCGGAACCGTCGGGGCCTCAGGATACGTCGCCTAGCACAGAGACCTTAATCGTAGCGGACACATCCGTGTAAAGTGACAGGACCACGTCGTAGTCCCCAATGGCCTTGAAGGGGCCTTCTGGAAGCCGCACTTCCGCTTTGGTGACTGCATAGCCTTGCGCGGTCAACGTCTCGGAGATGTCGGCGTTGCCAACCGACCCAAACAGACGTCCATCGACCCCCGCCTTTTGGGTAATCTGAATCATCATGCCTTCAAGTTTTTCCGCGCGTGCCTGCGCGGCAGCCAGCTTGTCGGCCTGATGCTGTTCGAGCTCAGCGCGTTTGGCTTCAAACGCCTGAACGTTGGCCGGGGTCGCGCGCTTAGCTCGCCCGCCCGGAATCAGGTAATTGCGGGCGTAGCCATCCTTGACCTTGACCACGTCACCCAGGCTCCCAAGGTTGACCACCTTCTCCATCAGAATTACTTGCATGGCGCGTGTCCTCAGTGCAGATCGGTAAAGGGCAGCAAGGCCAGGTAGCGCGCGCGCTTGATCGCGGCGGAAAGCTGACGCTGGTAGTGCGACTTGGTGCCGGTGATACGAGCGGGAATAATCTTTCCATTCTCGCTGATGAAGTCCTTCAGGATTTCCACATCCTTGTAATCGACTTCCTTGATGCCTTCCGCAGTAAAGCGGCAGAATTTACGGCGCTTGAACAGGCCGCGGTTGGCGGGGCCTTTGTTGGGTTCACGGCGTTTTCCCATTGGACGGGGCATAACTTACTCCTTATTCGAATTCAGTGATCAGGCCGCAGGTTGTTCGACTTGCGGCTTGGCATCGCTTTCCAGCAGCGAACGGGATTTCTCTTCCTTCATCATCGGCGAAGGAGTGGAAACCGCCTCGTTGCACTTGATGGTCAGCTGGCGCAGCACGGCATCGTTGAACCGGAAGCCATGTTCCAGTTCGTCGAGCGTTGCCTGGTCGCACTCGATGTTCATCAGAACATAGTGGGCTTTATGCAGCTTTTGAATCGGATAGGCCAACTGGCGACGACCCCAGTCCTCCAGGCGATGCACTTTGCCGCCCCGGCTCGTGATGTTGGCTTGGTAGCGTTCGATCATGGCGGGCACTTGCTCGCTTTGATCGGGATGCACAATAAAGACGATTTCGTAATGACGCACGTAGCGCTCCTCATGGTTGACGCCCCCCGTCGTGTGACTGATGCGGTGGAGCAAGGAAATCCGAAATTATAACGACAAGTCAGGCAGTTCACAACCCAGCTTGGCGCCTTAGCCTTGACGTTCCAAGGTAAGCGTCGTCGATGCCCCAAGCTGGGCCAGTGGCGTCGGCGCGCCGAGTGCGTATCCCTGGCCGTAGTCCACCCCCAATTCCTTAAGGACCGGCACCAGATCGATATGGTGCACGTATTCGGCAATGCTCTTTAGGCCAAAACGCTTGGCGACATCTGCCATGGACCCCACCAGGTCCCGGTCCATGTCGTTCTCAAGTAGGTTCACGATAAAGCTACCATCAATTTTCAGGTAGTCAAACGGCAACCGCCGCAGATAGGTGTAATTGGAGTAACCTGACCCGAAATCGTCCAACGCCGTCCGGCAACCCTTGGCCCGCAATCCACGTAGGAATTTGCCCACTTCGTCCAGATTAGCGACGGCGAACGTCTCGGTGATCTCGAAGATCAACCACTCCGGATTCACCCCGCTTTGCTTCAACCATTCCGAGATCACGTCATGACTATTGGGATCTGAGAGGGTCTGGCCCGACAAATTAATCGACAGGCCGCCCATGTGATTTGGCAGTTCGCTTCGCCCGCTTAGCCATTCCCCTAAACTTCGCAACACCCATAAGTCCACTTGGGGCATGAGCCTCTGCCGTTCCGCTTCGCGCAGAAACAATGCCGGTGCATGGTAACAATTGTCTTCGGATTTAAGTCGCAGCAGAACTTCCGCATGCGAGGGCAACCCCTCTTTGAGCGCCTGCATTGGCTGGGCATGGAGTTCCAGCCTGCCCTCTCGAATGATGCGCGTGGTGGCGCGCATCCAGCTTTCCAGTTGAGATTCTTGAATATTCTTGGTTCGAAGTGAAGCGGGGCCACCCCCGCGGGCATCGTCCAGCGCTTCTTCCGCCGCCTTGAGCAGGGCTTCACCGGGTACCGCTTCCGGACAATAGCCCAGAAAGAAATACCCGCCTGCGGCTGTGGCCACGTATTGTTTTTCAAGCGACGGCATGAACCGGTCTACCAGCGTCTGATCCGACACCGGGGCAGCGGCGGCAAAACGCGTATCGGTCAACCGCGCCAGCATCAGCTCGCCTGCGTCCGGGGCGCGCAACAAGCTCAGCAGATCCCCCAATGCCTTGTCGCCCGCCTGCTGCCCCTCCTGAATATAATGCTCGGCCAGCCCGGGCATCTCCATGACTAACAGTTGCCAGGCTTGATCCGATGCCTCCCGATGCTGGCTTGCCAGCGCCTGGATCAGGCCACGACGGTTCAAAAGACCCGTTGCGCCGTCCCGCATGGTGCTAAGCAACTGGTTTTCATAGGTCCACGACTCGAGGTTCTCATCCAGCAAGGGGGGCATCCCTTCGAATGATGTGACGCCATAATCTTCAACGCGACCCGCAGCCAAATGCTGGGCCCACTCGGTGGTTTCAATCCGAAAACTGCGCTCCGCCGCCGCGTCCGTGAACCCCAGGTATCCAAAGGGCAGGCTGCACCAGATCAGTTGTAGCGGATAGGGCCACGCCTTGTCGGCAAACCGCACCCACGCTCCCAGAATCGGCTTCGGGATGCCATCTCCCGGAACCGCGGGTGGGCCTGCCAGGTCCGATAGTCCCTTCCAGGTCTGTGCATTGATCCCGCTTGACGGCTCTTCAAGCTTCTGAATCCACCCGTCCAGTGCCTGGCCCGCGTCCTGGGTGCTGAAGTACGCGCCCAATTCGCGTCGCGCGATAATTTCCACCTGCGCACGCTGTTCCGGAGACAGCGGGCATTGGCCCAATACCGCCGCCATCGTTTGGGCATCGGTCCACACCTGCGTGCCCGGGTTGTGGCGCAATGCGATCATCGTCAGCACGTGCGACCAGTATTGCTGCACAAATGCAGCGGCCTTGCGATTCATGGCCCGATGCCCCAGCGCCTTGTCCAGCGCCTCCTTGGAGCGCTGCTTGGCCCGGAACATCCGGTGCCAGCTTTCCAACTCCAATTGGCGTTCCAGCAGGCGGTCGCGCCGCCGCAGCATGCTTGACGCGCCCAAACGTTCGAGCTCGCCCAACAGGGCCGGCGCATCCTGTGGCCTATGGAGCAGTACTCGCCCCGCGGATTCCACCCACTCCTTGAGTTTCGGCAATTCGTCCGCGGTGGGTCCGGATGCCAAGGTGGCAAAAAGCCGATTGAGCAGCTGCCTCACAGGATGGTCGGGATTCTCCGCAAGCGCCTCATCGTGACGCGCAACCTGCTCCATCAAAACCGCAGTCAACGAATCCAGGGACACTCCCGCCGCCGAACCGAGCCCCGGCACTTCGGCCAACAGCGTGGATGCCATGACGCCTTTCATCACGTCAGCATCGGCAGCGGTGTGACTCGCCCATCGCGCTAACACGCCCGGCGCGGCCTGCCCAATCCGGTCGCCATGGACCGCCTTGAAGCGCTCGAATGAATCCAGCGCGTTCAGCAACTGCTCGAGCTGATTGACATCCGCCACCGTGGTCTCGCCCGATGGAACACCCCCCTCCGCAGATACGGGCAACGCACGCTGCCCGTAGGAAACGGGGCCTTGAACGGAGGACGAGGTTCGTGGCGCTGCAACGCTCGATGGCACACCGCCTGCGTCACCGTTGGACAGCTGTTTGGCTAGCGGTTCCAACGCGTTTGCCAGATCCCACAGATTGGTTCGCATCTCTGGAACCACCTGTTCCAGGAAATCGCGCAACAAGGCGCGGCGGATGCCGTGCCCCATTCCTTGATCCGCCAGTGCGTCCAGCACGAAGTGCGCCAAGTTGCGCAGACTGTAGGGGTTGCTGTCACGCACGATCCGGCGATTCATCAAG
>JBKQNQ010000309.1:0-4007 GCA_052145875.1 Thiobacillaceae bacterium
ATCGCTGGAATTGGTGAAGTTGGAATTGGTGATTGCAGCTTCCAAATGCAAACCGTTCCGGAACGTTGGGGAATGGTTTTGCGCGTTCGGCGATGATCTCGCTGCGCGTCGTTGTGGCTTGTGCCTCGAGCCCTCGGTGCCGACATAGCCGGGCAGGAGCAAGTCCCAAACCTTCGGCGCGGTCCTGGCTATATGGCCTCACACGATAACGGTGAGGCCGGTGTTCCGCTGCCTCCAAACTTGAACACGCTCTGCCTGGAATCCGGACCGACCCGTCTCGTTCGGGCTTTTTTCCCCCCCACGCATGGCCAAGCTTGCTTCTGAAACACAACTCGGTGCGAGCGCGGGGTCCAGTTCCGCGCAAGACATGCTGGGATAACCGGGAAGCAGGCCAAACTAAGCTACCGTGGATAGGTCGGGACATCGCCAGCGCTAAAAGGCGACGAGCCCCACTTCGTCTCCGTCGCCCAGTTCTACACTTCCTTCACGAATCTGCTTGTTGACCGTGACCCGAAGTTTGGGGTTGTCGTGAATGGCGAGTTTCCAGTTCTTGCCACGCATGCAAAGGAGTTTGAGGAGCTTTTCGCTGGTGTTAATCGCGGGCGGCACATCCAGGTTTTCGCTGCCGACGCCAGAGACGTCAACCAAGCGGCCAAAATACAGAATCCTGATTTTCATTTCGGGCTCCAACGGTCTTCGTCCTGGCTCGTATAATTGTATTTTAAGCTGTTTGCCTCTTATGCCGATGAATGATGTCCTGTTGGAGCGACTAAACCCCGAACAGAAGGCAGCCGTGACGCTGCCGGGAGAATCGGCGCTGATTCTGGCAGGGGCGGGGTCTGGGAAGACCCGAGTGTTGACGACACGGATCGCTTGGCTCATACAGACCGGACAGGTGTCGCCGCTGGGAGTGCTCGCCGTCACCTTTACCAACAAGGCCGCGAGGGAGATGCTGATCCGACTGTCTGCCATGTTGCCGATCAATACACGGGGTATGTGGGTCGGTACGTTCCACGGCTTGGCGAATCGGCTCCTGCGTGCGCATCACCGCGAGGCAGGGCTGCCCCAGACTTTTCATATTCTCGACTCCCAGGATCAGCTGTCCGCGATAAAGCGGCTGCTCAAGTCCTTGAACGTGGACACGGAGAAATACGATCCGAAGAAATTGCAATGGTGGATCAACGCGGCAAAGGATACCGGCCTGCGGGCAAACGAGTCCGAAGCCTACGATGATTATTCCAACCGCCTGAGCGAGTTTTACGCCGCATATGATGAACAATGCCAGCGTGAGGGCGTGGTGGATTTCGCCGAGTTGCTGCTACGTTCCTACGAATTGATGGCACGCAACGAATTATTGCGCAGCCACTATCAGAGCCGTTTCAGGCATATTCTGATCGATGAGTTTCAGGACACTAACAAACTCCAATACAAGTGGCTCAAGTTGTTTGCCGGCCCAGACAGTGTGCTGTTTGCAGTGGGGGATGATGATCAGTCGATCTATGGGTTTCGGGGGGCGTATACCCGCAATATGGCGGAATTTGAACGCGAATACGCCCAGGGACGGGTGATTAAGCTCGAGCAAAATTACCGCAGCCACGGCCACATTCTCGACGCGGCGAATGCGCTGATCGCCCAGAACAGCCAACGCTTGGGCAAGAACCTGTGGACTGCTGAAGGCGCGGGCGAAAAGCTGCGCGTATTTGAAGGCTACAGCGACCAGGATGAAGCCGCGTTCGTGGTCGACGAGCTCAGGCAGCTAAAGCGCGAGGGCACGGCGTTATCCGACATGGCGGTGCTGTATCGTTCGAATGCGCAGTCGCGCGTGTTCGAGCACGCGCTATTTACCGCTGGCGTGCCATACCGTGTTTATGGCGGGTTGCGTTTCTTCGAGCGTCAGGAAGTGAAACACGCCCTGGCGTATCTGCGCCTGATGGCCAACCCGGATGACGATGGGTCATTCTTACGGGTGGCGAACTTTCCGGCACGGGGCATAGGCGCGCGCACGCTCGAAAACTTGCAAATCGCAGCCCGTGGCGTCAATGCTAGCCTGTGGCAGGCCGCGGTCGGCCAAGGCGGTAAGCTGCTCGCCTTTGTCGGACTGATCGGTGAGCTGCGCCGCGCAACTGAAGGATTGCCGCTGGCCGAGACAATCGAACATTTGATTGAAGCCAGTGGGTTAGCGGAACATTACCGAAGCGACAAGGAAGGTGCGGATCGCCTGGAAAACCTCGCCGAGCTTGCCAATGCGGCGGCGTTGTTCGAGCAGGATCCGGATTTGAGCCTTGAGGACGGACAGTCGGCACTGGCGTCATTCCTGGCCCACGCCTCTCTAGAGGCAGGAGAAAATCAGGCGAATGCGGGCCAGGACGCCGTGCAATTGATGACGGTACATGCGTCCAAGGGGCTCGAGTTTCACACGGTGTGCGTCACGGGGTTAGAGGAGGGCCTGTTTCCGCATGAGCAAAGTTTTTCGGAGAAGGAAGGTCTGGAAGAAGAGCGGCGCCTCATGTACGTCGCCATTACCCGCGCCCGGCGCAGGCTTTACCTCACCCACGCCCAGTCGCGCATGCTGCATGGTCAGGTGCGTTATGGCATTCCCTCGCGCTTCCTATCGGAGATTCCAGAAGGGGTACTCCATCATCTCAACCGCAGGGTGAGTGAAACGTATCCGGCATCACGCATTTCAGCAACGCCCTGCAGGGACAGCGGCCAAGGCAGTGGGCATCGCATTGGCCAAAATGTGGCCCATGCCAAGTTCGGGATGGGCGTGATCCTCGACGTGGAAGGGCACGGCCCGGACACCCGGGTGCAGGTAAAATTCCGAAATGCGGGGGTGAAGTGGTTGGCGCTGGCCTACGCTAAGCTTACGCCCGTCTAACGAGTGGTGAATGACATTAGAAACTTAGACTGTGACAATAAAACTTAGACTGTGTCGCTTTGGACAATAAGATCTAGACTGATCGCTGCCGACCGGCAGGCGCAGTTACAAATAATTTTAGACTGGTGGTCTGCGAGCCGCATTAGCATTCAGCCTAATGATTCCACGATGGGCTTGAACTATCTCTGCCTTCTGGCCTGAAGGCAATTGCGAAAACTCGGCCCATGCGCGCCTTGGAAAGCATTTGACCCACGCCGTGAATAAAAAACCCGAATAATCAACTAGTTGGAAATTTTGAAACAATAAAACTTAGACTGCGCATTCACTGATTACAATAAAACTTGGACTGGCTGGGGTGTCACTACGCTGCTGGCCCAGTCGCTGAAAAAATCATAGCATTATGTGCCGCCAGTTAAGCCCCACATCGGCAGTAGATCGGCGGGCTCCGGGTGTATGCCTGAACGACAGGCGAAGTATCGCGAGCGGCAAAGAAGTCCTCAGTTTCACGGCAGGGAGCTTGGCACCCACCGCCTGCGGGTTTGCGCATACCCGACGGAGAACGCTTGGAATGCTCTCCGCAGTTTGGCCAAGTGTCACGGTTTGTCGCGCCAGGCCGTGATCAACCTTCTTATTGAAACCGCAGATCGGCGCATTTTGGATAGGCTTACGGATGCCATCACCGCTAGCGGCAATAGTGCGTAGAACACTACAAAACCAATAGCCCCGGTGGTTAGTGCGCCAAGAGGCCCAAATCGCGCGGCAATGTGCGCGGAATCGTCCACCAGAGATCCCCAAGACTCTCCTTTCCTACGGTATCTACGTCTGCGCATTCCGGACACCTTCGGTTTCATTGGTATCAGAGGCGGATACCGCAGCAACGCTTGGATTTGCCGCGTTGACATAGGGCGGTAGGGGTCCGCGATATGCTATGGGCTCATGCCCAGTGCGGTGATGTAGCGTCTTCATCTGGAGATCGATCGTTGGGTGAACTCCGCCCATCTCATGCATTGGACGGACAACCTCAGATAGCACCAGCGTCGCGGCGAGCGCCCCAACAAAGGGAGTCGCCACCGAACGCGAGGCCAACTGAGTCATGCCGCACAAGTCGTCTCGTTCCTCTGCGAGCCGC
>JBKQNQ010000310.1:0-9713 GCA_052145875.1 Thiobacillaceae bacterium
GTTGAGCCACGAGGCAAAACGTTAGTCTTTTACCGTGAACTCGGTACAACCCGCAATCGAGGAGAGGATGGATAATTTCCCCGACGAAGTTACCAGCAAACAGGGATTCGCCGATTTCAAGGCGATAGTAGCCGATCCGAAAGTGCTGCTGAAAGCAAGCCCAACCAAGGTGGCGAGAACCATGCCGAGACTCTCTACTGCGAGTCCGTCGGAGCTGCTCAAAGACCCGCGCTTTCTCGATTTCCGATCATATACCACAAATTGTTTCGGCAAGCTAAACGCCGCGAACGCCTGATCGCGCAGGGGGCCACACAGCGCGTGGCGAGTACCCTTGGCGCTGGCTCGACCGAAAGCTGCTGTAGTACGCTATATCAAACGCCATTCCGTCCGGATCATCGTCGGCAGTATCGTGTTTGAGGCGCCGCGGCCTTGCGGTGTTGGGAAAGGGCAGGGGCGTGGCTGGGTAACGTGGCAGATCATGCAGGAGGGACTTGAGAAAGTGCGAATTACACTCATTCAAGCTCATGCAACCTCGCACGGCTGACACTTTCACCGTCTTCGGAACTCAGCGTCCAGAAGGACAGTGATGACAGGATGGTCAAGCCGCTTAGCGTCAGGAAGGCGTGGTGCAATGCTGTCGTCACGGCGATGCGGTCGGTCTGCGGCAGGCCGCCAAGGTACCAGCCGGTGATCAATGACCCACAGGCCAGCCCGAAGCTCATCGACATCTGCTGAAGTGAACTGGCAATGGTACTAGCCATGCTCGAATCGGACGCATCGATATCGGCGTAGGCCATCGAATTCATGCTGGAAAACTGTAGCGAGTTGAAGAAGCCAAGGGACAATCCCAAAAGCACGATCAAGATGATCGGCGTAGCCGGGACTACCAATGAATATAGGCCAACGATGACCCCTATCATGACCGTATTCACGATCAGTACTTGTCTGTACCCATAACGCGCCAGCACCCATGAGGAGGCCATCTTCATGCCCATGGCAGCAGCAGCGGCAGGCATCATCAGGAGGCCCGACTGCCAGGCAGGCAGGCCCAGTCCGAGCTGGTAGAGTAAGGGCAGCAGAAATGGAAGCCCACTAACGCCCAGACGGGTAATGAATCCGCCCATCACCGACACGCGAAACGTGCGTATCCGAAATAGCGCTAGGCGCAGAAGCGGAGAGGACACTCTGCGGGAATGCCAGCCATAGGCGACCAGCAGGCCAATGCTTACCAGCAGCAAAACCACCGCCGAGGTCAAGTTGAGGTGGTGCTCGCCGAAGATTTCCAACAGCCAGGAAAGGATTGCTGTGCCGCTACCAAACAAGACCAAGCCTACGATATCAAGAGGTCGGAACATGTCACCACGATAATCCGGCATGTGACGATGAGCCAGCAGCAGCGTCACCATGCCTACCGGCACATTGACGAAGAAGATATCACGCCACGACAACCAATGAACGATGAGGCCGCCGACTGTCGGACCGAGCAAAGGGCCGATCAACGCCGGGATGATGACGAAGTTCATCGCCCTCAGCAGCTCAGCCTTTGGAAAGGTCTGGATGATTGCAAGCCGACCCACAGGCATCATCATCGCCGCCCCGACGCCCTGCAAAATGCGCGCAACGACCAATAGCGGTGCATTGGCGGCCAAGCCACATAGGATCGATGAAAAAGTGAAGACCGCCACCGCGGTACCAAACACCTGGCGCGTGCCAAACCGGTCGGCCATCCAGCCACTTACCGGAATGCACACGGCGAGACTCAGAATATAGCTGGTCACGACAGCTTTCAGGCTTAACGGCGTTACATGCAGGCTCGCTGCCATCGCTGGCACAGCCGTGTTGACGATAGTGGAGTCCAGTTGTTCCATAAACAGCGCCGCAGCAACGACCCAGGGCAGAAAGCGCTTGACGATGGAACTGTTCAGCTGTGGATGTGGAATGTCGGTCATGATTAACTCGATTTAGGCCAGGACCCAGCTAGCTGGCCGAAATGCGCCGATCTCCAACTACCACAATTCGTCGGTTAGTCTTGCCGGAAGCCCAAGTTCAATGCGCGATTCTATTTGGAGAAAGCCCATTTTCAGATTCGTTTGACGCCACTGCTTCATTGTCATGTAGTGAAAACGCATATGATAGGCCCATAACTGCTGCATCGGACGCATGGTATGTGAGATCTTGGCTTGCGAACGGGCGGTGAGGGAACGAAATGCCATCGCGGGGCGGCAAGTGGAACACCCATACCTTGCGCGGGACGCGAAAAAACGGACGAACCTTCCTTATTCGAGGTCGCTCCATCAAGGATGTTGAATCATTCAGGCCGCCTATTAATATTGAATTCTGTGCGGTAACGCACAGAATACCGCGGCTCATCAGTTCACAGTTAATCTCAGTGCTATGAAGGCAGGCACGTGGTTGTCGTACACCGATTCTTAATACGTTTTCCGCAACAGGAGCTTTAGAGCGATGTAGGCAACCACAAGAGACAAATGAACGTGTAACGCTGGGGTTAATTTTGAATATCCGTGATCCGCTCGACGTTGTAAATCACAATTAAGAGGGATTTCGGAACTACTGAAGGGAATAGAAATGACCACTATACGACGCAGTGTACTTAACCTCCTGCTCGTGGCTGCCGCCACATTCTCGCTTGGGGCAATGAGCGGCCGCGCGAATGCCGCGACCGCGGAGGATCTGGACAGGGACGCCGTTCAGGCGCTGCAAATCCTGTACAGGACCCATCCAGTTGCAGAGGACATTTCCAAAAAGGCCAGGGCGGTCCTTGTGTTTCCACATATTATTAAGGCCGGACTGGTGTTTGGCGGAAGCTATGGTGAAGGCGTTCTAATGAAGGGTTCACGTGTCGCCGACTACTACAATTCCGTTTCCGCGTCCGTTGGCTGGCAGGCAGGCGCTCAGTCATACGGCTATGTGGTATTTCTCATGAACGACAACGCCCTGAGCTATCTCAACAAATCGGACGGATGGGAAATCGGTGTTGGACCGACCGTCGTTGTGGTCGATGAAGGCGCTGCGAAAAATCTGTCATCGTCCACATTGAAAGATGATGCCTACGCCTTCATTTTCGACCAGCAAGGACTCATGGCGAGCCTGAGTATCGAGGGCACAAAAATCTCTCGCATCAGGCGTTGAGCTTCG
This sequence comes from Thiobacillaceae bacterium, assembly GCA_052145875.1. Classification (GTDB taxonomy): domain Bacteria; phylum Pseudomonadota; class Gammaproteobacteria; order Burkholderiales; family Thiobacillaceae; genus DASQBT01. The sequence goes on from JBKQNQ010000310.1 coordinate 3,157, forward strand.
CGATGACATGAGCAATTCAGCACACAGATTGGCTTGGGCTCGCAGGCCTTACCTAGGTGCAACAGCGCACAAACGGCCGAATCGGATGTTGATACCTTCACTTCGACCAAGACCCCAACGTGGAGACCATAATGCATCAGCAAGACAGCTCAGACCCAATTACGCCTACTGAAATGACGCCGCGAAAGATGCAGCCCAATCAAGCGTGGCATTACTCCAGGTTAGCGTTGCTCGCCGCGCTTCTGGGCGTTGCCGGTGCGGCGCCGCTCATGGCCTCACCGCTCCAGTTGCCCGCACTTGTTGAGCCCGCCAGCCAGGAGCATCACGTCGGCAAAGTGATCTTTGTGGAACTGGTGACGCCGGACCTCGACGCCGCCAAGCAGTTCTATGGCGGATTGTTTGGCTGGACATTTCGCGAGATTCAGGCCGGCAAGACAGAGTACGCCGAGGCATCTCTCGACGGTCGCCCGATTGCAGGGCTGATTCAACGGAATGTGCCGGCGGGCGAACGTCGGCAGCCTGCTTGGCTGAGCTTCCTTGCGGTGCGCGATGTCGATGCGGCAAAACAAATTGCCGTGCAACAGGGCGCCAAGGTGCTGCTCGAACCGCATAGCATTCCTGACCGTGGCCGGGAAGCCGTCTTCGCGGATCCGCAAGGCGCTGTTTTTGCAGTCCTCGCGTCCAGTAGTGGCGATCCGCCCGACTTCCTGGCGGCACCCGGAGAATGGATTTGGAGTTCGCTCATCACGCGCGATCCAGACACGGACGCTGCCTTCTACCAGGCACTATTCGACTACGAAGTCTTTGACTTGCCCTCTGGCGATGGCGCCCAACACCTCATCCTCGCGTCCCACAACTATGCGCGCGCGAGTGCGAATTCGCTGCCTGCGAATGGGCCCAATATTCATCCCCACTGGCTTAATTTCGTACGCGTCGACAATGCGGTCAAGATGACTGCAAAGGCCGTGGCGCTCGGCGGCCGCGTGCTGGTCGAACCGCGGGTTGATCGCCATGGGGGCAAGGTCGCTGTCGTGGTCGATCCCCTTGGAGCACCCTTCGGACTGCTTGAATGGCCGGACACGGAGAGTAAAGAGGTGACCCAATGAAACGCATACTGTTGCGGGGATCCGCGATCGCCTTCGTAATCGGGCTGTCCACGGTCCCGTTGTCCGGCTGCGTTGTTCCTGGTGGCGGATACGGATATGACAATGGCGGGGGCGTCGACATCGGGGTGGACTACACTGAACCCTACGGTGCCGTCTACGGTGGCTGGGGACCGGGCTACGCTGTCGGGCCGGTTCGCGGTGGCAACTATAGTCCGGAACGTGGTGGTGGGCAACCCGCTCAGCATGCGTATCGGTCCGCGCCTGCATCCCACTCGATGCCGTCCATTCCAACGGGTTCACGTTCCGGTGGTTCTCGCAGACGTTAAGGAGTCCGCGCAAGGCATCCACGTAATTCCTGATGGGTGCAATATCGGACGACCCATTAACGTCGAAGTTCAGCGGAGGGCCGCTCTTGGAGTTGGGGCGACACGGGTGGTGTAGTTTCCAGACACGACCGAGGCTGTGGTTGCAGTACAGCTTGCGCGCACGTCGGATAAGCAAGGCAGCCAAGTCTGCCGAGATACGCCAGTCGCGTCCCTCGTTGGCATCGGCCAGTGTCGAACGCCTGACCGAGGTGCGAAAGCCCCTGCTGTACAGCTTAGCTTGATTGGCCAGCAGGCAGGTTTCGATATCGCGCAGACTCTCGCGGTAAGTCAGTCGTGCGAAGGCCATGGCGCGGAATTGCTCGGTGCAACTCAAGCTGCGCACTCTGGAATTGCCGCCATAACGCGCCACGATCCGCGCAAAGCGGTCCATGGCACAAGCTCCATGAGCTGCGCAAACAACGTCTTGCCCAAGTTCACCTCTCACCCCCAGAGGTATCAACCTCTGGACGTTACGCGAACCCAAATAGGGAAAAACTGATTTCAAATCGGCACCAAAGCAAATCGCTCTGTAACCCGCGCCAGTTCGTGGCTTCGGCTTCTGAGCTGGTAAGTTAACCGGACACTACTGATGTCGACTATGGCCAGATAGGCCATCGCCAGGTCATTGACTCGATCGGCGGAGGGTCATGGGAGAAGCTCTTTTCGTTTGGCGCCGCAAAATCTGGAGAATCTTCCTTCGATTCACTGGCAGCATTAACCACCGCCGCATGAAACTGCGCTGTCCCCGCAGAACTCGCTTTCGTTTCGAAAGCCAGCAAGCGCTCGTACGCAGCTAATAGCTCAGGTAGTTCAGGGACGTGCCCCCAATCCAGGGAGATCTCCGCTATCCCAGTGTTTGCCCAAGATGTGTGTGGGCCGCCCTGCCGTGCTTGAATGGGCGTCGGCCAATGCAAAGACAGCCTGAGCCCCGGCAGCAATTTCCGAAGCAATCCTTCCTTCGGTATCAAGAAGTACCGCCATTGGGGTGCCATTGGCGCCAAAGGGGGTCCCGGCCTGTTGACTCGGATCGAGTAATACGGGTGACCGCAGACCCATCGCCCGAGCGTCTTCCACTGTTCCGGTCGATACGACGATTAGCGCAGGGGCTCCAAGTGGAGGGGCTGCATCCCAATTCTTGAGATCGCCGAGCATCTGCTGACAGAAGCCGCATCCCGGATTCCAAAAAAGAACCAGGGTCTCGCGTCCGCCCAGCCCGGTCAGCGCCACGATTTTGCCGTCGAGATCGCGCAACTGGAGTGCGGGGGCCAAATCGCCAAGCGTCGCTGACTGCGCCAAGAAAGCTTGTTGTCCGTTTCCTTTCCGGACGCGTGCTGCTGCAGTGGGTGCAGCGATACTTGGATGCGTGAGTGCGCCGCCTGCGCACTGCGTCACTAATGCTCGTATGGCGTCGGCACCCTCTGCCAGCAGACTGCCGACAGTGCTATCGGGGCGGACGAGGACTGCCGCAGGTGTGCCCCACGCCTGGTAGATGTCAGCAACCTCGCGCTTTCGTTGGAGCAACACTTTGACATTGTCAAGTTCAGCCATTTTCGTACGGTTGTCCGCGGCGCTGCCCTCGCTCACAAGGGCAATGGACAGCTTGGCGCCATACTCCCGCTGCCAGCTGCCAACTTCTGGCAGGAGCGCTTGGCACGGGCCGCAATTAGGATTGGTGAACAGCAGCAGAAGCGGCTTCGCGTCGGCCAGCAGATCGTCAAGTGATAGGGGTTCACCGTGTAGCTCGTCGAGGCGGAAGCTGGGCGCGGGGTAATCGATTGGCAAGCCAGCCTTCAATGGTGAGGGCTGCGTGAAGGCTTCGTGACGGTTTGGGGGTGCATCAAGGGCATCGAGCCGCAAGAGAATTCGCCCCTGTTGCCTGAGCACCTGTAACAAGAGCGCGGCCTGTCCCAGCAGCAGGACACCGCCAAAGAGGCCACCCAGCACCGCAACACGGTTTGGAATGGTCAAATCACCGAACCAGCTCACAAGACTTGGACCGTGATTGCTTTTCCCCTGCCAAACGAGGAATCCGGCAACGACCGCCAGCACCAAATTTCGAAACAGTGTAGACCACCCCACCGGCGCCGAATGAAGCTGACCGAAACAGTGACAGTCGGGTGCTCGCCCGCGCGCCATGTTGACGCTGATGCCAATGAGGAAAGCTAACAACAGAAAGAGGGCACCTATCGCGCCCAGCCAGGCCGACGCAACCGGAAGCAGGATCGCGGCCACGGCAATTTCGATTATGGGTAGCAGGATACCAAGGACGGCAGCAAGCTGCTTGGGTACGCCGAAGCCAATTAATGCTGCACGAGACCCTTTGAGGTCGGCCATCTTGGCTAGACCAGCCACCATAAATACGGCGATAAGTATCAACCGAGCCGTAATCAGCGCAATCAACATACGACGATCCTACTGGGAGGTTGGAGGGCAGGGTGGGTTTGAACAGCGGAATTGCCCTGGAAAATTCCCCGGGCAGCAGACCTGATTGGGTCCGCAGCATACGCCCCCAGGGCATGAACTCTCCACGCAAATGTTGTCATTAGACGGATTCTTGCACTGGTAAAGCGGGCAACAGGTCAACGTGCCATCCGGAGCCCGCGACAAATCCATGCCGTCCGGACAGCCGGACATGCACCGTCCATGGCTGCAGAATTGTCCCGATGAGCAGCAGATCGAGCCACAGCTTTGTTGCTTCGGGCAGCACTTGCCGTTGATGCACGTATCGTCGCTTGAAGAACAGCACTTTCCAGCACAACAGGTGGCGCAACATTTGCCGTCGCAACACTGCTCCCCGAATCCGCAGAATGCAGTCCCGCACGGCTGCCCGACCCCACACTTGCCGTTATGGCAGGTCGCCGGAGACTCACAGCACACGTCGCCGCATGGCGGGTGATCGCAGCAGACCCGTTTGCCGGTCGAAGACGTCCGGCAGTTTTCTGGCGCGCAGCACGTTGGGTTGCCGGCAGGCGTAGAGTCTCCCCATATGACGTTCGGCTTCGGGCAACACACCTGATTTTCGGCAGAAGTACCGCGGTTATAGGTGATGCATTTCCCGTCGCAGCACGTCAGCGCGTCGGCGCAGTAATCCTGGCCCGACGGGCAACAGATGCCCCACTCCGCATTGACACAAGTTTGGCCGCTGTTACAGACCCCTTCATAGCCGCAGCAGGATTGATTCGGCTGACGGCAATACATCGTGACGTTAATGCCGTCATCGGTATATTGGCATCCCGCAGGGGCGGATCCAGCAGGACAGCAATATGAATATTGATAAACGCCATCGAAAATGCCGCTCACGCAAACCGCGCCGTCGTCACAGCAAGTCGGGGGTGTTCCTCCAGTCCCCCCGCAGCAGGATTGCCCCGTGGCACAACAGGTGCCGCTTGAACAGCTAACACTACAGCATGGCCCTCCCGGGTTGTTGCAGTTGTTCATGCAATCGTACCAGTGGCCAAAACACCCAAATAACGATATCGGATCCAGGTCTGTAAATGCGTCCACCCCGCAGTTCTTCACCTTGTCGCTGCAATCGTTAGTGCAGTTGTCACACGCATTGCTCTCCATTGGCCGAAATCGGCCATTTTGCGTGTGTTGCAGGTTGCCGTGAGCGTTAGCAGCAAGCGCTCGCATTGAGTCTGGCAGTTCAGGATCCGTGAAACTGCCAACGTCGCGCAGTTCCTCCTTGGTCAAGACGCGGCCATCTGCAACGCCCTTGAGCAATTCATTGCCAGTTTTCAAGATGATATGGCGGGGTCCGCGAATTGCCGGTCCATTAAGAATCTCGATACGTCCTAGCGGAATCGACGTGGCGGGTTTCCCAACACGACTGGCACGTTGGAATCCCGGCATTTGTTCGACCGTGACTTCGCGAAGAAGTGTGCCACCAAGTTCGACGCGCTGGTGGAATAATCCAAATGCAGAGTGAGTCCCAGACAATGTCCAGACGGCTTCTAAGGTAAGTGGCTGCCCCTTATGGACCGTGGAGGCCGACAGTGTCGTGGTGCGTGCGCCGCGCAGGTTGTTTTGTAGGAACGGTCCTGAATTGAGCGCAGGTTGGGCAATCGGCTTATCGCCGAACATGCGCAGTGCCCATGCTGATTGGGGCAGCATACTGGCAAGACCGGTAAGCGCGATTCTCTGCAACGCCTCCCGCCTCGATACGCCACCGCGCGCAAGAGACTTTGTAGCCCGATCGAACCAGTGTTCCATAGCGCGCCTCGCTTAAGGGGCATAAAAGCAGTATGCTGAAACCCGCTGTCCCGAAACGCGCATAACGCGTTTCAACATGCGTTGGCGACATGCGTTGGCGGAACCTATTTGAACATCCTAGCGTATTGGATTCTATTTTTCAAAAAGTATGAGCCTATTGATGAAATCGAACCATACTTGTACGAGCTGTAGGGCTGATTCAGGGCTCTGCTCACAAAGCAATCATGCGGAAATAACCATCCGGCAAACAAGCAACTGGGCTGTTGAATGACCTTTTTGTCCTGGAGCGCCGGCTATGGGTCAGGAAAATGACCATTTTCGCTTCAATGACGGGGTGTCGACCAAAGGCTGATAAGAATCTCAAAGGGGTCGAAAGTGACGATGCGGAATTTTTTACAGCGGCCCTTTCTGAGGTTCCTGCCAAATTCCCTTTGAATAGTTCGGCAAGGGCCGCTTCCGCTGAACTCCGACCTGATAGCCCGCTCAGCCGAGCGTCTCAAAGTCGGTGCCACAGCAGTCACTGGAGAACAGAGTAAACCGGGTCCGCAAGGTGCCGTAGACCTGCCGTTGATCGGGAATCCGGCCAAATGATCGCTTAGCGTAAAACGCTACTTACCCTTTCGACCCTTTGCCGGCATTAGCTGCGCATGCTTCACTGACAGGTTTGGGGCGGATTGTAATGGGATGGTCGCAGACATCACATGCATGTAGTTCGATCGACTTTTCGGGACGATCAAAGCTTAGTCAAAACGCCCTTCCGCCGTGGTTCCTAACTCTCCATGCCGCCGTCGCCAAAGACATGAGTGGCAATTACTCCGTGTGCTCAAGGGCGCGCAGTGTCATAGTTTCCCAAACGTCAGTGTCTGTCCCATGG
>JBKQNQ010000311.1:0-9555 GCA_052145875.1 Thiobacillaceae bacterium
GTTGTTGAAGGGAATCCCCTTCAAGGATGGCAACCCGGTGCAGGACAATCCGCCGGCTCAGCAGAAATTTGCCGCCTGAACACCTCTATGGGTCAGACCAGCCATACACCAGATTTGACCATAACTCGTTGCGCTGGTCGGGTACCGTTACCGTGCCATTCCAGCCCGTGAGGCCACAGCGGCATTCAGTTCGTCTAGCTCATTGGTCGACTGTGACGCAAAGGAGATGTCTGCAGTGCTATTCTGTAGGCCATTCGGACTATGCCCGGGGGACGGTTTTTTTGCACCGAGCCGCTGCTGCGCTGCAAACTGAGGGCATTCCCTAGGTAAGTAAATTGGCCCGCGACAAGCAAAGGACCTTGCCACGAATCCATTTCGCAATGGGCCTTCAGTGTTGCCTTTGCCCGAGGCCAATCACAAATCGGTGTTTTCCTGAGGTCGTGCGCGGGATGTCGTTTAGGTAATTCACCTCGAGTCTCATGTCAGGATCTATATCCCTGCGGATCTGCTCGCATAACGACGCAAGCATTTCATCGCCGAGCTTTTCTGTTGTGACCAGATTTAGTGCCATTGTATCCAGCTCCCGCTGCACCCACTGGTATCGCGATATCTGTGTCTGGCCATAAAGCAGTCGGTTAAAGTACGACGGGTGAATCGTCTTCCCCGTTTTGGTGCGGATAAGGTCATTTTGTCGACACATGGTCATTTCCATCATCGGAAACGGAAGGCCGCAAGCACATTCGCCGTCACGGAGTCTGCCTGAATCGCCGATGTCGTAACGGATGAAGGGCATGAGTCGATTCGTAAGCGAGGTGACGAGAAGCCGGTCTTCGTTATCAAGGTTCAGTGACTCCAGATACACCATGTCGGTAAAGACGTGCAGGTTGCCGCAGCGACATTCGCAAGCGATGTTGGGGATTTCGCGGCTGCCATACTGGTTAAATACCTTGCACCCGAACGCACTTTCCATCAGCGTACGCTGCCAGTCATTGAGAACCTCGGCGGTGGTGTATACGCCAAGGATGGTCCTCGGCATGGGCATGCGCGTCTTGATCACGACACGCGCGAGTTCAGCCAGCACCGAGGCATAACCTTGCAGTAGCACGGGTTGGTAGGATTGGACAAAACGTCCCCAGTCGATGAGTTGCCGCTCGGTATATTCATGGGCCGCGATCGTGCGCTCGGCGGCGGCGAAGTCGCACAGCAATGAAGTGAGATTATAAAACGGGGCGCCGAACACGCCTCCTGGCGCGACGTCCTGCTGCGCGCCCCAGAAGTTCAGGATTTTCTGCCCGGGTGCCCATCCCGAGAGCATGTAGCTTCGCATCATTCCAGCACGCATCAGTTCATGCTTCGCATCGTCATAGTAAAACGAAAGCGGCTTGCCGGTGGAACCGCCTGTGTGTCCAACCTTCACCACGTTGCAGCTCACCTCTTGTGTAAGCAAGTCATCCAGATGCCGGGCGACGTCCTCCTTATGCAAAGCGGGCAGATCCGTTATCGTAAACCGACCGTTTGCCAAAAAGGGGCGGAATGCTTCGGCGTAGTAACGGGTGTTGGCCGCCGCATAGGTGACGATGTCCGCGAGATCCTGCTGTTGTTTTTTCAAGAGCGCCTCACCGCACATCCCTTGCGAATGCAGCAAGGTTTCCAGATGTCTATAACGTGCTGGACGTTGGTAGCGATGCAGGCGGTTGCGCAGGCGGTTGATCATGTCCTGAAATTCCTGGAGGGCTGCTGCTCATATGCACACCGACGAAGTGCGTTTATACAGGGGCTTTCCATCGGCAGTGCAAACAAGAAACCTGGAAATTGAAACGCAGTGGCGATCGGCGCGCCGACCGCCGCGCGTCGGTGACCTCCCATACCGCTCCACGCATTGCACTCTCCCGCCACGGACCGCCGGCGATGACGGCCGGTGCGCTCATCGCGGTGGGCATGTTTGCACCGGAATCTGCCGCACGGTCGCCAGGATTTGATCCCAAGCGCGTTGGTCCTCCTGGTAGCTATTTATCGCTTCAAGTTGTCGGGTGCGCCAACGTCGGCGATAGTGTGCTGGATTAACGCACGCAGCATAAATTGCACCTTCTCCGAAGTTGTGTCCGATATTGTCGATAAACCTGTCAAACTGTGCACGCGCACCGGCAAGTTCAGGGCGGTGCCGCCACCAGGCATCAGTCCTCCTAAACAGCGCCGTCAGCTCCCCTAACTCTTTGAGAACCAACTGTCGCTGGCCGAGGTACTTCTGTCTCATCTCCGCCTGTACAGCGTCGAGCGTTTCGGCGACCCTGTCCGAAGGAACGTTCCGCTCGGGAAATCCAAGTTTGATAAGGCGCTCCACGGAAAACAACATCACATCACCGTAAAACTGACGTTCGAATTCATCATGCAGATCGACACGCTCACGATCCAAGACTACGCCAGGCCGGAATTCGGCCTGCCCCGTTGTCTCGACCGTGCGCGTGTGTAACATCGGCAGGTTAGCCGATGCAAAACGGCGCCCGTGTGCCGCACGGAGCAGTCGCCCCATCACTGGCCCCGACATCCTCAACCGCAACGAAGCAAAGGGAATGAAGCAATTCAGTGCCTCAGGCCGGAAGACTGTGTTTCCGGTGTAGACGGTGCGTGCCGGCGTCACACTGTAGCGTTCATTTTCAGGGCGATACCAGGTAAAACGGGTCGGATGCTCGCCGTGGAAGAAACGATTTAGCCGCCCAGAGAAATCTGCAAAGCACCCCAAATTGGTTGGTTCACCCGAGAGTGTGCAGCGATAGCGATATTCATGTGTGGGCAATGGAAAGCCAAACAGGTCTGCCATGTCATGGTAGGTTGCATCGCCCGAACGATCTGTGCGGGCTAGGGGCTGGCGATAAGGTGCGTTCGGATCGCAGTCATGCATCTCGCGCAGAAAACCGACGACGTCTTCGAGAAAATGGCCTGCCATAACCGCGGGCGAGACGGGAGGGTCGCCGACCACCTTTCCGGTTAGTAGCATGACATCCGTCGTGCTAAAAATGGCATCAAGTTGTGCAAAGAAGTTTAGGGCGCACACGTTGCGGCTACCATTTGATGCGGGGATATTGACCTTAAAGGATTGATCGGCATCGATCGTATAGAACAGGATAGGCTTGGCGTCGTCGTACCATTGCGCCAACTTCAGCTGGGCCAGGTTGCGCATGATCGCCTGTCCCTTATGGCTGAAAGCGTCAGGCGATGCATCTCCAATGATCCGTGACAACGATGCGACAGCTGGAAATGAGTCGACAAGGGCCACTTGCTCCTCCAGACCGAAGTAGGTTGTGGCAATGCCGAGCTGATCAAACTCGCGGGCAATCGCCCGATGTGCCGCGATGTTCGAAGCCTCGTGGGAATCGTCTGCGATAAACGCCACGACTTTCTGGTAGCGACCATTGTGCATCCCGCCATACCCAAACGTGCGGCAGAGTTCGAGGAGACTGCCAAGGCACGACCGGAGATGCCCGGGGCTATCTGCTACCGGAATGACGATAACAAAGGCGTGGCGATCATCGGCGCCGCAGTTGGCGATCAGTGCTTCCAGCGTCCGCCACGCCGACTGATAGGACGCGAGTACTGCATCGTTGAACCCGCCGTTCCACAGCGCAAACTCAAAGCGCTCGATTACTGCCTGCTGTGCGGCGATGCGTTCGGACAGGTCAGCGCGCCGACAGGTAACTGGGGAATGCATGTTTATCGAGAAGGATTTCGATGAGGTTAATGGCATTGTTTTGGTCGACGTGATCGAACAAGGCATCGACATCATCCGCACGCTGGATCCGGTAGTGGTGTATCCCAAAAGATTGTGCCAACAGCTTGAAATCCGGATTGATGAAGTCGCAGTCAATGTAGCGTTCGCCATATAGCTGGAACTGATTCTTGCGAATGAGGCTCATGGTGCCATTGTTGATGACGACGACATTAAGTGCAATTCCATAATTGACCGCGGTCATGATTTCCATGCAGCACATCTGAAAGCCGCCATCACCAAGGATGGCGAAGGTGGGACTGTCTTTGGCAAAACAGCGTGCGCCAATGGCCGCTGGGATCGCATGTCCTAAGGACGAGATGCCGGAATTGGGGAAATAGTGGTTGGCGTCTGAAACATTCAGATAGCTTTGCGCAAAAATTATGTTGTCGTCAAAGATCAGCGCGCCTTTGGGAAAACGCGTGGCCAGCCGCGTGAAAAACTGTTGCATGATGCGAAATTGGGCCGGGCGGACCGCTTCATCGCTGCCCGCGGATAACTTTGCGGTCGGGCGATCTATGCCGCCCTTTTGACCGGGGTTTGCTTCGCTCGTTGCTGCCCGGAGAACGTCAAGGACGTCGGTTAGCACGCCACGGATGTCGCCGTGAATCGCCACATCGGGCTTAAATACCTTGCCAAGTTGCCGCGCATCTTTGTCGACTTGCACGATCCTCTTGCCGGCCAACAGCTTTGCGTCCCAAAGATAACTGGTGCGCTCGTTGAAGGCAGCGCCGAGTACAATCACGAGGTCTGCATGCTCGACGATGTACCGATAGGCTTGGCCGTCGGACGTGACGCCAAGACAGCCCAAGGAAAGGTTCGTGCCTTCGGCGACAACGCCTTTGCCCTTCAAACTTGTTGTTACAGGAATTCCAAGCAGCTGACTCAGCTGCGCCACCTCGGCGCGTGCGTCGGCTTCAATGCAGCCATATCCTGCGACGAGGACGGGGCGCTTGGCCGCGCGGAGTAGTCGTGCCAGATCCAATGCGCTCGAAGCAGGCGTCCGCGCCATCTCTGGCCGTTGGGGCAAGGCGAAAATATCGAGGACCGCCTCATCGACCCATTCTTTCTGCACATTGTAGGGAATGGCAAGTAGAACCGGGCCGGGATCCTGGGAGATAAGCGCTTGGGTGGCCTGATTCAGCACCTGGCCGAGGTAGTCAGTACGTTCGATGAGCTTTCGATAGCGCGTGATGCTCGAAAACATCGCGCACTGATCGATACTGCCGCCCTCGCCGGAACTTTCCTGTAAACCCCCTTTGCCAAAAATATACGTCGGCGTCTCGCCGGTGATAACCAAGACGGGTAGGCGCTCCGCGTAGGCATTGGCGATGCCGGTGATGAGATTGGTTGCGCCCGGACCCGCCGTGGCGATACATGCGGAGACCCGATGGGAAACCTTGCTGTATCCACCCGCCATGAACGCCGCGCCCTGTTCATGTTTAACCAGGATGCTCTTGATCTTGGATGCATAGAGGCAGTCGTAGATCGGCAGCACATGGGCGCCTGGCATACCGAAGATGTATTCGACACCAAGCCGCTCCAGGTATCGGACAATAAGTTCGCTGACGGTAATCTTCATACTGATTTGCTTTTTCAACGCGCCAGGATGTTGTTTCGACCCCGCGTGCTACAAGCAGGGGCGTTGGAAGGGATCGATTTGAGCACAAGACGGCCGAATCGGGAACAGGCGCTTGGAATGTGTCGCTGGCGGCTATCGAAGGATTTTGCGGGGTGTGAGAGCCCGCGTGGTTGAGTTCGTCGGCCGTCCAGGGGCTGTCCTGGACCGTCCGAAACGGAGGAAACCGCGGTTCGGCAGCCAAACCCAGGGGTGAGTCAGCCGATCTGTTTTGCGGATCGAAGCCCACCCGTCTGCTAAAATTCAGCTATTTAACCGAGCGCTGTCTCCTATGTCAGGAAGTACCCTAGGCAACCTTCTTTGCGTGACCGTTTTCGGCGAATCTCACGGCCCGGCGATCGGCTGCGTAGTGGATGGCTGCCCGCCAGGAATGGCATTGGTGGAAGGTGATATTCAACACGATCTGGATCGCCGCAAGCCCGGTACCTCGCGCCACGTTACCCAGCGCAAGGAATCGGACGCGGTAGAAATCCTGTCGGGCGTGTTCGAGGGAAAGACGACGGGCACCCCCATTGCCCTACTCATCCGTAACGAGGACCAGCGCAGTAAGGATTACGGCAACATCGCGGACACTTTTCGGCCGGGTCATGCTGACTACACCTATACGCAGAAATACGGATTCCGCGATTATCGAGGCGGCGGTCGCTCGTCTGCACGCTTAACTGCACCCCTAGTTGGGGCCGGGGCGATCGCGAAGAAATGGCTAAACGAGAAGTATGGTGTGATCATTCGCGGGTACCTCTCCTCACTCGGGCCAATCGACATTTCCTTCGAGTCCTGGGCAGAGATCAACAACAACCCGTTCTTCTCGCCCAGCGCTGCCAGTGTACCGGAGTTGGAAAGCTACATGGACGCGTTACGAAAGTCAGGCGATTCCGTCGGTGCAAGGATTACTATCGTGGCACAGAATGTTCCAGTTGGTTTGGGTGAGCCACTGTACGACAAACTTGATGCCGACCTTGCCCATGCGCTGATGGGGCTCAATGCTGTCAAGGGCGTGGAAATTGGTGATGGCATGGAAAGCGCGCGGCAGAAGGGTAGTGAGCATCGGGATGAAATTACCCCCACGGGATTCCTAAGCAATCACGCGGGCGGCGTGCTCGGAGGTATCTCCTCAGGCCAAGCGGTCGTCGCCCATCTGGCCATAAAGCCGACGTCGTCCATCCGCCTGCCTGGGCGCTCAATCAACCAGCGTGGCGAGCCCATAGAGGTGGTTACTCACGGTCGTCACGATCCCTGCGTTGGCCTCCGCGCAACACCAATTGCCGAATCACTGATGGCGATTGTCATCATGGATCATGCGCTTAGATATCGCGCGCAATGCGGGGATGTGCCAAATGGAGCGCGCGTGGTTCCAGGTTAACCTTAATCTTGCGCCGGACATCTGGCTGATGCGGTTGCGGTGAAGCCAGTTCCTTACTGGCGGCTGTCCAGTTTTTACTTCTTCTATTTTGCATTCGTCGGTGCCATGGCTCCGTTCTGGGGGTTGTATCTCAAGGCACTTGCGTTCAACGCATTTCAAATCGGCGTGTTAATGTCGCTATTGCAGGTGATGCGTGTCTTCGCGCCCAATATATGGGGTCACATAGCGGACCAGACCGGCAAGCGTGTCGTGATTGTGCAGTTCGCCGCATGGGGAAGCTTGCTGTGCTATACAGGCGTGTTCTTTGGCACGTCCTTCTGGTGGTTGTTCGTCGTGATGGCCAGCATGAGCTTCTTCTGGAGTGCCTCGCTGCCGCTGGTGGAGGCGATGACCCTGTCACATCTGAAGTCCAACACGCAGCACTATGGCAGGATTCGCCTGTGGGGCTCGATCGGATTCATTTGTGTCGTGGTGGGCCTGGGCTATTGGTTCGATTTTAGACCGGTGACGGACTTGCCTTGGGCCGTAATGGGTTTCCTTCTCGGTATTGTCGTCTTCTCGCGTTATATACCCGAGGCCGATATTGAGGTCCATGAATCCGATCACTTGCCGGTTTGGCATATCATTCGCCGGCCACAGGTCTGGTCGCTATTAGGTGCATGCTTCCTCATGGCGGCGGCGCACGGGCCGTATTACACGTTCTACTCGATCTATCTCGTCGCACACGGGTATGCCAAATCCACGGTTGGATGGCTTTGGGCATTGGGTGTGGTGTGCGAAATAGGCGTATTTCTGTGGATGCCCAGAATCGCCCGGCCTGTCAGACTCGAAACGATCTTACTTGGGACCTTTGCCTTGGCAGTGCTGCGGTTTCTGTTGATCGCTTGGGCGGTCAACAGCTTGCTCGCGGTGCTAGTCGCCCAGATCCTGCACGCCGCAACATTTGGTGCCTTTCACTCGGCTGCAGTGGCGTTGATTCACCGGAATTTTAAGGGGCGTCACCAGGCGCGAGGGCAGGGCTTGTATAACAGCATGGCGTTTGGTGCAGGGGGCACGCTTGGTGGGCTCTATTCCGGTGCGATATGGGATAGCCTTGGCCCACAGGTCACCTTTAGCCTTGCCGCCATGTGCGCCGGCCTCGCGTTTGTGCTGGTGGCGTGGAAGGGCCGGGACCGCCGACCGGCGTGAACCCCCGTGCAGGTGTCTTGTCAGACCGGTATAATTCGACTTTTACCCGGTAGCACCCCTGTTCATGGCTGGCCTCACTCTTTACGACCGACTCTGGAATTCCCACGTGGTCGATGTTGAACCGGATGGTACGACGCTGCTCTATATCGACCGTCATTTGGTGCATGAGGTCACCAGTCCTCAGGCATTCGAGGGTTTGAAGCTCGCAGGCCGAAAGCCCTGGCGGCCAAGCGCTGCCGTGGCCGTACCGGACCATAATGTGCCCACGACTGACCGCAGTCTCGGTATTGCCGACCCCGTGTCCCGCCTGCAAGTGCAAACGCTGGACGCCAACTGCATCGAATTTGGCATCACTGAGTACAGGATGGACGATATCCGCCAGGGGATTGTCCACGTCATCGGGCCGGAACAGGGACTGATCCTGCCGGGCATGACCGTGGTATGTGGTGACTCACATACTTCAACGCACGGAGCATTTGGTGCCCTAGCGCATGGCATTGGCACTTCCGAGGTCGAACATGTCTTGGCTACCCAGTGCCTGGTGCAGAAGAAATCGAAGGCGATGCGGATCAGCGTGAACGGCGAGCTCGGTCATGGCGTCACCGCCAAAGATGTGGCGCTCGCGATCATTGGAAAGATTGGGACTGCGGGTGGTACGGGTTATGCGGTCGAGTTTGCGGGATCCGCTGTCCGCGCGTTTTCGATGGAAGGCCGTATGACACTCTGCAATATGGCCATTGAGGCAGGCGCACGAGCGGGCATGGTGGCTGTGGATGAGAGGACCATTGAGTATTTCCGTGGCCGTCCCTATGCCCCTACGGGCGATAACTGGAACCGAGCGGTGGTTTACTGGAACACACTGGTGTCCGCTGAGGACGCAATATTCGATTCGGAAGTTTCGCTGGACGCAGCGAAAATCAAGCCGCAAGTAACTTGGGGAACGTCGCCCGAGATGGTCGTTACGATCGATGGCAACGTACCAAATCCCGCTGATGCGGAAAATGAAGTCAAGAGGCACGATTGGGAACGTGCCCTCAAGTACATGGGATTGGAGGCGGGAACGCCTATCAAGAATATTTCGATAGACAAGGTATTTATCGGCTCCTGCACCAATTCAAGAATCGAAGACCTGCGGCAGGCCGCCGCTGTGGTGAAGGGTAAGCAGAAGGCACCCAACGTGAAACTGGTCCTGGTCGTGCCGGGCTCCGGCTTAGTGAAACAACAGGCCGAGCAGGAGGGACTGGACACAATTTTTCTGGACGCGGGCTTTGAATGGCGCGAGCCGGGTTGTTCCATGTGTCTGGCAATGAATGCCGACCGACTGGAGCCAGGTGAGCGCTGTGCATCCACGTCCAACCGAAACTTTGAAGGACGGCAGGGGGTGGGCGGCCGAACACACTTGGTCAGTCCGGCGCTAGCAGCAGCGGCTGCGGTGGCAGGACATTTTGTCGATGTAAGGGATCTTGAGGAAAACGGAGTTAAAGTCGAAAGTGGTGTACGGGGCTGGGAAGGAGTAAGGGGTTGAGGTGGTGGAGTTTTCTGTTAAAAATCTGATTGTCGAAGTCGGAAATTAACAGAAAGGAGCACTCCACCATGAGTGAG
>JBKQNQ010000312.1:0-16307 GCA_052145875.1 Thiobacillaceae bacterium
CTCTCCGCTTCGGGCGCGGGGCTGGAAATGGCCACCTTGGGCGGCGCCTCGACCTGCTGCACCCGCGCGGCCTTTTCTTCGGCAAGCTGTTGTTTCAGACTGTCGATTTCCTGCTGTAACGCGTCGATTTTCTGTTCGACCGTGAGGGGTTCCCCGTATACGTTAAGCGACAGACTGACCAGGGTTGCCAGCAACGCGGGCTTGAGAAGGGGGCGAGACATGGGGTGTCCTTTCGGGGCTTCCAGAATTTGGCTGGCTGGCGGCACCTGGTGACACGGGGCTGGCTGGCTGGATTAGTAAAGCGGCCTCGCGCGAGGCCGGGTTGGGCAATATCCCGCGCCGCACGCGGCCACGGCGAATGTGAACAATCAACGTCAACGGAAGTGAGAGGCCGATCACCCAGTGCAGCAGGGGCAGCCACGCCTCGTTGGAGTCGCTGGAAAAGTAGTACAAGGCATAACCCGTCGCCGCCAGCCACAAGAACATTCCCTTGGTTATCAGTCCAGTCGTGCGATTCTTCCCCAAGTACCACGCACGACGAACGTGAATCGGCAATACCGAACCCACGGCGACGAGGGATGCGAAACCCATCAAGCCGTGCAAACGCAACCACCATTTTTCCAAAGGATGCGCAACCTCACCGAATTCGCCAGGGGTGCGCAGATAATAATGGAACCCAAGCCAAAGCGCGCCCGAAACCCACAACAGCGCAAATACGACGTAGAGCGTGCGCTTGTGGCGGTTGCCAAAGCGGACCGGTAGCGGAACGGGTCTATTCATCTCCGCCCTCCGAGAGCGCCGCGACCCGCCATTGACCCCCCTCGGTGTGCGTCATGCGACTACCGCCGGTAGTCGGATCCATGTCCAGCATCACGGCGCTTGCCCCGTAACACTCCAGCAATGCGGGGGCACCCGCCGGGTCGGCATGAACCACTTTGGTCAATGCATCGGCGGTCATGCAATCTTCCGCCACGACGCTGACGCTAATTCCTGCGCCGCAGGATGCGCGGCTTAGGGGATGAATTAACGGCGAAATCCAGCGGCCGCACTGCAGTTTTGCGGAAAAATAGGTCGCTGAAGTCGCCATTGCGCCGTTCCGCACACGCATCAAGGGCACGGTGATCGCGGCATCAAGCGGGTGACGCACACGGATTGTCTGCGTTGCCGCGCCGAACACCCGCAAGTCCCCCCCGGCGTTGACCCGGCCAGCGGACATGCCTGACGTCTGTAGCGATCCAATTGCGAGATCGACCGCATAACCTTTTGCGATGCCACCCAGATCAATTTGCAGGCATCGTGCGAGCCGTACCAGCCTGCCTGGCAAGAGTTCCACATGCCGCCAGTCCCCCTGGTCAGAGGGCTTGGGAAATTCGGGATGGCACGGCAGATATTCGTAAGCCGCGAGCACCGGTGCAATCGTGATATCGAACAAGCCTCGACTGACTTCGGCGACGTCCCGCGCCATGGTCAACACCTGCCACGTGTCCTCATGCACGGACACCGGAGAGGCCGATGCATCTCGATTAATCCGCGAGACGTCCGAAGCCGGATCGTGGAAGCTCATCAATCGGTGAACGCGATCGATTTGCTCGAAAGCGCGGGCGATGGCCTCGTTGACACGCGCGGCATCGCGTCCGGTCGCAGCGATTTCCACTAACGTGCCGAGCAGGGGACGGGCGCGGGTAATTTCCAACTCGCGCGGCGGCAGCAACCCGGTGGCCGCCACGCGCACATTCATTTCAGCGCCGCCTCGTAGGTGGCAAGCACACGCTTCACGCCATCGGTGACGTGTTTGCACGATAGCGTCGCGCCGCTGATATTCTTGATTTCTTCATCCAGTCGTAACGTTTCACCCGGCTTTTTCCCAATAAACTGCGCGCGCCACCTTTTGTTTTGGATTTCGCCGCCACGGGTTTCGCGATAGTCGAGAATTTCCACCCCAGTCACCGCCCCGTCTGGGCCAATGGCGACGGCATATGTAATCAACTCATGCTTGCCGGTTACTTCATCAATCAAGAACCAACCGGCCGATTTGCCTCCCTGCATGGCATGCCAGGCATTAACTGCGTCCACCCGAACGCGTACGCCTGACGCGGACTCGATCGCGGCACGTTGACTTGGACTTAAGGTGATCAACTTCGCGTCGAATTGATCGGCGTGCGGGAACAATACCTTCTGCGCTTGCTCCACACTCAGATATTGCACTGCAAAGGCCGGCGCCGTTGCGCCCGCGGGAATGATGATCGCCGGAATTATCAACCAGCGCTCCAGATTGCTCATCCGTGTCCCTCAATAGTGGAAGGCAAATTTGCAAAGAAAGGGTTCACGCTCCACCCACACGGGAACATGGTCGTAACGCGCCCAAGTCCTTGTGAGCCGCCGATAGCGGCGTTCTGCGGCAAGGTTCTAAGCGTGGATCCTCACGCAGAGGGATTGCAAGCTTCGGGGCTGCAGCTTTGTCTGGCTTGCTTAAGCACGGAATGTGCACACTCCGCGCATCTCCCACATTGTTCGCCTAGCCCCAATTGTTGGCGCAGGTCGCGCATACGACACGCGCCTTGCGTAACGGCTTCTCGAATATCCCGGTCAGTCACTTGGCGGCAAATACAAATGTACACGTTAACCTCACTTGGTCAGGATTAGCTTGTCGTTGCGAGTTTGGCGCAAGGTGTAGATCTGACCTTTGAAAGCAATCTTCACCTGGGCTTGATCGGTGAGCAGCCGTTCCGCCGGTAAGGGATGAGAAAGATCAAATGACACCTCGCGGACCGCCGCGCTGTTGGGGGCTTCTTTTATCATATTCATCAATCGCAATGAGAATGGTTCGTATTATAAATACGAAATTAACCGTGTCAACTGGTTTCTACCTTGCCCAACCCGACTTCGACTCCCACACTACTGCATGATCTCGCCTCAGACCCTTCTTCAAGGTGCATTTCAGGCGGCGCTTGACGCCGCCGACCCGTTCACGCTTGTACCACCGGCCTTGCCCGAGCCGCCCAAAGGGAGGACGCTCGTCGTCGGCGGGGGAAAAGCCGCCGCAGCGATGGCTAAGGCAATTGAGGATCATTGGCCCGAAACCGCACCGCTTTCGGGCCTGGTGGTGACCCGGTATCTCCATGGCGTTCCAACCCGGCGAATCGATGTCGTGGAAGCGAGTCATCCCCTGCCCGATGGTCGCGGTGCTGCAGCAGCGCAACAGATGCTGGCAGCAATTGAAGCGCTGACATCCGATGACCTGCTGTTGGTGGTCCTGTCGGGTGGCGGCTCGAGCCTCCTCGCCCTGCCAGATAACCGCCTGACCCTTAAGGAACTTCGCGCCGTAACCCGCGCGCTGCTGGGCTCGGGCGCGCCGATTCAGGAGATCAACACGGTACGCAAACACCTCACCCGCTTCTCCGGCGGACGTGTGGCGGCGCTTTGTCCGGCGCCCGTTATCGCACTCATCATTTCCGACGTCGTGGGCGATGACCCGGTTCACATCGCGAGCGGCCCCTGTGCCCCCGATCCGACCACGTTTGCGGACGCATGGAATATCCTGCATCACTATGGGGTAGTCGCCCCCGCCGCCGTCGCCCATCATCTGCAGTGTGGAATGCGGGGTGAACTCCTTGACACACCTAAAGCTCACGGCCACTTATCCCGCAACGTCCGAAATCTCGTCCTCGGCAGCGCGAGGCGGTCGCTTGGCGCCGCAGACGACTGGCTGAAAATGCAGGGACTTGCCGTCGCCAACCTGGGTGAAATCGAAGGCGAGTCGCAAAACGTGGCGCGAGACCACGCTGCGCTGATCAAGGGTTATTTGCGAGACACTCGGGCCAACAAGGCTTTGCCTTTCGCCCTCCTATCTGGGGGCGAGACGACCGTCACCCTTACCCATTCTTCGGGGCGGGGCGGGCGCAATACCGAATACCTACTGGCCCTGGGACTGGCATTACGGGAACAGGAGCATGTCTGGGCGATGGCCTGCGACACGGATGGCATCGACGGCACCGAAGACAATGCAGGTGCGCAATGGACTCCAGACACGTTCAGACGCGCCGACACCCAGGGGCTCGGCGCGGAAGCAAGCCTTCAGACCCACGATTCCTATGGATTTTTCAGCGCACTGGGTGACCTGATCGTGGTCGGGCCCACGCGGACCAACGTGAATGACTTTAGATTGGTTCTCTATGTCCCATGACACAATGCTTCTGCGGGCAAAGCTGCAGCCGTGCCAGGTAGAGCGTCTTAGCGAGTGACCCGCAATGGGTTAACGAGCCATTATCTGGAGCGCACCGTCAGACGGCCTCCGGTCGTGAGGCTCCGGGACCCTCGGGTTTGCGATTATTCGGTTTGCCGGTCCCCATCCGGGTCTGCTGCCAGCAAGGATTTAGCGTTATCGGGAATGATGAGGAACGGCGCGCCCGTCGTGTGAGGGCCGGCCCTAATTGGGCTTGTAGACTTGCACGGCGTCCCCAACAATCAAGCCCAATTTCTCGGCTGCATTTCCGCGGTTTATCGCCAGTTCCAGCAGGCCAACGCTGTTGACGAACCAGAACCCTTCGCCTTTGCCGACATACCCGAATGTCTGCGAGTGCTGAAATTCGCCGCCCTTTGCCACGACACGAGAACTGAGCGGAATGTCGATTGCCCGAATGCCGGTCCAGGCGTTACCAAAATGATCAATGTAGATGATCCGCGCAAGTTCGCCCGGATCGAACTCGACCTGGAGCTTGGCCTTGTCGTCCAGCTTGTCGTGTGGAAATTCACCCTTGGCGATCAGTGCCGCAATCACCGCGAAGATGTCGCGCCCATGAAACGTCGTCGACGCGGTTTCCGGCTGCCAGTGGATGCGCCACATTTGGACGTTCCGGTTACGCGCGGCGACAATCGAAAGCAGCCCGTTGTCGGGCCCGACAAACCACTGCCCACCAGCCATAACCACGACGCCATCGCGTTCGGTCCCCACGCCCGGATCGACCACGCACATGAAAACCGCGCCCGGCGGAAACGTCGGGGCGAATGCCGCAAGAAGATGGGCCCCCGCATGCGCATTGTAATCCGGTGCCTGGTGCAGCAAATCGACCACCACCTCGCCGGGCGCGTGTCTGGCAAGGCACGCCTTGACCTGGCCAACATAAGGATCCTGCGCGCCGAAGTCGGTAAACAGTACGATCATCGTTCCCCTCCTGTTGTCTTGAGCGAATATGCGTCCCCGACCCAAATTTCGCAAGTCCCGAAATGCAAGAAGCCGGGGCGCTGACCCCGGCTTCTTGTTGACCCTACCACGGGTTACATTGCGGTTGGAACGTCTCCGGTCCCTTCGGGACGGTCAAGCAGTTCGACCAGTGCCATGGGCGCATTGTCGCCCACGCGGAACCCGAATTTGAGGATGCGCAGGTAGCCTCCGGGACGCTTAGCGTAGCGCGGGCCCAATTCGTCAAATACCTTCGTAACCATCTCGCGATCACGCAAGCGGTCAAAAGCAAGGCGGCGATTGGCCACGCTAGAGCTCTTGCCCAAGGTAATAATGGGTTCCACAACGCGGCGCAACTCCTTGGCCTTGGGCAAAGTTGTTTTGATCGCTTCATGGCGCAGCAGTGAGTTTGTCATGTTACGGAACATGGCTAGTCGATGGCTAGTGGTGCGATTGAGCTTACGATTCGACTGACGATGACGCATGGCTAATTTCCTTTCGTGTTCTTTGGATAGGGCGCCTGCCAGGGCGCCCCTCACTTATTGTTATGGTTGTGCTGAAGTCACTTGAAAGCGCTCAGGTTTTTTCCAGTCCGGCCGGCGGCCAGTTTTCAAGTTTCATTCCCAGCGCCAGGCCGCGCGATGCCAAGACTTCCTTGATTTCGTTGAGCGATTTGCGGCCCAGATTTGGGGTCTTGAGTAATTCAGTTTCAGTACGTTGGATCAAGTCGCCAATGTAGTAGATATTTTCCGCCTTGAGGCAGTTGGCAGACCGAACGGTGAGCTCGAGATCATCAACCGGACGTAACAGAATCGGATCAACCTGTGGCACGCTGGGCGTGGCGGTGCTACTTTCGGTGCCCCTGAGATCGGCGAAGACGGAAAGTTGGTCAACCAAAATTCGGGCGGCCGTGCGGACCGCTTCTTCGGGCTCAACCACGCCATTGGTTTCGATGTCTATCACCAGGCGATCCAGATCGGTACGCTGTTCAACGCGTGCGCTCTCGACCGCATAGGCGACCCGGCGCACCGGACTAAAAGAGGCATCCACCAAGATGGATCCCACGCTGCGCGAGTCTGCGTCAACCTTGCGTGCGGGGACGGGCTGGTAGCCCCGACCGCTTTCAACACGAACCTCCATCTCGAGCTTTCCACCCTTGGTCAAGCGCGCGATGATGTGATCGGGGTTAAACACTTCCACATCGTGTGGCAATTGAATGTCACCGGCCGTTACAACGCCCTCGCCTTCCTTGGCGAGTTTGAGCGTGACCTCACCCTTGCCATGCAGCTTAAAGGCCACGCCTTTGAGGTTCAACAGGATGTCGACAACGTCTTCCTGCACGCCTTCAATCGTAGAATACTCATGCACAACGCCACTGATCTTTACTTCCGTTGGCGCGTAACCTGTCATGGAGGACAGCAAGATACGCCGCAACGCGTTGCCCAAAGTGTGGCCATAGCCCCGCTCGAAGGGCTCCATGGTGACCTTGGCATGTAAGGGAGACAGGCGGTCCACTTCGACGATGCGAGGCTTGAGAAAATCCTGAGTAGCAGACATGCGGCTTTTTCCTTAGAACGCAGTTTTTGATTCGGTACGGCCAAACCGGACGTAGGCCATAATCTTTGTTAGGTTGAACCTAACCAGTAGCCCTTAAACCCGGGGCGTCATTGAGGCGGCGCAGAAGCAGGTTGTTCCAACGTTAGGTGCCTTCGTAAGATTCAACATGCAGTCACCGCCTCCGTTAGCGATTACTTTGAATACAGTTCGATTACCAGCGACTCATTGATCGTAGGCGGCAGTTCAGAACGCTGGGGCATCGCTTTAAAGGTGCCCTTCAAGCCCTTGCTGTCGACCTCGACCCATTCAGGGAAACCTCGGCCTTCCGCGGCTTCAACCGCACCCTTGATACGCAGATGCGATTTCGTCTTTTCCGCCACCTCGATGACATCACCGCCACGCACCTGAAACGAGGGAATATTGACGCGCTTGCCATTTACCCTGATCCCGTTGTGACGAACCACCTGTCGCGCCTCGGTGCGGGAAGCGCCGAAACCCATGCGATAGCAAACCGTATCCAAGCGGCTTTCCAACAGCCCCAGCAGGTTTTCGCCCGTTACGCCTTTGCGTCGATCGGCTTCCTGGTATACCCGGCGAAACTGGCCTTCGAGGACACCATAGATACGACGAATCTTTTGTTTTTCACGCAATTGCACGCCATAACCGGATAAACGGCTACCACTTTTCTGGCCATGCTGGCCAGGTGCATAGGGCCGCCGCTCAATCGCGCATTTGTCCGTGTAGCATTTTTCACCCTTGAGAAAGAGCTTCTCGCCTTCCCGGCGGCACTGACGGCATTTTGCATCCAGATTTCTTGCCATGATCTAGACCCTTATTAAATACGACGCTTCTTGGGAGGCCGGCAACCATTGTGCGGGACCGGCGTCACATCGGAGATGGAGGTAATCTTAAAGCCCAGGCCATTTAGCGCGCGAACCGAGGACTCACGGCCTGGACCGGGACCGGTGATGCGCACTTCCAAATTCTTCACGCCATATTCCAGCGCCATTTTTCCGGCGTTCTCAGCCGCAACCTGAGCGGCGAATGGGGTGGATTTGCGCGAGCCCTTAAAGCCCGCACCGCCCGCTGTCGCCCAGGAAAGTGCATTACCCTGGCGATCAGTAATGGTAATGATCGTATTGTTGAAGGAAGCGTGAACGTGCACGACCCCCTCGGCAACGTTCTTTTTGACCTTCTTGCGGACACGGGTCGCGGCAGCGGTTTTAGCCATCTAACTATCCTTATTTCTTGATCGCTTTGCGTGGGCCCTTGCGGGTACGCGCGTTAGTACGGGTGCGTTGGCCACGGACGGGCAGTCCCTTCCGATGACGCACACCCCGATAGCATCCCAAATCCATGAGACGCTTGATGTTCATGGTCACTTCACGACGCAAATCGCCTTCGACGGTATGCTTGGATACGCCATCCCGCAGCTTCTCCATGTCGGAATCTGACAAATCCTTGATCTTGGCCGAGCAAACAACCCCCGCCCCCTCACAGATTTTTCTGGCGGTTGCGCGGCCAATGCCGAAAATGGCGGTCAACGCGACATCTGCGTGTTGATGATTTGGAATGTTTACCCCTGCAATACGGGCCATTCTCTATACTCCGAACGTAAAACCAATAAGTCTATCACGCATGAGCCAAAACCCCAAGCGTGCCCCGTGCTTCCTGATCAACCCTGACGCTGCTTGTGGCGCGGATCTTCGCATATCACCCGAACCACGCCCTTGCGGCGCACGATCTTGCATTTCCGGCAGATCTTCTTGACTGATGCTTGTACTCGCATGTCGTTCTCCTAGGCCACTGATGGCCGCTATCACTTGGCCCGGAATACGATCCGGCCCTTGGTTAAATCATAAGGCGTCAATTCAACCGTCACCTTGTCACCTGGCAGGATGCGAATGTAGTGCATGCGCATCTTGCCCGAAATGTGTCCAAGAATGACGTGTCCGTTTTCCAGTTTGACTCTGAAGGTGGCATTGGGCATGTTTTCCACCACTTCACCCTGCATCTGGATGACATCATCTTTAGACATATACGTTTAGCGACCGACCAACCCACCCTTGAAGTTCGCCTTCTTGAGCAAACTCTCGTATTGGTGGCTCATGATGTAAGCCTGAACCTGGGCCATGAAATCCATCGTGACCACCACAATAATGAGTAGGGACGTTCCGCCGAAATAGAAAGGCACATTAAACTTTGCGATCAAAAATTCTGGGATCAGGCACACAAATGTAATGTATAACGCTCCAACCAATGTTAGCCGGGTCATGATCTTGTCAATATAGCGGGCGGTCTGATCGCCGGGGCGAATGCCTGGCACAAATGCGCCACTCTTCTTCAGGTTGTCTGCCGTTTCCTTGGGATTGAACACCAGAGCGGTATAGAAAAAACAAAAGAAAATGATTGCCGCTGCATACAGGACCATATGGATGGGCTGCCCCGGGGCCAGCGTTGCCGCCAAATCTTTCAGCCAAGTCATACGCGGGCTTGAGCCGAACCACCCGGCAATGGTTGCAGGAAAAAGAATGATGCTTGATGCAAAAATGGGTGGAATTACGCCTGACATGTTGAGCTTGAGCGGAAGGTGGGAGCTTTGTCCGCCCACCACCATCTTGCCAACCTGCCGTTTCGCGTAGTTAACCAAAATCTTGCGCTGGCCTTTCTCAACGAAGACCACAAAGGCAACCACCGCCAGTGACAGAATGAACAAGATCAATACCAGCGGAATTGAAAACGCGCCCGTACGGGTCAATTCAAGCATGCCACCAATGGCCTGCGGCAGGCCCGCGACAATCCCGCCAAAGATGATAATCGATATGCCATTGCCAATTCCGCGCTCGGTGATCTGCTCGCCCAACCACATCAAGAACATGGTCCCGGCAGTCAGCGTCGTTATCGTCGTGATGCGAAACATGAATCCAGGATCCAAGACCAACCCTGCCTGGGCTTCAAGCGCGATCGCAATTCCCAGTCCCTGAAACAGCGCAAGGAATACGGTGCCGTAGCGCGTGTACTGCGTAATCTTGCGGCGACCCGACTCCCCTTCCTTCTTTAGGGCTTCTAATTGGGGCGACACCACCGTCAACAGCTGGACGATAATCGAGGACGAAATGTAGGGCATGATGCCCAACGCAAACACAGTGAACCGTTTGAGTGCTCCTCCGGAGAACATGTTGAACATGCCCAGGATGCCACCCTGTTGAGACTGGAATAGCTGCTCCAATACCCGCGGATCAATTCCCGGAACTGGGATATGGGCCCCAATTCGATAGACGATCAGCGCCCCGACGAGGAACCACAAACGCCGCTTAAGGTCGGCAAATTTGCCGGAAGCAAGACCTGTTGTGGTAACGGGGGTGGCCAAGATTATTCCTGTTCTCTATCGATTCTGCGCAATCACTCAACCAGGCTGCCGCCGGCAGCCTCGATCGCTGCGCGCGCGCCCTTGGTGGCAGCGAGTCCCTTGACTTTGATGGCTTTGGACAGTTCGCCTGACAATATAATCTTGGCGGTCTTGGCAGTCGCCGGCACCACGCCTGCCTGCTTTAGAACGAGAATATCGATCTCATCCACGGCAATGCGCCCCAGCGCGGAAAGACGAACTTCAGCCGTTTCCCCGCGACTTAAGGACACAAAGCCGCGCTTGGGCAAGCGGCGCTGCAAAGGCATCTGTCCGCCCTCAAAGCCCACTTTCTTGTAGCCACCCGAACGGGAGTGCTGCCCCTTGTGGCCGCGGCCTGCCGTCTTCCCCAAGCCAGAGCCGATCCCGCGACCGACACGACGCTTGGCTCGCGTGGCCCCAGCGGCGGGTTTTAGCGTGTTCAGTTCCATCTCAAACCTCCACCTTTACGAGATAGCTAACCTTGTTGATCAGCCCCCGGACGGCCGGCGTATCCTCCAACTCGACGCTATGGTGAAGCCGCCGTAAACCGAGCCCCCTTACGCAATCGCGGTGCGGAGCCTTTGTCCCGATAATGCTCTTGACGAGGGTAACCTTTATTGTCTTTGCGTCAGCCATGGTCTACCCCAGAATTTCGTCAATCGATTTACCGCGCTTGGCGGCGACTTCGGAAGGCGTGGCCATTTGCATCAAGCCATTGATGGTCGCACGCACGACGTTATACGGATTGGTAGAGCCGAGGCATTTCGCCAGCACGTTTTGCACGCCCATCACCTCGAAGACCGCACGCATCGCGCCACCCGCGATGATTCCCGTTCCCTCGGAGGCCGGCTGTATCAGAACGACGGATGCACCGTGCTTGCCCACCGTTGCATGATGGAAGGTTCCGTTCTTAAGGCTGATCTTCACCAACCTGCGACGCGCTTCTTCCATCGCCTTTTGCACCGCAACGGGGACTTCACGGGATTTGCCCTTACCCATGCCAATGCCGCCATCGCCATCGCCGACCACGGTCAACGCGGCAAAGCCAAGAACACGGCCGCCTTTTACCGTCTTGCTGACACGGTTGACTGCAACCATCTTTTCCCGCAGGCCATCGCCGCGCTCTTCAGTCACTACAGTACGAGCCATATCGCCCTACCCCTTAAAATACGAGACCATTTTCCCGAGCAGCATCTGCCAAGGCTTTTACCCGGCCGTGGAACTTGAAGCCACTCCGGTCAAAGGCCACCCTGTCGATTCCCAAGGCTTTGGCCTTTTCTGCAACGCGTTTGCCCACTAGAGCCGCGGCCGCCTTATTGCCCCCATTGGGGACTTCAGCCCGAATGTCCTTTTCCAAAGTTGAAGCCGCCGTTAACACCTTGCTCCCATCCGCAGAAATGACCTGCGCGTAGATGTGACAGTTGCTGCGGTGCACCGCGAGACGAATTGCCTTGACGGCCGCAATTTTGGCGCGGGTTTTGCGCGCACGGCGGCCTCTTGCCAATAGGGTATTCATGCTCTGATCCTCGACACGTTATTTCTTCTTGGTCTCTTTCAAGACCACCACTTCGTCTGCATAGCGAACACCTTTTCCCTTGTAGGGTTCGGGTGGACGATACGCCCGGATGTCCGCTGCGACCTGACCCACTTGTTGCCGATCAATTCCCTTAATCAGAATTTCGGTCTGTGTCGGTGTTTCAATTCTCACTCCGGCCGGCATCTTGTGAACCACGGGATGTGAATAGCCGAGGGAGAGGTTGACGCCATCACCCTGCGCCTGGGCACGGTAACCCACGCCAACCAGGTTCAACTTCTTTTCAAATCCCTTGGTCACGCCGTGAACCATGTTGGCCAGCAGGGCACGCATCGTGCCTGCCATCGCATTCGCGCGAATACTCGTGCCGGTCGGCACGAAGCTGAGGACATTGCCCTCTTTAGAGACGCTCACATCGGCGCTGGCCTTCTGGGTGAGGCTGCCGAGCGGTCCCTTGACGGTGATGATGTCCCCCAATGCCACTTCAACGCCTGGCGGCAGGGAAATCGGATTACTAGCTACACGTGACATATCCGGTACTCCTTAGGCGACGACGCACAACACTTCGCCACCGACGCCATGGGCACGGGCCTTGCGGTCGGTCATTACACCCTTGGGCGTGGAGACAATTGCCACACCCAGGCCATTCATCACACGCGGCAGATCATTGGTTCCCCGGTAGATACGCAACCCAGGTCTGCTGACACGCTCAATTTTTTCGATCACCGGCCGGCCCGCATAATATTTCAACTGCAATTCCAACTCAGGCTTGGCGTCACCGCGTACGGCAAAGCCATCGATGTAACCTTCATCCTTGAGAACTTGCGCGATCGCCACCTTCACTTTGGAAGATGGAATCGTGACTGCGGCTTTTTGAACGCCCTGTGCATTGCGAATGCGGGTCAGCATGTCGGCGATGGGATCACTCATACTCATAGTTGCACTCCCTTACCAGCTTGCCTTGACCATGCCGGGCACTTCGCCGCGCATAGCCGCCTCGCGCAACTTGCCGCGCGCCAGGCCAAATTTACGATACACACCGCGCGGACGCCCGGTGAGCGCGCAACGATTACGCTGGCGTGTCGGGTTGGCGTTGCGCGGCAACTTTTGCAGCATCAGGCGGGCAGCCATCTTCTCTTCGTCGCTCGTCTTGGAATTGTCAATTGCCGCCTTCAAGGCGGCGCGCTTGGCTGCGTACTTGTTTGCCAGTTTGACGCGCTTGACTTCGCGGTTGATCATGGACAGTTTGGCCATTCGGACCTCAACTCTTGAACGGGAACTTAAAAGCGGCAAGCAGGGCCTTGGCCTCCTCGTCGCTCTCGGCGGTGGTAGTAATCGTGATATTCATGCCACGAAGTGCATCGATCTTGTCATATTCGATTTCCGGAAAAACAATTTGCTCGCGCACTCCCATGTTGTAATTGCCACGTCCGTCGAAGGACCGCGCGGACACACCGCGAAAGTCACGGATCCGCGGCATGGCTATCGTAACCAGGCGATCCAGAAACTCATACATGCGTGCGGCGCGCAGCGTTACCTTGCAACCGATGGGATAACCGTCACGAATCTTGAACCCGGCAATGGATTTACGCGATTTGGTAACCACCGGTTTTTGGCCGGCGATCTTTTGCATGTCGCCCACCGCAAAATCCATCACTTTCTTGTCAGCCACCGCCTCACCCACCCCCATGTTGAGGGTGATCTTCTCGATGCGGGGCACCTCCATTACAGACTTGTAGCCGAACTGTGCCATCAGTTCGGGCCTTACAGTTTCGCGATAATAGCTTTGTAGACGTGCCATAATTGCCCCTTAAGCGTCCACCATCTCACCATTGGACTTGAAGACCCGGACTTTGCGGCCATCCTCAAGCGCCTT
Organism: Thiobacillaceae bacterium; assembly: GCA_052145875.1. Taxonomy (GTDB): domain Bacteria; phylum Pseudomonadota; class Gammaproteobacteria; order Burkholderiales; family Thiobacillaceae; genus DASQBT01. The sequence continues at coordinate 13,535 of JBKQNQ010000312.1, forward strand.
GAAACCAATCCGGTCACCTTTTTGGGTAGCGGGATTAAACAGCGCAACATTGGAAGCTTCGAGTGGCATTTCCTTCTCGACGATCCCACCGGGAGCACCTTTGATGGGATTCGGCTTCTGGTGCTTCTTTACCCGGTTAATCCCCTCCACCACCACGTGACCGTCCTCAATCACACGCAGCACGGAACCGCGCCGGCCCTTGTCTTTGCCAGTCAACACAATAACTTGATCGCCTTTGCGAATACGCTCCATGTCACTCTCCTTACAGCACTTCCGGCGCGAGCGAAACAATCTTCATGAATCGCTCGGTACGAAGTTCGCGGGTTACCGGCCCGAAAATGCGGGTGCCGATCGGCTCAAGTTTGTTGTTCAGCAGCACCGCGGCATTGCCGTCAAATTTGACCAACGACCCGTCGGCGCGGCGAACCCCTTTAGCGGTCCGTACCACCACGGCGTTATACACGTCACCCTTTTTGACCCGGCCGCGTGGCGCTGCATCCTTGATGCTGACCTTGATAATGTCGCCCACGCCTGCATAGCGGCGGTGGCTCCCACCGAGCACCTTGATGCACATAACCGAACGTGCACCGGTATTGTCAGCCACGTCCAACACGGACTGCATTTGAATCATGATTTAATCTCCAACTTAACCCGCATCCGCTTTCTGCTAGACGCGTCGTCAGTTTTGGACCCCGAAGGGGAGGAAACAAAAGGGGCAAATAGCATGCGCCCCAAGGAAGCCCAGCATTATAACGGACTTCCGGTCTCGAATCAAGGCTTAGCTGGCAGCCCGTTCAACGAGCTTTACCACGGTCCAAGTTTTGGTCTTGGAGTAAGGCCTCGATTCTTGAATTTCAACCACATCGCCTTCACGATACTCGTCCTTTTCGTCATGCGCATGGTACTTCTTGGATTGGCGAATGACCTTGCCAATAACGGGGTGCTTCACGCTACGCTCGACCAATACGGTCACGGTCTTGGCCATCTTGTCGCTCACGACGCGGCCAATCATGCTGCGTACAACTTTGGTTTCACTCATGGTTGAGCCTTTTCACGCATCACAGTCTTGACCCGAGCAATGTCTCGGCGCAGTTTGCCCAGATCGGCAGTCTTGTTTGACTGCTGCGTTGCAACTTGCATGCGCAACGCAAAATGGGCGCGGAGCAGACTCTCGAGCTCTTGGGTCAGTTCAGCGGCAGATTTGCCACGTATTTCCTTCGCATTCATGATTAACTCCCGATCATCCGGCTGACAAACACGGTCTGAATCGGCAGCTTGGCCGCAGCCAGACGGAACGCCTCCCGTGCAAGCGTTTCATCCACACCGTCCATTTCATACAGCACTTTGCCAGGCTGGATTTCAGCAACGTAGAATTCGGGCGTGCCCTTGCCGTTCCCCATGCGCACTTCGGCCGGCTTCTTGGAAACCGGCTTGTCCGGAAAAATCCGGATCCAGATCCGGCCACCCCGCTTGATATGGCGGCTCATGGCGCGTCGCGCCGCCTCGATCTGGCGTGCCGTCAAACGACCTCGTCCGATTGCCTTGAGACCATATTCACCAAAGCTCACCTTGGCTCCACGGGTAGCAACACCGGTGTTGCGGCCCTTCTGCTCCTTGCGGTATTTTCTTCTAGCTGGCTGCAGCATGCTTCACTCCTGGTTTCTTGCCACGCCTTTCGGGCTCGGCGGCAACCGGTTGGTCGCCCGGGCTGAGGCTATCGCCCTTGTAAACCCAAACCTTGATACCGGTTATGCCATACGTCGTTTTGGCTTCCGCGACGCCATAGTCGATAACGGCACGCAACGTATGTAGCGGTACACGGCCCTCGCGATACCATTCGGTGCGTGCAATCTCGGCACCGTTCAGCCGGCCGGCGCTCATAATCTTGATGCCCTGGGCGCCTAAACGCATGGCATTTTGCATCGCACGTTTCATCGCGCGACGAAACATCACCCGCTTTTCCAACTGTTGCGCAATGCTGTCGGCAATGATTTGCGCATCGGTCTCGGGCTTACGAACTTCTTCAATATTGACATGCACCGGCACAGACATCATCCGACCCAGATCGGCGCGCAGTTTCTCGATGTCCTCGCCCTTCTTGCCAATCACCACACCAGGACGGGCGCTGAAAATCGTGATACGCGCATTCTTTGCCGGGCGCTCAATCACCACTTTACTAACCGACGCACCTGCCAGTTTGCGTTTGAGGTACTCGCGTACTTTCAGGTCCTCCTTAAGCGTGGCGGCAAAGGTCTTGTTGGAGCCATACCATTTGGCTGTCCAGGTGCGCTGAACACCAAGCCGAAAGCCGATTGGATGAGTTTTCTGTCCCATGGTTCTCTCTTAATCTCCCACCGTCACGGTGATATGGCATGTCTGCTTCTCAATTCGATTGCCACGGCCTTTGGCGCGGGCGGCAAAACGCTTGAGGCTGGGTCCCTTGTCCACGTAAATGGTTTTCACCTTGAGTGCGTCGATGTCGGCACCCTCATTGTGTTCCGCGTTTGCAATGGCCGACTCGAGCACCTTCTTGATGATCGTTGAGCCTTTCTTGGGGCTAAACGCAAGGATGGTCAGCGCGCGCTCCACCGGCAAGCCCCGGATCTGGTCCGCCACCAGCCGACCCTTTTGGGCAGAGAGGCGGGTGCCGTACAAACGGGCGGAAGTTTCCATCATGGCTCCTTATTTCTTAGCTTTCTTGTCGGCCGCGTGACCCTTGAACGTACGGGTCAGCGCAAACTCGCCAAACTTGTGGCCCACCATGTTCTCGGTT
>JBKQNQ010000313.1:0-10489 GCA_052145875.1 Thiobacillaceae bacterium
CAGGATCCTCGCGCCGGCCCGGTGGATTTCTCATCATGGAAGGGGGAATCATCCGCAGGGTCGAATTAGGTCTCGTTGGGTGTTTGAGTGGCAGTAAGACGAGCCGGGTGACATCCCTCAATTGCACGAGCCTCGCGGGATTGGGCCTTGCGATAAATATGGAAGCCTGCCTTGGCGGAGGTCAGATCGAGCGGGCCTTCCGCTGCCGCTTGCAAATCGTGCGAAAAGACCGCCGAATACCGCCTCAAGCCATCCTCTTCCCCCATTCGGCTTTCTCGGCGCAATAGTGGCGATTTGACCATAATGCAAGCATGGAAACCCCCGGTTAGTATCCCAAGCGCACTTGAAAGGCGCGCCGGGTCCAAAGAAAAGTCAACAAAACGGAGCGTCACTTCGCTATGATGAACAGTGCAATCAGGAGCTGAACATGGACGATTTGGGCTCACTCAAGCGCCTTGGCCAGAGCGTCTGGCTCGACAATTTGTCTCGCGACCTGCTGCAATCGGGCCGCCTGCAGGAGATGGTTCGTAAGGGCGTAAGCGGGTTGACTTCCAATCCGAGTATTTTCGCAAAGGCAATCAGTGGCAGCGACCACTATCGCGATGACCTGATGCGGGTTCGCGCAATCGCTATGTCCCCACAGGCCCGACTTGAAGCCCTTGTGGTTCCTGATATCCAGGCGGCGTGTGACCTGTTCATGCCGGTGTATGAGCAAAGCCATGGCGACGATGGCTACGTCAGCCTGGAAGTCAGCCCCGAACTGGCGCACGACGCACGTGCGACCGTGGCCGAGGCTCAACGCCTTGCTCAAGCGGTGGGGCGAGCTAATCTGCTCATCAAGGTGCCGGGGACAAATGAGGGGTTGGGCGCGTTTGAGACGCTCACACAACTGGGGATCAACGTCAATGTTACCCTCCTGTTTTCCGTACGGCAGGCGGTGCGCACATTTGAAGCCTACATTCGCGGGCTGAAAATGCGCTCGAGCGGTGGGGGGTCAATCAAGCAGGCCAAGGCAGTTGCCAGTTTGTTCCTGTCGCGCATCGATAACCATGTTGATCGTTTGCTTGAGGCATCGGGGAGCGAGTCGGCATTGGCGTTGCGGGGAAAGCTTGCGATCGCCACGGCGAAGCTCGCCTATGAGCGTTATCTCGAACTATTTCATGGCCCGGCGTTTGCCGAGCTTGCTGCGGCCGGCGCACGGCCGCAGTACCTGCTGTGGGCAAGTACGAGCACCAAGAATCCAGCATACTCGGATCTCCTGTACGTGGAATCGCTTGAGGGGCCGGAGACCATCAATACATTGCCGGATGCAACCTTGGGGGCACTATTAGACCATGGCCATTTTCAGTCGGCGCTGCAGGATCAGCATCGAACCGCGCGCGAGGCTTGGCTGGAGGCGGAGAATCTGGGAATTGCGCCCGATAAGGTGGGAGATTCGTTGCAGCAGGACGGCGTGAGACTCTTTAGCCAAAGCTATGGAGAACTGCTAGCCCTTGTTAGATAGTCTGGCGCTTGACCCGGCTTGGATTTTGTCTGCTTCCCGCTGCTGCCTCAGCGATACCGCAGAAAGCGCGCTGGAGCCGTTCTCTTTCTGGAAACCGAATGACCTCGCTGTCAGCGCCTGGATTAGAAAGGAGCCCGCGATGACCCGTTCTATACAGCAACTCATTAAGGCTACGGCAGTGACTGAAGGTGCAGGCGTGACGGTACATCGCACCATCGGTACGCCGGCACTCAAGGCCCTCGACCCGTTTCTTATGCTCGATCATTTCAGCAGCGACGACCCGGACGAGTACATTGCGGGCTTCCCCGAGCACCCACATCGCGGCTTCGTCACTTTCACGTACATCATTGATGGCCACATGCTGCATAAGGACAGCATGGGTAACACGGGCGATCTTCGCGCAGGCGGCGCGCAGTGGATGAAGGCGGCGAGCGGTGTCATCCATTCGGAAATGCCACAGCAAAGCAATGGCCTGATGCGAGGGTTTCAGCTCTGGATCAACCTCCCAGGCGCGGAGAAAATGACTGATCCGGCCTATCAGGACTTTTCATCGGAGGCCATTCCCGAAGTACAGGAGACCCACGCGAAAATCCGGATTCTGGCGGGCGATTACGCCGGCCGAAGCGGCGTCGTTCAGGACCCCAACACCGACGTCCTGTATCTTGATGTGCGGCTCGATCCCGGTGCGAAATTCAGTGTCCCCTTGCAACGTTCGCATCGTGCGTTCATCTATCTGTTTGAAGGAAGCGGACAGATCGGATCCACCAATTTGCCGCTACACAGCCTCGGCGTGCTTGCTGAGGGCGACGCCGTTACGCTCACTTCGGGCCCCGACGGAGCGCGGTTCATCCTCGTTTCGGGCAAGCCAATCGGTGAGCCGATTGTCCAGTACGGTCCGTTTGTCATGAATACCCGCGAGGAGATTGAGCAGGCATTTCGGGACTATCAGGCGGGGCGGCTGGTCCAAAAGAAGGCCGCGATGAGCGGGGCGTGATGGTGAAGCGATCGTACGCAGTCAATATGCTGGTTGTGTCGATGCTCACGCTTCCGGGTGGGGCATGCGCGGATGTCTCCTGTGACCAAGCTGCCCACCAACTTGACTACAGCAGGTTCCTCGGGAGTAATGCTCAGTGCGCCGGGCGCAAGCAAGATTTCTGCAAGCGACTGGCCAATCTCGATGCGGATAAATTTGAAGGACTTGCAGCTGAGCCTAAAGCGGAACATGAAGGTACAGGCCTTCGTCGGAGAAACATGACCCTACCTGAAGCGTTCGTCGCCTGCGGGCTCGATTTCGATATGGTCCATTATCGGCATTGCCAGAAGGCCTATCGTCAAGAAAATCTGGAGTTTGTGTCCCGATATTGTCCAGGCGAGGCCTGGTCGCTTGCCCGTGCCCAATGCGAACGGAGCCCTGAAACCGTCTCAATCCGCTATAGAACGTTCTGCGATTTGTTTTACTCGGGCAAGGCGCCGGGATCGGGTGAGCGATCGTCGGACGACTAATTCGGCAGCGACGAAGACGGCCCGTTGTCCCGATAAATCAGGTAGAAACCAATCGCCGCAAGGACCATCCACAATATCATCGCCCAAATTCCCAACAACGCCGACAAGGCGTCCATGTCGAAGAGGCAAATGAAGGCTACGACAAGTACTGCATTGCCGATCCAGAAGTTGATTCCATGAGGCTTGTTCACCGTGTTTCTCCTGGCCCGCTGGGGCCGTATTCACTTAAGCCTTTAAGCAACCTTTCCTGCAAAGCGCTTGCGGGCTGTCGTTGGTAGCGCGCCCCAAGGAGTGCCAAAAAGCGGAAATTGGGCCTGTTGCGCTTAACCCATTGTCAATATGATGGCGTGGGGCACTACGATCGCTGTTTGTCGTTTTCATGGATTCTGTCGGCGTCGGAAGCCGTCCTGTCACGATTTCGGTCCAGACGGCCTAACGTAAGGCTCCGCCCCATGTTCAAACCTTCGGATCGCTAAGCCGCGTTTGCCTGCACCGTGTCGCCCTTATCCTTAAAGAACGGGCATGAAACCGTATTGTCCGCTCTGCGGACCAGCTCCTCGCTGAAATCCGCATAGGTCCGGAATACGCAATGCGACCCCGCGTCGTTTTCGAAACGTTGGCACTCGTTCCTTATCGGGCAGACAGACGTCACGCAGTAGGTAAGGCTCATCTCATTTCCTCCTTACGAGATTGGTGAACATAGCACACCTTCGTATTCATTTCCCCCTTTTTTCTGAGGGTGTAACGGGATTGGTGCCTGTGCCGCGTCCCGCCTCATCATCAACCCATCGTATTAAGCGGGGGGCGCATGCATGCGGTATCGGCCATTTGCCGCTGTCGGTAGAGGGAACACGGTTAGTTGACAAACCCCTTCGAATTGCGCCCGGTGTCAAGCGGTGCTATTTTCGCGCGAAGACTGGATTGTCTACTGGCAATATTATTGGAATCAAAACTTGTAGAACCGGTTGTTGAGATAGTGAACCACGTCATCGACCTCCATCTCACTCCAGTGCAGATTCAGGTATGTGGCCCAGCGCGCGACCCGCTCCCGCAATTCGGTCAGCGATTGGACACGTCGGTCGTCGCGGACGTGAACCGTGCTCTCATGGCAGCTCGTGCAGTGATTCTCGTAGAGAAGTTGTCCGCGGGATGACGTGACTGGTATGACAGTCTTTTCAGACGGTTCAATGGGTGCAGCAGGCATGTCCTGAACCTCAGGTGGTAACGGGGGCTCGACGACAGTACTGGACCAAGCGGGCGAGGCAAGGAGCAACTCGAGGGACAAGAGCAGCGCCGAAATGATGATCGTTGTTTGCATGACTTAATCTCCCATCGCCCAAAGGACGACTCCATCTGCCAAGCTTCGCGTGTGACCCGCATCAAGCCCTGGATACAGGCATGCCAACGTTCACTGCGCCCCCCTCTTTCCGCTCCACGACTAGCGCGCCTTTCTTATGCGCGTCGTCCAGTATCTTTCCAAAGGCGCTGTAGCCATATTCCGACTCGCTAAAACCGGGCCGTATGCGCTTGATAGTGCTTTTGATCAATGATGCCGAAATATATCCTTCACCCCCACGCTCCGCGACAAGCTGCTCCACCGTTTCAACCACAATTTCGATTGCCTGGTTCTTCTTTTCTTTGGCACTGAGTTCGCTCACGCTCGCTGTTCCGACTTCATCGTCCGGCACCGCTTTCTCCAGCGCGGGCTTTTCAGGACGTGTCGCAGGCCCGATTGGCTTGGTCCCACCCTTTGCAATGTCTTTGCCCGCTTTTGGTGCCGACGAGCTTCTTGCAGGGACGCTTTGCGGCTGCCGTGGCAAGGGGAGATCTTCATAAAAAATAAATTCATCGCAGTTACTTATTAGCAACGAGGACGCAGAGCCACGCACCCCAATTCCGATCACGCTCTTGCCATTTTCCTTGAGCTTGGAAATCAGCGGAGAAAAGTCTGAGTCACCGCTGATGATCACAAAGGCATCTATATGACTCTTCGTGTAGCACAGATCGAGTGCGTCGACCACCATCCGTATGTCCGCCGAGTTCTTGCCAGACTGTCGCACATGAGGAATTTCGATCAATTCGAACGCGGCTTCATGCATGTCACGCCTGAAGTCCCGGTAACGGTCCCAGTCACAATAGGCTTTCTTTACCACAATGCTGCCTTTGAGGAGGAGCCGTTCCAGAATGGGGCGAATCTTGAAATCCGGGTAGTTGGCCTCTTTCAATCCGATGGCCACGTTTTCAAAATCACAAAATATCGCAATATTGCGATTCTCCGTTATCGCCAATGTCTTCGCTCCTGTCTTTTAGCCATTGTGGAATCGCGAACTTCGTTGCCCGCCCCAAGGGTGGGGTTCGCTCCGCGGGGCGTCCCCGTATTTGCCGTGTCGGACATACACCCTCATCTAGCATAACCCAAGGTTGGAGTCCTTGCTTGGCCTAAGTGCGCCTTGGCTATCGATTCTCGATGCTGCAATGGTGCCTCACGCTGGCGTCAGCTCTAAGGGATATGGGGGACCGGCCCCCTCCAGGAAACAGCCGAGTCGGGTTGCAATGCCCGGTTGTGGCTTACCACGAAAGCCTTCTTGCCAAGCCGGTTATCCCGCTTCATGGCTGATGCCCGCGCAATCCACTGGCGTGCTGGGGGGTGACGGGCTTCTTACAAATCGTTACATCCTGCTTACAAAAACGGTAGACCTTGAAAGAGGACGTTTACATCGAGGGTGTGTAATGAAATTGCGTTCACAACCCCATTAGGAGAAACCAGTATGAATGCTCTGAATCCACGTAGTCCCTCCGGTATCGCCGCGTTGAGCCTAAGTGCCGTCATCTTTTGCTTTTCCGTCCCTGCCTTTAGCGACAATGCGCCAGCCGCGTCTACCGAGTCGACCTTTCAGCCTACCACTCCCAGGCTGGACTGCTGCAATCAGTCTGGCACGAGACACGCACGCCTCAGGATGCGTCTCAGCGCCCGGCTAGACCGAATGGCAGATCGCCTTGAGATCAGCGCTTCCCAACAGGGGGCGTGGGGGGCATATCGAGCGGTGGTAATCGGCTTGGCGGATGGCTCGCCACCCACCCGTCCCGCGGCCGATGCCGACGCCGCTGCCTTGCTGCGCTATCGCGCTGAGAGAGCCGGTGAGATGGCCCAGACGCTGGCCAAACTCGCCGATGCCACGAGCACCCTCCAGGCGGCCCTGAGCCCTGAACAAAGGGCGGTGCTTGACGAGATGACGCACCGGTTCCAAGGCGTCCGGGGTCGCAAGAGTCAATTCAGTCGCGTTCCGGGCAAGCAATAGGTCGCCCGAGAAAACGTTCTTTCTGATCCACATTTTTTGGAGAACATCATGAAATACAAAGCAACTCTCACTTCGGTCCTGGCCGTTCTCGCCTTGTCCACCTCCTTGGCCGGCCCGGCCCAAGCAGACTACTACGGTCACGCGGTTCATTGGCGCGGTGATATTCATCGCTTCCATGGTCAAGACTTCCGCATCTGGCGCGGCGGCCAATGGCGCCACAGCTTTCACAATGGACGTCTGGGGTGGTGGTGGGTGACCGGGGGTCTCTGGTATTTCTATCCGGCGCCGGTGTACCCGTACCCGGATCCGTACATTCCTCCGGTACTGGTGAGTCAACCTCCAGTGGTCGTCACGCAGTCCCAGGTTGACGTGATGCCGCCCCCGCCCCCTGCCGCTCCTGCGTCGCAGTCCTGGTACTTCTGCGACTCGTCACAAGGCTACTACCCGTATGTGCAAAGTTGCGCGGAAGGTTGGAGGCCGGTCCCAGCGACCCCTTCTGCCCCGCGTTGAAAGGAGGCGATCATGGCATTTACTTCGCAGTTAACGCTTTGGGTCGCGGGAGCCGCTACGGTTCTTGCTGGGTGTGCAACTCGACCCTTGGCACCTGACGTGGCGGTCATGCCGCCACCTGGTAAGCCGTTTGAGGTCTTTCAGGCGGAGGAACAATCCTGCCGTTCCTATGCGCGGGACCAGGTGGGCCAAGACCCGCAACAGGTTGCCCAAAACAAGGTGGTTTCCGGTGCTGCTGCGGGTGCCGCGATCGGTGCCGTCGCGGGGGCGCTGCTGGGCCATGGTCGCGACGAAGCCGTGGCGACGGGCGCGGGTATTGGAGTTATCGAGGGCAGTGCGGTCGGGGTCGGTGCCGCCAACCGAAGTGGGGCGAACCTGCAACGGCAGTACGATATTGCCTACGAGCAGTGCATGTACGCCAAGGGCAATCAGTTACCGTCCTACAGAGGCCGGGCCTATGCAAGGCCACCTCAGACAGTCGTCGTGGTTCCCGCCCAAGTGACGCTCCCAGGGGGCAGCGGCTATCCACCGCCGCCGCCCCGTTAGTCTGGGGAAGTGCTGGGTGGTGTCCGCGCCGCCCGGGAGTTTAGCCCACTCGGCTCTGGCGTTTGCGCCAACGGCCTCGCCGGCGGCGATAGGGGGTCGCTCCTCCCTATCGTCGCCAGTTCATTGACACCGGGGGTGCGTTTGCCAATAACGATTGGTTGAATCGGGGGCTTACGCCTAACTCCGGAGGCGGGCGTGGCGTCGCGAATTCTTGCGGCGCGACGTTGTGCCCTTTGCGCCACCCAAGTCAACGTCGCGGTCAGGCTGAGTGGTTGCATTGCCTTTTGCGGGGTTTGGAGCTGCACGGTTCGACGTGGACGTGACCGTGCTGCCGTCCGCCAGTTCCCGCTGCCGCAGGGCGGCTTTGTATGGCGCTTGGGCGAGCGCGGATCATTCACCGCAACGCGGCGAGGCCTGTGGAACAGAATTCCGGGGATATTTCCGCATCAAGCGTTTTCTTGCGCTCTTCTGATTCGGATGCCGATGCCATTGTGGATCAGTTCGCTTTACACTGCGATCTGTATGTTCGTGGATTGTTGCTTAAGGTATCGGATCGGGACGCTGCTGCAGCGGCGGTTTGATTCGACCCTTCGCCGGTCCGAAAGGCCCCGTTGTTGGGCACGATAATGACGCCTCATTGGTTACAATAGCTTCATGATACGAAAGAATCCATCCGGGCATTTGCCTGTTGTCCACGACTGTTCATTCGTCGATCCGACTGCCATTCTGTGCGGCAAGGTTATTGTCGAGGAAAACGTTTTTATTGGTCCTTATGCAGTTATTCGTGCCGACGAGGTCAACGAGGACGGTGATATGGACCCGATCATTATCGGTGCCAACTCGAATATCCAAGATGGCGTGGTGATTCACTGCAAAGCCGGAGGCGGCGTCACCATTGGTCGCGGGACGTCCATCGCGCACCGCTCCATCGTGCATGGGCCCTGTACGGTAGGGGACAACGTGTTTATCGGGTTTAACACGGTTCTGTTCAATTGCGTGGTTGGAGACGGTTCCGTGGTGCGCCACAACTCGGTGGTTGAAGGATGTACGGTGCCGCCGGGGTTCTACATTCCATCCACCGCCAACATTCACTCCGATGAAGAACTATCGGGTATCCCTCGGGTAACACCTGATGTGGCAAGCTTCTCGGAAAGTGTGGCGCAGGCCAACAACGCGCTGGTGAAGGGCTACAAGCGCATCCGTAACGAGTTCTGAGGATCGTCCCGCGTAGGAGGGGTGCGAGGCAACGTCGTCACCTAGACGGGAGACTGGATACCAGCTACGGCGCTGGCCATGGACATTAGGGATGGCGCAACCAATCATGAAGGGCGTTCGATCCCAAATGGACGACGGTCGGAGAGGCGGCCCATCGAGTGATGCGGCCTTATAACCATATCATTGGAATGGGTAAAGCCGCTGCGGGCGTTCTGGACTGATCCTATTTGCTCGGATTAAACATTGCGATGATGGCGCCGATTACGCAAAGGGGACAGAGACACGCATTTGTACAGTTGGAATGAAGCCATGGGCGAACCCGTATACCACATACTTGCTGTAGATGATCTTCCGGAGAACCTGTTGATTCTCGAAGACCTGCTGGGAGACCAGTACATCCTCCATACCGCCGCCAATGGGCGTGAAGCCATTGAGTTCTTCCAAACGGGCAACACACCCGACCTTATTCTGCTGGACGTCATGATGCCGGAGATGGACGGTTTTGAAGTGTGCCGGCGACTGAAGGGCAGCCCTGAAACCCAGGCCATCCCAGTCCTGTTTCTCACCAGCAAGGAGAGTTCTGCAAACGAGGAGAAGGCTCTGGCCCTGGGCGCCGCCGACTTTATCCACAAGCCGTTTTCCCCGCAAGTGGTCCTCGCGAGGGTTCGTAACCACCTGAATTTGTCCGTTGCTACCCGGGCATTGCGCGAACAGAACGATCAACTGGGGTGCCTGGTTGCGGAGCGCACGCGGCAGATCCTGCTGCAATCGGATGAACTGGTCCGCTATAAGCAGGAGGTGATCGCAGCCCAGGGAGCGACGATCACGGCGTTCTGTTCCTTGGCTGAGGCGCGGGACAATGAGACGGGTAACCATATTCGCCGTACCCAGAACTACGTGAGGGCACTGGCAGAATACTTGGTTCGTCGCCGCCGTTTCCCTGAGGAGCTCAATGATGAGGTAATCCAGCTGCTGCATAAGTCAGCGCCCCTGCATGATGTGGGAAAGGTGGCAATTCCCGATTCGATCTTGCTTAAGCCGGGAAAGCTAACCCAGGACGAATGGAACCTGATGAAACGCCACTGCGAATACGGCCGAGACGTCATCATCCACGCGGAGCGGGAACTGGGTGAGACGGCGGGTTCCTTCCTGAGGTACGCTCGGGAAATTGCCTACTGCCACCACGAGAAGTGGGACGGCAGTGGCTATCCCCAAGGGTTAGCCGGCGATGACATCCCGCTTTCTGCCAGGCTGATGGCCGTGGCGGACGTCTACGATGCGCTCATTTCCAGGCGCGTCTACAAGCCGGCGTACCCCCATGAGCAGGCCGTCGCGATGATCCTAGCCGAAAGAGGGCGCCATTTTGACCCGGATGTCGCAGGCGCCCTGCTGGAAATCGCAGGAAAATTTCGCAGCATCGCTCAGAATCTTAGAGATGATACGGCTGAGCGTGCTGAAGCGTGGGAACCCTCTTGGGCTCAAGCACCAAAGCACGGCACCAGAATTCGGGGTGAGCGAGGCGGGGGCGTCGAATTGGCGCTAATCGGACGGGGTGAGAAGGCGGCAGAGGGCTGAGTCCCAACCGCTTGGATGGTTCGCGTCACTCACGCGTCCCGTAGCGTGAACTCGACATCCCCGAGATCTGCGGACAACCCGCTGAAATTGACCCTGACGGGCAGGTGTGGGCCAGGCTGGGGACGGGCGCCTCTGCTGAAATTGGGCGACGAAGCGCCCAATTCCCTGTAGAGCGGGCGACTTCGCCGAAATTTTTCCGGAAATGTGCACGGAGGTCATCGGGTGTTGATGCCGGGGCCTAGGGCAACGCGCAAGCCGCCGTCCCGCGCAACCTGGCTTGGGACCGTGGGGGCGCGCGTCCCGTCACCGGCAATTGGCTGGTATCGCCGCGGGGGGG
>JBKQNQ010000314.1:0-3349 GCA_052145875.1 Thiobacillaceae bacterium
CATGGAAAATCCAAGCCCGTCGACATCAGTATTTCCATCCCGATGGCCGCATGAGCAATGGCCATCCGTCAAAGCTAGACGATTGCTTGCGGCGCTGAGTGCAATCGGATGGAAGAATAAGCGGCAACCCGGTTCGCACCGAACGCTCGCACGCGAAGGCTGGCCCGATTTTGCTTTTGCATTCCATGATTGATCGAGATGACATCGGCACCACATGTTGGCTCGCGTAGCAAGCACACCGGTATCACGCCAGAAGATTTGTAATGCACCCGGCCTGCACAAGCAAAGCGCGGAAGGCTGGGGATGCCTGCTCCTTGGCGGCGTTTCACCTTTGCCTGCCCGAGGGGTTGGCCCCTTAGAAACGTGGATTAAGAAGCTGTGGGGTGGGCGAAGCTGCTGCCGTCAAGTAGCTGTTTCCGTCAGGGATCGTGACCGAATGGTGGGACGACAGGCCCGGTGCGCGAACGCGTAGAGCCTGGCCCTGGCAAAGCAGGGGGCAACGCCGGTGCGAGGCTCGAGCCGTGATCTGGGAAGTGCGCCTAGCTCCGACCTTGGCTCAGAAAAGTCATTGACTATTTATACCTGTCTTGATATACATAGCCATGGTACGCGTTCCCCCAAGCCTCACCCGTGAGAAGCCCCTGCATTGGGTGGCCTCGGCGAAAAAGGACTACTTGGCCTTCCCGACTGAAGTGCAGGATGAAATGGGTTATGCGCTCGGCTTGGCGCAGATTGGCGCCAAGCACCCGAACGCTAAACCCTGGAAAGGAGAGGGGCCCGGCGTCCTGGAGATCGTCGAGGATCATCGCGGCGACATCTACCGCGCAGTCTATACGGTACGGTTTGCCGATGTGGTGTATGTCCTGCACGCCTTCCAGAAGAAATCGAAGAGCGGCATCAAGACACCCCAGACAGACGTCAATTTAATTGAGGAGCGCCTGAAACGCGCGCGGACTGATTACGAAAGTAGAGGTACACCATGAGCACGATTACTCGCGGCACGACAAATGTTTTCGCCGACCTCGGCTATGCTGACGCCGCCGAACGGCAGACCAAGACCCGTCTGGCGCTGGCGGTCAATGAATTGCTCAAGGCGCGCAAGCTGAAACAACGCGAAATCGCCACCTTGCTCGGCGTGCCGCAACCCAAAGTCTCGGCCCTGAAAAACTATCGCCTCGACCAGTTTTCCGTCGAACGCCTCATGGAATTTCTGACCGCGCTCAACCAGGACGTGGAAATCATGATCCGGCCACGTGCCGACACCAGCGAGGCCGGTCATATTTCGGTGCTCGCAGTACAATGACAGGCTTACCTGGCCTGCATAAAACGCAGTGCTGTTCGTCCAGGCAAACACCTTGCGGCGTTGATGATTGGCACGTCGTAGAAGAAAATTGGTGACCCTTAGAAACCTTGCCGACACTGGAAGTACATGGGAAGACCAGGATGGGCATCAACGTCAACTGGCTTAACAAAGGCAAGAGAACAACAAGGAACACCCCTTAATGGCCGTTCATCCGAATTTTCCGCAATCGCCCTATCAAATACTCTCCCCGACGTGCGCTGGTTCCCGGCAGCGGAAGAGCTGCGGAGCACTGCCTATCAAAAGTTGCTGCCCCCCTCGTCGCGAAAGTACGCGAAGAGGTCAAGGCATGGCGCGATCCCGGCTATGCCGGAGCTTCCGATACATCGCGCTCTACTGCCCTGGTGGTTTGAGACCAACCACTTGATTGAGAAGGCGGACGGTACACAAAGCCGGCCCCGCTACTATTTCGCGCAGCGCGCCGCCGACAAAACCATAAGCTGGCTTTATGACGTGCGCGGTGCGGGCGACAAGTACGACCTGCTGCGCTTCGATGCCTCCGGGGCGGTATCGGCCAAGATGTTCGACGAGGACTGGCCACGCTTTGTGGTCAAGATAGCCACTGGCGCTGCCAAGACCAAGGTGTTGTCGCTCGTGATCGCCTGCTATTTTCACAAGCTCTATGAGAAGAATTCGACGCTGGCACGAAACTCCGTTTTGATCGCGCCCAACATCATCGTGCTCGATGGCCTCCGCAGCGACTTCGACGGGCTGCGCATCTTCTTTAACGATCCGGTGCTGCCAGACAATGGCCATGCGGGCTACACTTGGCGCGACGATTTCCAGATGGCGCTGCACATTCGGGACGACGAGCGCGTTGTCCGTCCAACCGGCAACACGCCCAAGAGTTTGTTATAGTCTCTCCGAGCAACTCGGTCTTGCTCATCGGACGAGTGCTCGTGGAAGGAGATGGCGACCTCTCGACCGCCTATAACCTTGCGAAACAGATTCAGGTCGAGCGACTCGCCATTCGGCAACGCAACCAGTAGTATTTTCGATGCCGCGCGTTCGTGCAGCCTCAGGCAGAGGAACGAACCCTAGCTAACCAGCCAGAAGGCGAAATCTTCATAGTTCAAGCTGGAAGGCGGCGGGGTTAGTTCGAGTAAGGCTTTACAGCATGCGGGGTTCTACGAGACCCTGCCCCCAGGTCTTGTTGCGGTGTGTGCCTTCTTTGGAGGCGTTAAGCATATTATCACACGCAAGGTATGGTGGTGATTGCTGCGGCTCCGGCACGCCGCGTCTTACGGTTAGGACGCCTTGCAATGTCATTGCTACACCTTCTCGCCGTCGGGCAGGTGAGGCGTCGGCAGTAAATCTTCCATGGGCACATTCGCGCGATTTGGTTCGCGCCTTTTTTCCTCAAGCCGGACACCTATGGCCAAGTAGATGAGTGCTGAACGGGCGAGTTTAAGAAGGTGAACTGCCTTGGCCTGAAATTGCTCACGAGACACCATTAAGGCTAAGTCGTCAGGTGGCGCGGTCGGAGGCTCAGCTACTGTCACTCGCAAGTACTTGTGCTCGATGTGATTCCTTATGTCGCTGAGTCCGCGGGCCTGCGGTTCCGCCACCTCGTCGTTTTCCTTTTCGAAAAAGTCCTTCGCCAGCCAGTACAAGGCACAGAACCCCCAGTTGCCGGTCGAATCAAATTCTTTCCGTATTGGCTTGTTCTCACCGGTGCGCCAGAGTGTTCGGAAGGTGATTTGCTTTTCCGGGATACCTAGCTCCATATAGGCGGCCATGAAGAAGCCTATCTTGTCGAATAAAGAGTACGAAAGTCTATAGGCGGCTTTGATCTTTTCGATTGCCAGGGACAGCGATGGCTTAGGCTCAGTCGCGCCAAGAAGCACGTCGCGGTCTGAGAAATGGGGGGTCTTTGACGTTAGACCCTCGTATAACAACCAGCGCGCCGACACGTACTCTTGCTTCATCTGATCATAGAAGCTCTCAAACCTGTGGGGCGCATCTACGTGGACAACGTGTTGTGCCAGC
>JBKQNQ010000315.1:0-2974 GCA_052145875.1 Thiobacillaceae bacterium
ATCCTGTTGTATTTGCCCATAGCAGCTCCTTTACGGTGCACGACACATCAAGAAGAGAGAGGTCTGCCCCAGGTCCGTTCGAAGACGTCTGAACAAGAAGTATATCGTCCGGCTGTCGGATGATGAACGTAGCGTGTGCCAGGATATCGTCAAGCGGCTCAAGGGGTCGTCGGAGAAAGTGAAACGGGCCCAAATCCTGCTCAAGGCGGATGCGGATGGGCTGGGGTGGCCGGATTCGAAGATCGCGGAGGCGTATGGTTGCTCAGTGCGGACGGTGGAGAATCTTCGTGAGCGATTGGTCACAGCGGGCTTTGACGCCGGGTTGGAACGCAAGAAACGTGCGATGTCGCCGACGCCGCACAAGCTGGATGGCGTGGGCGAAGCGAAGCTGATCGCAATGCGGTTGGGGAAGCCGCCGGCGGGGTATGGCCGGTGGTCGTTGCAGTTGTTGGCAGATGAGTTGGCGGTGTTGGAAGTGGTCCCCTCGATCTGCGCGGAGACGGTTCGCAAGACGCTAAAAAAAATGGCATGACCAAGCGTAAGAACGAGTACTGGGTGATTCCGCCCGACCAGGATGCCGAGTTCGTGGCCGACATGGAGAACGTGCTCGAGATTTACGCGGAAGCGTATGATCCACAGCAACCGGTGCTCTGCATGGACGAGCAACCGGTGCAATTGCTGAAGGAGACGAAGGTGCCGATCGCCGCGACGAAAAAGCATGCGAAACGTGTCGATTACGAATACGAACGCAACGGCACGGCGAGCATTTCCATGTTCGCGGAACCGTTGTCGGGTTTTCGACAGGCAACCGTCCGAGAGCGTCGGGCCAAGGTCGACTGGGCGATCGAAGTGGCCCAATTGTTGGACACGCGTAATGCTACTTGTGAAAAGGTGACGCTCGTGTGCGACAACCTCAACACGCACACGAAAGGGGCATTCTACACGGCGTTTCCGCCTGAGCAAGCGCGGGAGTATATCAAGCGGATCAACTATTGCCACATGCCCAAACACGGCAGTTGGTTGAACATCGCCGAATGCGAGTTGAGTTGCCTGACGAGCCAATGTCTGAGCGACCGCCGCATCGGCGAACTGCCACTGCTGCAATCTGAGGTCGGGATCTGGTCCGACAACACCAACGCCAAACAACGCGCCGTGGACTGGCAATTCAAAATCGACGATGCCCGAACAAAACTGAAGCGGCTGTACCCGAAGATCAAGAGTGGATGAGGCACCAGGGGCAATTGGCCAGGTGGAGAATCTGCTTACGAACATTTAGTGCACGGACAAAAGTCAGCTGATAACTACCCAATTCTCGTAGGAACGGGCATGATCCTGTTGGGACGGTAAGGAGGCCAGCCATGTCGCAAATACGTTTTGATTTAACACACGAGCCTCAGCTAACAAGCCGTTTGCATTCTCAGAAGCTGCCGCCTTCGCAGAAGAACTACCAGGCAGGGACTTTTCCTGCGAACAAACCGATTGATCATGGATTCGGTCTACAATCTTCTTTATCCATTATCATCCCGGCCAAGAATGAAGCGTTGAGCTTGCCCCACCTTGTAGCGGAAATCACCCTTGCCTTGCGTCCCCTGTGTACTGTGTCAAGCAATCCAACACCAAGACAGCTACTAAGGTTTGAGATTATCATCGTTGATGATGGATCAACCGACTCGACCTCGCTAGTCTTGACGGAACTCGCGAATACATATCCTGAACTCCGCTGGTTGAGATTGAGAGCAACTGTGGGACAGTCCGCAGCGATAATAGCCGGTTTTCGTGCTGCGCGGGGAGATTGGTTTGCAACCCTAGATGCAGACCTGCAGAACGATCCAGCGGATTTGAGTACCCTCTGGAATGCCCTTTCTGGTTACGATGTTGCCCTAGGCTGGAGAGTTCGGAGAGTAGATTCGTGGTCAAAGCGGCTAGTCAGCCGACTGGCCAACCAAGTTCGGAACCTGATCTTGCGCCAGTCAATCCATGACACCGGATGTTCCCTGCGAATTTTCCCTCGTGACTTGGCTTTGCGGCTGCCGCTATTCCAGGGGGTGCACCGGTTCTTCGGGCCGCTTTTCTTGCGCGAGGGGTGTCACGTTATTCAGGTACCGGTAAATCACCGGCCAAGAACTTACGGCCGTTCGCACTATAACCTCTGGAATCGATCACTAAGGGTAATCACCGATCTTATTGGGGTTGCCTGGCTCCTGCGTCGGCCCTTGTCTTACCAGGTGCTAAGTGACAACGGTGAGGAGCAGGTACGTACCCATTCAAGAGAAGCAGGCCGTTATGCCGGTAAAGCAGTCACTCGAGGCGTTTCGCCGATCGGGCAAGGACATCGCAAGGAGGCCGTTTAAGCCATGTCCAGGCTGACTTTCTGGCTCCTTGTCGGCTTGCTGGGCCAGGGGCTCTTCACCGCTCGGTTCATGGTACAATGGCTAGTCTCGGAGCGAAAGGGTGACTCGGTGGTACCGGTGACCTTTTGGTGGCTAAGCCTACTGGGTGGTGGAGCTTTGCTCTCCTATGCGATCTCCCGACATGACCTGGTGATCATTGTCGGTCAAGTGATGGGCCTCCTGGTATATGTCCGGAACCTCATGCTGGTGGCCCAGGCAAGACGTCATTGTGTATTAGCCAGTTGTTTCGACGAAAAACTCAAGAATCGCGGCTCGGCGCATACATACCCGGACTTCCCCTGCCTGCCTAGTTCCCGCGGCTGGAAGAGCGCTGGAATACGTGCAGTCTGGTCTGGCCGAGGAAAGCAGAGGAAATACGTCCTGGGCGCCTTCACCGAGACGTGCTCGCTGCTGTTCCTGAATGGGCACCCGCGACCGCCGTGCCTCAGAGCGCCATGGCATAGGAGTAACCCCAACCACCGGATATCACGCTGAGCGCACGGGTGATTTGTATATGCCACCGGAGTATGGTCGATTGACTGCATGCCCGGGCAGCATCTTACGTCTGCGGAATTGAGCAAGCC